>DASXXV010000361.1:0-4555 GCA_036502905.1 Occallatibacter sp. | reverse complement strand
TCACGCGACGGCTCCCGCGTTTTCGGCCTGGGGTGGCGCGACATTCATTTCGCGCAGCGCCGATTGGCACCTCGTGCATACGTTCTGCCACACGCCATAATTTGAAACCTCCGGCATGAAGTTCCAGCAGCGCGCGCACTTTGTGCCCGACGCCGGTTCAATTACAGCCAGAAACTGGCGACCCGCCAGAGATTCAACGCTATATTGCGATGCGCCGATCGTCTCCGTAAGAGCTCTTCTCAATTCAACGTCAGAGACATTGAAGAACTCCTTGAGCGATCCGGAATATTTTTCCAATATGCCGATTGCTTCAGGCCCGCAAAGCAGGATTACCTTTGCTTCGAGGCCCTTTCCAATCTCCTTGCTTTGACGTGCAGTTTCGAGCATGCGCATGACTTCATCGCGCACCGCGAACAACTGTTTCCATTCCTCCAGCACGGGCCGGGGATCACTTGCAAACACTTCTTCCGGCCGGGGGAACAGCGCCAGGTGCACGCTGATCTCGCGTCCTTCCACCGGCGGCAGGTAGTATTCCCAGATCTCATCGGCCGTAAAGCTCATGATGGGGGCCACCAGCCGAACCAGCGCCTCCGTGATCTTCCACAGCACGGTTTGCGCCGAGCGCCGCGCATGGCTCGTGGGCGCGAACGTGTACATGCGGTCCTTCAGCACGTCGAGATAGAACGAGCTCAGGTCGACAATCGCGAATTCGTTCACGGCGTGGTAAACGCGATGGAATTCGAACGCCTCGTACCAGCCGAGAATCTTCTCCGTGAGGTCACGCGTGCGCGCCAGCATGTAGCGATCAAGCGGCAGCAGATCCGGCTGCGGCACCGCATCGGCGGCCGGGTTGAATCCGGAAAGATTGCCCAGCAGGAAGCGAAACGTGTTGCGCAGCTTCTTGTAGATCTCGGCGCAGCGCGCCATCAGGTTCTCGCTGGCGGCCATGTCTTCGCGGAAGTCGATGGAGGCCACCCACAGGCGCACGATCTCGCCGCCCATGCGCTCCGCGATATCTACGGGGTCGACCCCATTGCCCAGCGACTTGGACATGGCGCGGCCCTGCTCGTCGAGCGTCCAGCCCGCCGTGGCACAGTGCGAGTAAGGTGCGCGGCCGCGCAGGGCCACTGAGGTCAGCAGAGACGAATGGAACCAGCCGCGATGCTGGTCGCCGCCTTCGAGGTACAGCACCTTCGTGCCGTCATCGTTTTGGAAACCGTTGTAGGATGCGCGAAGATCGGGATCGACCTCGCACACCGCGTACCAACTGGTGCCCGAGTCAAACCACACGTCGAGGATGTCGGTTTCCTTGCGGAAGCTGGTGTGGCCGCAATGTGCGCATTTCGAGCCCGCAGGCAGCAGTGCCGCCACGTCCGTCGTGTGCCAGGCCTCGGCCCCTTCGCGCTCGAACAGGCCAACGATCTGGCGATTAAGCGCGGCGTCCATGATGGGCTGGTTGCAGCCCTGGCACATAAACACTGCGATCGGCACCCCCCAGATCCTCTGGCGGCTGATGCACCAGTCGGGCCGCGTGGCCATCATGTTGGTGATGCGCTCCTTGCCCCAGGCCGGGTCCCACACCACCTTGTCGATCTCTTCGATGGTATGTAGCCGGAAGCTGGTCTCGGTTCCGTCCGCGCGCTTCACCGGGTGCTCCATGTCGATGAACCACTGCTCGGTAGCGCGGAAGATTACAGGATTGTGGCACCGCCAGCAGTGCGGGTAGGAGTGCTCGAGATCGCTCGCCGCCAGGAGCGCGCGGTTCTCGTCGAGCATGGCGATGATGATGGGGTTCGCTTCCCAAATGGTCTTGTTCTCAAAGGGCGGCGGTGAAGCGAGAGGCCAGGCGGACGGATCGACATGCATGCGGCCCGTCGCGTCGACCCGCGTAGTCGCGTCCAGTCCATATTTCTGGCCGGTGTAGAAGTCATCGGCGCCGTGCGAGGGGGCGGTGTGCACCGCGCCGGTCCCGGTGTCGGCGGTAACGTAGGTGGCCAGCACGCCCAGAATGCCGCGGTCGAGGAACGGGTGCTGGTAGGTGGTCCGCTCCAGGCGGGCGCCTTTGAAGCGCGCCAGTTCCCGCGTCTCGCCCAGATCGCACGCCGCCTTGACGGCGGCGGCCAACTCCGAGGCGACGATATATACCGGCCCATCCAAGGTTGCCAGCGCGACGTAATCGAAATCGGGATGGAACGCCACGGCCAGCGACGCGGGCAGGGTCCACGGGGTGGTGGTCCAGATGATGGTGTAGACTTCGCGCCCGGCCAGAGTGGGGTCCAGCGCCCCGGGATCCGACGTCATTTGGTAGCGGACGTAGATCGACGGGCTGGTGTGCATTTCGTACTCGACTTCAGCTTCGGCGAGAGCGGTGCGGTCGTGGGTGCACCAGTACACCGGTTTCAGCCCGCGGTAAACAAAGCCCTTCTCCAGAAACCCGTAGAACGCTTCGAGCGTCCGCGCCTCGTAGTCCCGCGCCATGGTCTTGTAAGGGGTTCCCCAGCGTCCGAAGCAGCCGATGCGCTCAAATTGCGAAGTCTGCAGATCAACATATTTCTGCGCGTACTTGCGGCATGCATCCAAGACCTCAGGAGCCGGCATCTCTAGTTTTCGGCGGCCGAGTTGCTCGTCGACCTTGATTTCGATGGGCAGACCGTGGCAATCGAAGCCGGGCACGTAAGGAGAGTCGAACCCCGCCATCGTCTTGGACTTCACCACGAAGTCTTTGAGGCCTTTGTTGAGCGCATGACCCAGGTGGATCGGCCCGTTAGCGTAAGGAGGGCCGTCATGGAGGATGTAGGCGGGCCGGCCGGCGCCGGCCTTCCGCAACTCGTCATACAGGCGCAACGAGGCCCAGCGAGCCAGCCGCTTCGGCTCATTCTGAGGAAGATTCGCCTTCATCGGGAAGGCGGTTTGAGGCAACGTCAATGTCGCCTTCAACTCCGGCGCTGGGGACATCTTTACTCCCTGGTGGTGGATCAGACCTGGTCTGACTTCTTGGGACCGGGAACCGTCAGGTCCGAAGAGACGTCAGGTCCAAAGAGAACTGTTCTATTTCAGTTGAGAACTGTTCTTTTCTCAGTTTAACTTGCACAGCCATGGTTTTACTCTGGGGCGGAGGCAAAGGGCCCAGGAATCGCGGCGGCATCGGAAACGTTACGGGGTGATGCAGTTACCGTCTGTTCCGGCCGGCGTCAAAGTTGCAGTGGTCCTTTTGCACGGTTAGCAGGCCGGATGGCAGGTCCGGAAGACCGAATAGCCATCTTTTTTGACATAGATCTAACCACGAAGGGCACGGGTCGTCTATTGTATATGGGAGTCCGATCGAGCGCAGAATACGATTTTTGGGAGAAGGACGAGCAGGAAGGCGCCGGGCAAGGCCCTGAAAGCCGTGTGACGAATGCCGCGACAAACCCGGCGACTGTCACGCATAATGAAGGGATAAGCTTGGTTCATGGTCGGCCACTCTCTCCGGAACATTCCTCGGAAGACCGGGCAATCCCGAGCAATCGGGCATCAAACGAGCCAGCGGCAAATATGGCAGATGAAGTACTGACAACTCAGCAAACCAGATCTGGATTTCAGTCCAGGGAGGGTCATGAACTTGACTCCTTCCTGGGCAAATCCTTCGAAGAAAAGCCGATATGGAGCGACCTCTGGGAGAACATCCAGGATGTTTTCTTCCCCAAGAAGCTTCCTCCCCTCCAGCTGACTTCGACGCCCATACCTGTGCCCGACCGCATGGCGGTCAAGACCAACCCCTGGGCGGTGGGCACGGCCACCTTCATCAATGGCGCCATCTTGCTGCTGGTGCTGTATTTAGGTGCGCGGGCGGTTATCAACAAGATCATTCCGCCCCACCAGGTCACGAACCTCGACGTGGGCGATATCAACCTGAGCGCACCCAAGTCCGCGCAGACCGCGGGGGGCGGCGGAGGCGGCGGATCGCACGATATCGTGGATCCCATCAAGGGCAAGCTGCCCAAGCTGGATAAGGCTCCGGTGACTCCACCCATGGTGCCGATCCTCGAAAAGCCCAAGCTTGAGGTGCCCTCGGCGATCATGGTTCAGCCGGACATCAAACTGCCTGACAATCCCAACATGCCGATGATCGGCGTTACCAATTCCGCCAACGTCACGCTGGCTTCGAACGGGCAGGGAACCGGCAGCGGCATGGGGACGGGATCCGGCGGCGGCCTGGGCTCGGGTACCGGGAACGGCTGGGGTCCGGGAACTGGAGGCAATGCAGGCGGGGGCCTGTTCCGCATCGGCGGCGGCGTTTCCGCCCCCGTGCCGATCGTTTCCCCGGAAGCCGAGTTCTCCGACGAAGCCCGGCGCGCCAAGTACCAGGGCGTGTGCCTGGTTTCGCTCATCGTAGACGCCCAGGGCAATCCGCAGAACCCGCGAGTCATCCGCGCCCTCGGCATGGGCCTGGATGAGAAAGCTCTCGAAGCGGTGCGGAGGTACAAATTCAAGCCGGCCCTGAAAGACGGCAAGACGCCGGTCCCGGTCATGATCACCATCGAGGTAAACTTCCGGCTGTATTAAAAGGCAGGGA
>DASXXV010000360.1:0-7840 GCA_036502905.1 Occallatibacter sp. | reverse complement strand
CTTCTCGACCTTGTCGGGAGCACTGCGGAACAGGGAGCCGGGATGAGGCAGTGGGCGCGCAAAGCGTTTTTGGGCCTGGTGTGGGGAGCGGCGGTATTGCTGGCCGCCTGCGGGGGAGGTGGCGGCGGCAACGGAGGCGGCAGCGGGGGAAATCCGCCCGGGGCTCCTACGGTAACGGTCACGCCCTCCGCAAACAGCATCTCGATCTCGCAATCGCTGCAGGTAACGGTGGGAGTATCCGGCTCCACGGGTTCGGCAGTGCCTACGGGAACGGTCACGATAAGCAGTGGAAGCTACTCCTCCGCGGCGGCCACGCTGAGCAGCGGGAACGCAACGATTACGGTGCAGGCCGGGAAGCTGGCGGTGGGTTCGAATACCCTGATAGCGACCTACGCGCCGGACGGGGCCAGTTCGAGCACCTACAAAGCGAATACGGGGACCGGGCTGGTGGCGATCACGGTGGCGACCCCGACGGTGACGGTGACCCCGGGTGCGTCGAGTGTCGGCACCGCCCAGGCGCTCGGGGTAACAGTCACGGTGGCGGGTTACGCGGGAGGCGCGGTGCCCAGCGGCAGCGTGACGCTGGGCAGCGGGAGCTACACTTCGGGGGCGCAACCGCTCACCAACGGCAGCGCCAGCGTCAGCATCCCGGGGGGATCGCTGACGGCCGGGGGCGCCAGGCTGACGGTCACTTACTCGCCGGACAGCGCAGGTTCGGCGGTGTATGCGAGCGGATCGGGCTCGGCCACGGTTACAGTGACGCCGGAGATTACGCCCACGGTAACTGTCAGTCCCGCATCGCAAAGTGTGGTGACGTCGCAGCCACTCAACGTGACCGTCAAGGTAAGCGGACCCAATGGGAGCGCGACGCCCAGCGGGGCGGTGGTCCTGAATGGGATGGTCCTGAGCAGCGGAAACTACCAGTCTGCGGCCACGGTGTTGAGCAACGGCACGGCAACCATCGCCATTCCGGCCTACTCGCTTGGGTTTGGCAGCGCGACATTGAGCGCGGTTTATACACCCGATGCGCAAAGCTCGGGCATTTACAACGGCAACACCCAAACGGCTACGGTAAGTGTGGCGCGCGCGACGCCGACGGTCACGGTGACGCCGGCACTGACGAGCATCGATACATCCCAAGCCCTGGACGTAACGGTGGCGGTGTCGGGACCCGGCACGGGCGCGCCCGCAGCCAGCGGCACGGTGAAGCTTACCAGCGGCAGCTACTCGTCGATGAAGAGCCTGACAAGCGGGAGCGCAAGCATCACCATTGCGGCAGGCGCATTGGCGGCGGGCAGCGATACGCTCAGCGCCGCCTACACGCCGGATGCGACGGGTTCGGCGCAATTCAATTCGGCGAATGGCACGTCAGCGGCGGTCAGCGTGGTGATCTTCAGCACGGTGACGGTGAACCAGTCCACGACGCTCGCCCCGGTTACGGACCAGTTGATGGGATTGAACCTGGCGGCGTGGTATGACGACGTGGCAAATGCCGGCGCGATCAACACCGCGTTCGGCAAGGCAGGCATCAAGGCGATCCGGTGGCCGGGCGGGTCGTGGTCGGATGCCTGGCACTGGCGCACGTCGCCGACCAATCTCCTCCCCTACATGTGCAGCGGCGTCGGCACCGGCACCGGTTGGGGCGGATATAGCTCGTTCGCTGATTTTGTGACTTCCATCGCAAAGGGCGGCAGTTATGACCTGGCGCTGACCGCGAATTACGGGAGCAATGAAACCTGCAACGGGGGCGGCAATCCTGCGGAAGCCGCGGCCTGGGCTGCGGAGGCGCTCAGCGAGGGATACCCGGCCAGCCATATGACGGTGGGAAACGAGAATTACGGAAGCTGGGAGTATGACCTGCACGCCAGGCAGTGGGACGCCGCGACGTATGCAAATTCCGTCATTGGAAACGCTGGGTATTACAAGCTGATCACGACCGCCAGCCCGACCACGAAAGTGGGAGTGGTGGTAGACGGCGGCGGCATCCAGGCCAATTGGGACAGCACGGTACTGTCGGCGGCGAAGGGCGCGTACGATTTTGTCGAGTTCCACTTCTATGCGCAGAATCCGGGCAACGAAAACGATACCTACCTGGTGCACCAGGCGGCAACGGATTTCACGACATCCATCAACAGGATCAAAACCGAACTGACCACCGCCGGCGCAGGAGCCACCCCCATTTACGTGGGCGAGATGGGTTCAGTCTCATCGCTTCCGGGCAAGCAAAGCTGGTCGATCAGCCAGGGTCTCTACGCGGGCCAGATGCTGGGCGAAATGATGAACGCTGGAGTCACGCGCGCGACCTGGTGGATCGGCTTCGGAAATTGCGACGAAGACGACAAAGGAAACGCCCTGGGAAATATGAGCGGTTCGTTGTACGGCTGGCAGAAGTTTGGTGCGTATAACGTGTTCTCCGATGGACCTGCGGACGGCCCTTGCGGGGTGGGCTCGGGTCCCATTGGGACGATGTCGCCCACGGCGGAGGCGTTCAATTTGTTCCAGAACATCGCGGTGACCGGGGAAAGCGCTCTGAGCGCCACGGTGAACGGCGACAGGACCAATATCCGCGCCTATGCGGCCACGCACAGCGGCGGCACCGCGCTGTTTCTGTTCAACCTTAACCAGAACCACAGCCAGCCGGTGCAGGTCACCCTTTCCGGCGGGACGGTCTTGTCTTCCGATGTCACGGTGATCACCTACGACAAGGCGATCTACGACCAGAGCAATGCGGCGACGCCGGTCTGGGCGGACCCGAAAACCACGGACATGGGCCAGCGGGGTCTGCCGCTCACACTGACGCTGACGCCGTGGAGCATGAACGTGGTGATTGTTAAATAGTGGTCAGAGGTCAGTATCAGTGGTCAGAGGGCAGCGATCAGATCATTCGGCGAGGGGATCCTGATCGGCTCGCAGGATTGCGCCTGGTACAGCCCATCTGTATCCTGGTGCTGCCCATCGGCATCGTCCCCCGCCTCGATATACTGGAATGTTCAATACAAGTTAGCGCGCAGGCCGCATACCGGCCTGGCGGAGCGGGAGAGCCATTTGGCTGAGGCGGAGATCGGCATTATCGGGGGCAGCGGACTTTATTCCATGCCCGGATTCACCAACGTGCATGAAGAGCAAATTGATACGCCGTTCGGCGAGCCGTCGGACGCCTTTGTGCTGGGAGAACTGGAGGGGCGCAAGGTGGCCTTTCTCGCCCGTCACGGACGCGGGCACCGGATTCTCCCTTCCGAGCTGAACTTTCGGGCCAACATTTACGCATTCAAAAAGCTGGGCGTAGAACGCATCGTCTCGGTGTCGGCGGTGGGATCGCTGAAAGAAGAACACAAACCCACCGACTTTGTGATTCCCGACCAGTTCATCGACCGGACGTTTCATCGTGTTTCGACATTTTTCGGCGGTGGGATCGTGGGGCACATCGCGTTCGGCGATCCGGTGTGCGCGACTGTGGCCAAGGCGGCGGCGGAAGGCTGCCGCGCGGCGGGAGTGGTGGGGAAACCGGGTGGCACGTATGTGTGCATGGAAGGCCCGCAATTCTCCACCAAGGCGGAGTCGAACCTGTATCGCAGCTGGGGCGCGGACGTGATCGGCATGACCAACCTGCAGGAAGCCAAGCTGGCGCGCGAGGCGGAGATCTGTTACGCCACGGTGGCCATGGTGACCGATTACGACTGCTGGCGCGAAGGGCACGATGCGGTGACCATCGAGGAGATCGTGGCGGTACTGCAGCAGAACGCGGCCAACGCCTGCAAGGTGGTGAAGGAAGCGGTGGCCGCCATCCCCAGGGAGCGGAACTGCGGGTGCGCTTCGGCGGCCCGGTTCGCGGTGCTCACCCAGCAGGACGCGATCCCGGCGCAGCGGAAAGAGGAATTGAAGCTGCTGTTCGGGAAGTATTTCGGGTGGTAGCTCCGGGCCGACGGTACTAACGAAATCAGGTCCCACCTTCGCCGTTCGCAAAAACGCGAACGAGCGAAGATGGGGCACCCGATGGGTGGCTGCACCCGACAGGTGGCAGCACCCCGGTGGGTGGTGGCGCCCCAGGTGTTCATAAAAAAAAGTGAGGACTATACGTGGCAATTACGGTAGTGGGCAGCGTTGCCTTCGATTCAATTGAAACTCCGGCAGGGCGGAGGGAGCGGTGCCTGGGAGGCGCGGCAACTTATTTCTCGCTGGCGGCCAGTTACTTCACCAGCGTGCGCGTGATCGCGGTGGTGGGCGAGGATTTCGGGCAGGAGCAGCAATCGGTTTTTGATGCCCGGAGGATCGACACGCAGGGAATCGAGCGGGCCGCGGGCAAGAGTTTTTTCTGGGAAGGCTCGTACCTGGAGAATCTGAACGAGGCCAAGACGCACGCCACGGAATTGAACGTGTTCGGAGCATTCCAGCCCAAGATTCCCGAGGCGTATCGCGATTCGGAGTTCCTGTTTCTGGCCAACATCGATCCGGTGCTGCAGCGGCGGGTCCGCGAGGCGTCGCCCAAGGCCAGGCTGGTAGCGGGCGACACGATGAATTACTGGATCAAGGATCATCGCGATTCGCTCAAGCAAATGCTGAAGGGGCTGGACATCCTGCTGATCAACGACACGGAGACGCGCATGCTGGCGGGAAACAACAACCTGGTGCAGGCGGCGCGCGGCGTGCTGGACATGGGCCCGCGCATGCTGGTGGTGAAGCACGGGGAGTACGGCGCGACCGCATTCTACGGCAAGGGCCGCGAGGGGTTCGGCGCCAACACGTTTCGCGCGCCGGCGCTGCCCCTGGAAGAAGTGGTGGATCCGACGGGCGCAGGCGACAGCTTTGCGGGCGGCTTCTTCGGCTACGTGGCTTCGCAGAAGGAACTGACGCCGGGGGTGTTTCGGCGCGCGATGTTCTACGGCAGCGTGATGGGGTCGTTCGCGGTGGAGCGGTTCGGCACGGAGCGGCTGCAGCAGCTCTCGCGCGAAGAGGTGGATAAACGGTTCGAGATGTTCCGCGAGTTGACGCACCTTGACTGAAACGAAAATTCGCCGCACAGAATGGCTGGTGGTTTTGGCCGGCTGTGCGGCGGCGTCGCTGGCGGCGACGGCGTGGAGCTGGCGGCACGGGGCCATGCTCAACTACGGCGACGCGGTGGCGCATTTGCACATCGCGCGACGAGTGATCGACTCGCGCCGTCCGGGTTTGTCCGAGCTCGGTTCGGTGTGGCTGCCGCTACCCCACCTGCTGATCATTCCGTTCGTGGCCGTGTATGCGTGGTGGGCGAACGGGGTAGCGGGTCTGATTCCGTCGGCGGCGGCCTACCTGGCCGGATGCGCAGGCGTTTACAGGCTGGCGCGGCGATGGCTGGAGCCGCGCGAATCCGCAATAGCCCTGGCGTTTTTCGGGCTGAATCCCAACCTGCTGTACCTGCAGACCACGGCCATGACCGAGCCGCTGTTTGTGTGCGAGATGGTGTGGGCGTCGCTGTGGATGGTGGAGTGGCGGGCGTGCCTGGATGGCGGGGATGACGCGTCCCGGCAGCGCGCAAACCGCCTGCTCTATCTAATCGCGCTGGCCCTGTCTGCGGCCGTCTTCACGCGTTATGACGGATGGGTGATGGCGCTGCTGGCATGGACGGCGATGGGGATGGCGCTGCTGAAACGGCGCCGGCTCGGCTCGCGGGCGTTCTGGCTGGCGGGAGTGATCGTGATGGCATCGCCCGTCGTATGGTTTTTATACAACGCGATGGTGTTTGGCGACTGGCTCGATTTTATGCGCGGTCCCTACTCCGCCAAGGCGATCGAGTTGCGAACGGCCACGGCGGGCGCGGGTCCGCCGCATCCGGGCTGGCACAACCTGTGGGTCTCGCTCAAGTTCTTCGTGAAGAACGCGGAGATGGACGCGGTGGGAGAACGATGGGGAACGTGGCTGCTGGGCGCGAGCGTGGTGGGAACCTCATGGGCGTGGCTCATTGCACGGCGCAAGGCGTTCGCGTGGTCGCTGCTGCTGTGGCTGCCGGTTCCCTTCTATGCGTACGCGGTGGCGTATGGGTCGGTACCGATTTTCATTCCGCCATGGTGGCCGCATTCCTGGTATAACACGCGCTACGGGCTGGAGCTTCTGCCGGCCCTGGCGCTGGGCATCGCATTCTTTACGCATTTGCTGGTGACGGGTGTGCGCGAATTCAAAGCGCAGTGGGCACGGTACGTGGCGGCGGGAATCTTTGCGCTGATTGCGATCAACGTGGTGATCGTGATTCGCGAGCGGCCCCTGGTGTACGTCGAGGGCACCAAGAACATGGAATCGCGGAGCCAATACGACCACGAGGTGCCGCTGGTCCTGGGCGCACTGACGCGCTGCTATCCCGGCGCGCCGGTTTTGATGAACACGTCTGTGCATCCGGAATTCGTGGCGTTCAGCGGAATCCCACTGCGGCAGACGATCAACGAGAGCGATCGCGAATTTCTGCAGGCGGCGCTGGCGGCACCAGCGAAGCAGGCGGCCATCGTGGTTGCATTCGAGGGTGACGAAATCGATCGCGCTGTCCGCAAGCATCCCGAAGGACTTCGTGCGGTGGCGCATTTCGCCATGAAAGACCAGCCGGCGGGGATGATTTACGTGTCCGATACCTATGCGGGCCTTCATTAGCTCCGGGGCGGAGGCCCCGGCGTTGGCCGATGGTAGCATCGTGCAGGGATAGGTTTACAGCAAGGCCGCATGCACGGCAAGGAAGCTTACATGATCGCCTATCTGGGATATTTCGCACAGCCGTTAAGTTTCGACCGCCTGCAACAGATGGTGGTGGTGAATGGGGCGATCGGGCGGTTGCTGATGGCCTGCTTTCTGGGCGGGGTGATCGGACTGCAGCGGGAGATCAACCGCAAAGACGCGGGCGTGCGGACCAATCTTCTGATCTGCATGGGGGCGGCGTTCTTCACGCTGCTTTCGGCGGTGCTCGCCGGCGATGCCAATCCCGACAAGGGGCGGGTGGCTTCGAACATTGTCCAGGGAATCGGATTTCTGGGCGCGGGGCTGATCCTGCACAACCGCAATCGCGTGAACGGGCTCACCAGCGCGGCGTGTGTGTGGGTTGTGGCCTCGATTGGAATGGCGTGCGGGGCGGGACTGTATGCGGCAGGGGCGGTGGGAACACTGATTGTGATCGTTGCCCTGCAAGTGGTGGGGTTGCTGGAGCGGGGCGCGAGTCTGAAGCGCTATCCGCTGATGTATGAAGTGCGCGGCCACGACCAGAATTTGATGTTGATTTCCATCCTGGATGCAATGGATAAGGCGGGAGAACGCCTGTGCAACATGGAGCGGGACGCGATCGGGGAGTTACAGCGCGTGAGCTTTTCCCTGACCACGACCAGGAATCACCATGAACGGCTGCGGGCCAAGTTAAACGACGAGCCCGCGATCGATGCGCTGCTCACGTTCCGCGATCCGGAGGAAGATTGATTTCGTTTACCAAGGCGCATGCCTGCGGCAATGATTTTTTGATTGTGACGGAAGAAGCGGCGGCCGGCCGGGAGCGGGCTGAACTGACGCGCAGGCTGTGCGCGCGCAACACCGGGGTGGGCGCGGACGGTGTGGAATTCTTCGCGTGGACGGGGGCGCGTTCGGGCCGTATCCGGCTGCACAACGCGGACGGCTCAAGGGCCGAGATCAGCGGCAACGGAACGCGCTGTGTGGCGGCATGGATGGCGGAGGCGATGGGCGCCGCGGCGGGCGATGGGCTGGAAATCGAGACGGACGCGGGGGTGCGCGTGTGCCACATCGACGCGGTGCGGGCCGGGAAGGAATTCGCGGTCGAGGTGACGACGGGGATGGGCGTGCCGCAGATTGCGCCGCGCACGGTGACGATTCCCGGGGGCGT
>DASXXV010000359.1:0-5851 GCA_036502905.1 Occallatibacter sp. | reverse complement strand
TGGAGGAAAAGCGGGTCACCGATCTGCAAACCGAAATCAAGGCGCAAAAGGCCGCGGCCGAGGAACACAAGGCGGCGCCGGCGCCGGCGGCCGTCCCCTGCACCCCGCCCAAGCCGGCCCCCAAGCGCAAGCGCGCCACGCCACCCAAGACTGCGCAACCCGCGCCCGGGCAGCCCGCCCAGACACCGCCCGCGCAGCCGAAGCCGCAGTAGTTTCAAATGCAGCCGGTCAGGTTGTGATGCTTGGCGATGGGCAGGTTGAGAATCTTGTCGGCTTCAAGGAACGGCGAAAACACCGGCCAGTTCTTCAGAACCACGCCGCTTAGTTCCACGCTCCGTACCTTGCGTCAGACGCTACAGCCGGTTAATGAGGGTCGCGATACACGCCGCCCCAAACCCGTTATCGATATTCACGACGCACACGTTGGGCGTGCACGTGTTTAGCATCCCCAGCAGCGCGGCCACCCCTCCGAACGAGGCGCCATAACCGACGCTGGTGGGCACGGCGATGACCGGCGCATTCACCAGGCCGCCCACCACCGTGGGAAGAGCGCCTTCCATGCCCGCGCACACGATAAGCACCCGCGCCGACTGCAGTGAGCTGCGCTGCGCCAGCAGCCGGTGGATTCCGGCCACACCCACGTCGGCAATCAGCTCGACCGTATTTCCCATCAGCCGCGCCGTCACCGCCGCTTCCTCGGCGACAGGCAGATCGCTGGTTCCCGCGCAGACCACCGCCACGGTGCCCTTCCCGGGGATCGCAGGGGCCTGCGAAAGGGTGATGGCGCGCGCCGTCTCGTGATACGTGGCGCGCGGCTCTTCCGCGATCACCGCGTCAAAATACTCGCGGGCGGCGCGCGTCGCAAGCACGTTTCCACCGGCTTTCGCCATGTGCTCAAAGATCGCGGCCACCTGCGCCGGGGTCTTTCCGGACGCGAAGATAACTTCCGGCATGCCGGTGCGCAGGGCGCGATGGTGATCGAGCTTGGCAAAGCCCAGGTCTTCGAAGGGAAGCCCGTTCAGGCGGTCCATGGCATCATGAACGCTGGTGTTGCCTTCACTCACGTCTTTCAGCAGCGCCTCGATCTGCGCGCGATTCATCCAACATCCTTTCGTGTGGCCGCGAACAGGCGGGCGGCCTCCTGCATCACCCGCTTCAGCGGGATGGAGTTTTGCATGGCCAGCCTGCGGCAGTCTTCAAACTCCGGGGCCGCATTGGCGATTTCGCCCGACGCCCAGCGCGCTACTTTCATCTGCACCGGGCCCCACTGCGTTTCGATGCGCGCAAACTCGCGCTGCAGCGAGGTCTTGTTTTCCGTCCGCCAATGCAGCCCGATGGTGGTGGTCTCGCGGAAGAGAACGTCGCCGAGCGCATGCACCAGATCGGGGCTGCAGAGCACGGTCAGCTGCACGCCGGTGCGGCCTTTCTTCATCTGCACCGGCACTCGATACACGTCCCAGGCGCCCGCGGAGAGCAGCAGTTCACTCACGTAGGCGAGCAACTGCGGAGTGGAGTCGTCGATCACCGTTTCGATGATGGCGATAGGTTCCAGGGACGCATCGCCGGTGGTGGTGCTTTCTTCTCCCACAACGATGCGCAGCACGTTGGGCTGGCCCGCGGTTTCGCGCCCTCCTGCTCCGTAGCCGCTGGCGGCCACGCGCATCGCCGGCATCGTTCCGTACTGCGCATCGAGCATGCGCAGGATAGCCGCGCCGGTGGGAGTCACGCGCTCCATTGGCGGACCGGCGGAGTAGATGGGTGCGTTGCCCAGCAGAGCCAGGGTGGCCGGCGCCGGCACCGGCAGCGTTCCATGCGCGCACTCCACCGTTCCGCTGCCCACGTTCAGCGGCGAAGCCAGCCATCGATCCACGTTCAGGGACGCGGCTCCCGCGGCGGCGCACACGATGTCCACTATAGTGTCCACTGCGCCCACCTCGTGAAAATGCACTTGTTCGACGGGAATGGCATGGATGCCCGCTTCCGCCTCGCCGAGGAGTTGAAAGGCGCGCGAGGCGCGCTGCTTTATGCCGTCCCCAAGAGCCGCGGCGTTGATGATTCCCAGAATCGTGGACAGCGAGCGGTGATGTGCGTGACTGGGCGCGTGTTCGTGTTCGTGCGCAGCTTCGTGTGGGTGTGAATGCGCATGGCCATGATCGTGGGAAGGATGCTCGTGGGTGTGTGAATGTGCGTGATCATGCTCGTGCGCATGGTCGTGCTCACGCGCCTCGGCGGTCGCATTCTCGCTGGGGATGACGTCCACCTTGGTGCCCGAGATCCCGCCGCGAACCACCTTGTGCGCCTCCAGGCGCGCGCCCACATTCAGCGCCGCGGCCGTCTCCATCAACACGGATAAAGGAACGCCGGCATCCACCATCGCGCCCAGCAGCATGTCGCCGCTGATGCCGGAAAAGCAGTCCAGGTAGGCAATACGCATCGAGGCTGATTCTACGGTATTGGGAAGGCCCGGTGCGATCTGCCCGCCATTCGGGGAGCGGACCGACGCGCAGACCGTCGTGTGTCACTGGTCGAAGCGCAGGATGACAGCGAGGGAATTGTGGACTCTACGTTTGCTCGAAGTCTCACGCACCGCGCCGAAGGAGCACATCGGCCGGCAGCACCGCGTTGAGCGAGCCGGAACGGAAACCCGCGCAATCCAGCGTGATGTACTGGAAGCCGGCGCTGCGAAGGGCCGCCGTGATGGCATCCAGCACTTCCATCGAGAGCGCCTTCGGCATTTCGGCGCGCGCGATTTCCACCCGCGCCAGTTCCCCGTGATGACGCACTCGGAATTCACGGAACCCAAGCCCGCGCATGCTGTCCTCGGCCTGCTCCACCTGCGCCAGCACTTCGCGAGTCACGGCCCGTCCGTACTCCACCCGCGAGGAAAGGCAGGGCGCCGCGGGCCGATCCCACAGCGAATACCCGGCTTCCTTCGCCAGCGCGCGCACTTCCATCTTGGTCAAACCCGCATCGGCCAATGGGGCCAGAACGTCGTGCTCTTTTGCGGCTCTCTGCCCGGGACGGAAATCCCGCGTATCGTCGGCGTTCATTCCATACGCAATGTTCGTGTACCCAAGCTGTGCGCCCAGCGCCTGCATGCCGTCGAACAACTCGGTCTTGCAATGGAAACAGCGATTGGCATCGTTGCGCTGGTACTCCGGCTTGTCGAGTTCCTCGGTCTGGATCACGCGCACGGGCATGCCGATGGTTTGCGCAAAGGCCAGTGCCTGTTCCATGTCGCGCCGCGCGAGGCTGGGTGAGTCGGCCAGCACGGCCAGCATGCGATCGCCGAGAACCCGGTACGCGGTGGCCGCAAGATAGGCCGAATCCACGCCCCCCGAGTAGGCCACCATCACGCTTCCCAACTGACGCAGCTGCGCTTCCAGCGCATGCAATTTGGATTGCCCTGCGGAAAGCTCGGAATTGTCGGTCTGGGCGGGCGCCGCCATGGGTCCGATTATACCCTTTCACCGAAATGCCCAAGCTCCAAACGTGCGAAGGGCCGGGACTGGTCCCGGCCCTTCGCACCTGGTGCGTTCTTTAATATATGTAACCGTTCAACCCGCGGAAAACCCCGAAGTTGCGCTATTTGTGGGCGCCCACCAGCATCTGGCTCTCGATCCACTCGTAGGTCTTTGCCATCCCTTCCTTCAGCCGGATGGACGGCTCCCAGCCCAGCAGCTTCAGGATCT
The DNA here is from genome assembly GCA_036502905.1 of Occallatibacter sp. GTDB lineage: Bacteria > Acidobacteriota > Terriglobia > Terriglobales > Acidobacteriaceae > Telmatobacter. Next base: position 2,159 of record DASXXV010000359.1, on the reverse strand, counting down.
TGCTGTTATCGCTGTTGCGGCCGTTTACGCCCTTGGGCGCGTCCAGCTTGTACTTACGGTCCAGCCTCACCCCGGCGATGTCCTCCACGATCGAAACCAACTGATCGATGGTGACCAGTTCGTCGGAGCCCAGGTTCAGCGGCTCGTGGATGTCGCTCTCCATGATCATCTGCGTTCCCTTGGTGCAGTCGTCGATGTACATGAAGCTGCGCGTCTGCTTGCCGTCACCCCAGATTTCGATCTCGTGCTTGCCGGTCATCTTGGCTTCCAGAACCTTGCGGCAGACGGCCGCCGGCGCTTTCTCCCGCCCACCGGTCCACGTGCCCAGGGGGCCATACACGTTGTGGTAACGCGCCACCCGGCACTGCAAGCCGAAGTCCTCTTCGAAATGGCGGCACATGCGTTCGCTGAACAACTTTTCCCACCCGTAGCCGTCTTCCGGCAGCGCCGGGTACGCGTCCTCTTCCTTCAGCGGAATCACTTCGGGGCTCTTCTGTTTGTCACCGTTGTACACGCACGCCGAGGAGGAATAGAAGAACCTCTGCACGCCCGCATCGCGCGCCGCCAGCAGCATGTGCGTCGTGGTCAGCACGCTGAGCATGCACAACGCCTTGTTGTTCTCGATGAATCCCATTCCGCCCATATCGGCGGCCAGCTGGAATACCGCCGTGACGCCCTTTGCCGCCTTCTGGCAGTTCTCTTTTTCCTTGAGATCGAGACTCACGTTCTCGACGCCTTCCGAATGCTGGTACCACTCGTCCAGCGGCTTGATATCGATGGCTCGCACCACGTTCACGCCCTGGTCGAGGAGCGCCTTGACCAGGTGGCCGCCGATGAAACCGCCCGCGCCGCATACGGCGACTTTGTCATTTTTAAGGTTCATGGATGGGGAACTCCTTTGTATCTAAAATGCAGGTTGAAGGCGCGGGATTGAATGCGACAAAAGTTGCAATCCCAAGGGGACAGCGGCCGGACAGCAGGTTGTGGCTGGTCCCCGGAGGAACAAGACACCTGCTTTTAAGATGCCGCCACCGCTGCAAGGGTTTGCGCGTGGTTCAAATCCCCATTTTCGACCCCGGCTTTATAATCGATAGAATCGTAAATAGCTTCGGATTTCCCCTTAGTCGATCGACAGCCATACTTCACGTCCCAGATCCCCGGTTCATAAGTAACCCGGTTCATAAGTAAGCAGGCTCGTCCAAAAAACAGGAAGGACAGCAGCGCATGTCAAAGCCAGTTTCTATTTGTGTCATCGGATCAGGATATGTCGGGCTCGTTGCCGCGGTTTGCTTTGCCGAGATGGGTCACCAGGTCACCTGCGTCGACAATGACGAAGCCAAGGTGAAACTGCTCCGGGCAGGCGGGGTTCCCATCTTCGAGGAACACCTTCCCGAGCTCCTGGGCAGGCATCTCGGCCGCGGAGTGGATTTCACCAGCGACCTGGCCGGCGCGGTAGAGAAGAGCGAAGCCATCTTCATCGCCGTGGGAACGCCCCAAGGCGAAACCGGCGCCGCCGACCTGTCGTATGTGGAGGCGGTGGTCTCGGAGATCGCCCGCGCCATCACCACCTACAAGGTGATCGTGGAGAAGAGCACCGTTCCGGTGTACACCAACGAGTGGATCCGGCGCGTGCTGCACCGGCGCGGCATCGAGCCCGAGTTGTTCGACGTGGCGTCCAACCCGGAGTTCCTGCGCGAAGGCACAGCCGTCATCGATTTCCTGCACCCCGACCGCATCGTGGTGGGCGCGGGAAACGACCGCTCCGCGGAGTTGCTGCGAGCCATCTACGCGCCCCTCACCACCGGAACCTATTACGAAAGAGCCGACTCCCTGCCCGGCCCCTGCAGCGCCGCCTACCCTGCCAGGATCCTGGTCACCTCGGCGCAGAGCGCGGAGATCATCAAGCACGCATCCAATGCCTTCCTGGCGATGAAGATTTCTTTCATCAATGCCGTCGCCAACCTGGCCGAGAGCGTCGACGCGGACGTCGAAGACATCGCCGCCGGGATCGGCATGGATAGCCGCATCGGTCCCAAGTTCCTCCGCGCCGGCCTGGGTTACGGCGGCTCGTGCTTTCCCAAGGACGTGGCCGCCTTCCACTGGGTGGCGCAGCAACAGGGACTGGACTTCCAGCTGCTCGAGGAAGTCCGCCGCATCAA
>DASXXV010000358.1:0-4338 GCA_036502905.1 Occallatibacter sp. | reverse complement strand
TTCAGGTTGCCGTGGAAGAACATCACCCCGGCGAAGTTATCCACCCAGTACTGTTCCCAGCGCTTGAGGTTCACGTTGTAGGTGTTGTAGCTCTTGCCGAAATAGGGGCTGCTCGCCGACGTCCAGTTTTCCCACACGACGCAGCCGCCCATCTCCTTGGCGATGTGGCTGGTCCCTCGGGGCACGCCGTTGCCCGTGGAGCTCACATCCCAGTCGCCGATCCAGAAATCGAACTGGCTGAACTCCGGGCCGTCGCAGGGATGACCATTATGCTGCACATCTTTTCGGATTGCGGCGAACTGCTGATCGCTGCGGAGGGGGTTCCACTCCGCGTCATTTTCGAGGCGGCTTTCCTGGAGAAAACCTTCGCCCGCGGCGGTCTTGAGCAGTTTCAACGCCTGCTCCCGGTCGCCCATTCCGGAATAGGTGGTTGCCAATTCGTAATCGACCAGGTTTTGTTGCAGCCCCTTGCCGGCGCCCAGAACGCCGGCCTTGTGAAAAGCCTCGAGGGCGGGCGCATAGTGCTGCATGCCGCGTTCGGCGACGCCCAGCCGATACCAGTAGCGGGCATTTTCCGGGGCTTGTTTGGTGAGAGCTTCGTAGAGGGTTTCCGCCGTCCGCCAATCATGATGCGTGTAGGCCGCATCGGCGTCGGCGGCGGGCTCCGGCGGTGCTTGCGCCTGCAGTGCGCCCAGGAACAGCGCGATCACAACCGCCGCGCAGACAAAGCGAATGTCAGAACTGGAAACTCTCATGGGTGCTCAGTATGGTGGACCGCGCAGCCGGCTGAACATCGGCCCGGGGACTTTGTGACGAAGAGGCGGGAACGGGGATGGATTGAGGCGCGTCAGCATGGCGGCGTTTCCGATTCAGCAAAGTGATTCGGTATGCCGATTCGGCGAGGGTGCTTGAACATCAAAGCACCCATTCGCATTTCACAGTTGCCCCGGCCCATCGAGCAGTGAGGGTGGACGGTGAGCCTTACTTGCTTCCCTTGCCCAGTTGCAGCTTGAGGCCGGCGCGAAAGTTCATGGGCAGGCTGGGATAGCCGATGGGGGCGATGTGCTGATTGCTGGTCAGGTTTTCGGCCTGGCCGTAGATGCTCAGCCACGAAAAGAGCTGGTAGGTCCCGCCCAGGTCGAGCTTGGCGTAACCGAAGTCGAGATTGCGATTGGGCAGCAGCAGGGTGTTGCCGCCGTTTTCGTCCGCGAATTCGAGATAGGTTGAATCGTCGCTGCGGCTGGCAAAGGCGGAGGCAAACTGCACCGCGAATTTGGGGTGCGCGTAAGTGGCGGTAAAAAAGCCGCTATGCGGGGGACGGCGGAAGGGCCGCGCTCCTTTGAGGGGAGAGATGGCTCCGATGGGGATGCCGTTATAGTCGGGCGCAAAGCCGCCCGCCAGGGCTTCGTTGTCGCTGTCGAAGGAGCGTTGGACCACGGCGTCCAGATATGTATAGCCGCCGCGCAGGAAGATATCGCGGCCGATTCCACTCTCGACCGTGGCCTCGACACCTTGCGCGCGGAAAGCTTCGGAGTTCACCGCCAGCCCGTAATCATTTGTGTAGTAGAAGCCCAGGGCGTCAATCAATGCCTGCTGCTGGTCCGAATTCAGGCCGGGGACGAGGTTGGGAATCAGGTGGCCTCCGACGTATTCGATCTGTCTTCCGAACTGGTTGTGGAAGTAGCTGGTGCGGAGGACGATTCTTTCGCTCAGGAAGGCCTGTTCGAATCCTCCTTCGTAGGTGCGCACCCGGGGTGCGGCCAGCGCGCTGATATGAAGTTGCTGCGCGATGCCGGCATCCCCGTTCTCCTGCAAGAATCGGTAGAGGGAGCCGGTTTCATCGGTGAGTGTGGGCTCGCGCACCGCATCTCCGTAGTTGAACAACAGGCGCGTGCCGCTGAAGATTCCGCTTCGCGGGCGCAGAACGTAGAAAGAGACGCCGGCGCGCGGGGTGGTCTCGACGCCGAAGATCGAGTAGTGCTGGAGAGCGCCGCCCAGCGTGTAGAAGAAGCGCGTCTTGAAATCTCCGTGAACGGCGGCCAGGTAGTCGTAATTGGTGCGATCGGTAGTGTCGTGAACCAGGAATGAGGGCACGTTCTCCACGCCGCGCTCGTTCTCGAAACGGAAGCCGATCAGCCCCGATAAGTGAGGCGTAAACCGATAATCACCCTGGTACGAAACCTGGTCGCGATTGGAGACGAGGTTGTACTGATACGGATAGTCCTGGGCGTAATCCAGCACAGCCCGGCCGGTGGTGGAGTAGCCGTTCGCGCCGGTGATGGTGACAGTGTGCCCCAGGCTGTCGCCAAAAGCATCGAATGCGCCACTGCCGCTTTGCGTCCACAACGAGTACTGCTCGCGCTTGCGCGCCGCGCCATAACGAATGGTGTTGTGAAAATCGGGGGTGGTCTGGTTGTCGGCCGAAGCGCTGATGTAGAGATCCTGGTCTTTCTGCGTGGCCTGGTCGGCGACGTGATAGAAGTTCCACGCATTGGGCACGCCGGTGGCCGCCACGCCGTAGTGCACGGTACCGCGCAGTTGGGTGGCGCCGTTCGGCTGCCATCCGAAGTTCCCGGCGCTGGTTTCGTTGTGGTACTCGTCGTGGGGCAGCGCGTTCGCGGTCTGGAACCAGCTGAAGGCGCCCAGGTAATCGAGCTTGTTGCGCGCCCCGGCAAGCTCGGCTTCGCTGTGCATGGTATGGAAGTTGCCGCCGTCGCCGGAGAGGAAGAAAGAGGGGAAGCTGGTGGTCCCGCGGGGCGTGTCGAGGCTGACCACTCCGCTGGCGGCGCCGGCGCCATAGAGGTTCGAATTAGGCCCGCGATACACTTCCGCGCGTTCCAGGGCGGTGGTGGAATGCGATCCGAAATCGAAGCGCCCGCCCAGGTCGCCGATGCTGACGCCGTCGAGGAGGGTTTCGTTATCGTCGGAATTCCCGCCGCGGATGAACAGCGAGCTCTGCGCGCCGCGCTGTCCTATCTGGACCGACGAAGTGCCGGGCATCAGCCGCAGGGCGCTCACCATGTCGCTGCGGGGGCCGAGTTCCACCGGACCCAGGACGTCAGTGGCCGCACTGGTTTGCGGTTGCGGGGTGGGCGTGCCGGTGGCAGTGACGACGATGGAATCCCGCACCCACTCCGGCTCGAGCACCATGTTGCGCTCGATCGCGTCCAGACTGCCGGCGTAGAAGCCGGGTGTCTCCAGCTGGCGAAAGCTCTTGGCGGAAACAATGATGAAGAAGCGGCCGGTAAGGCCGGTGAGAATTTCATAGCTCCCGTCGGCGCCCGAAACGGCGTTGGCAACGACCTGGCCATTGCTCAGCAAACCAACGGCGGCGCCTTTCACCCGGGCGCCGGTGGCATCAGTGACCACGCCGCGGATGGAGGCAGCGCCCGCGATCCCGGCTGAGAGGGCCAGGAGGACTACAACCGCAAACAAACGGCGAGCAGGGGAATGCACTGCAGAGAAGCGCGCCGGTCGGCGCGAAATCCAGGAAGACATCGAGGCTCCTTCGTTCCCCTCGGAACGCAAGCGGGTTGAGACGCCGAGGATCGGTCTCCTGGCTTGCGCCTTCCGGAACCCCGGGGACAGAATTTCGTCCTCGGGCGACCTTCACCAGTCACCTTCCCAAAGCCGGGCGCAGAGGCCCGCCTTCAGTGGTAAACGGCCACTTCGCATGTACGAAGGAGCACTTACTGGTCGCCTGCCCTGGTGGAAACGACGGCCGTGGGGGCAGGTGCGCTCACAGTTGCGGGGCAGCGACGGATTTACACCGTCTTCCCGAGCATCCTGGCAAATGTTTTATTGGTGTCGGTCGTCAGCAGCGGGCGACCCGATCATGTCATCAAACCATCTTCGATGACATCAACAGTAGACATGGTTTGGGGTGGTCAAGTCAAAGGCCCCGAAACGCTGGCACAATGTTCCACGGAGTCGGCAGCTGTTCAGAGGGCTGGCGTCTTGGGTATCAGCAAAGAACGGCCACTCTGCCTGCCGCCGCCGAGTCAATTTCCGACAGGCCAATTTGGTCTTTTCTTTTAGGCAACCAGCGGTGTTTGCATGAAATGACATCCGGTGTTTACGAGGTTGAAACAGCTGTTTTCTTCAAACCTGCATTCCCTCGGGGGGCTTTGCCTGAAAAATAGCCAATTCCGAGATGTTTTTGGGCAAGCGAATGGTCTTTTGGGCAGCCAACAATGGCTGTCCGCTACATGGGATCTAGCGGGCGAAAGTTGAGCAAAGCTCCGCATAGACGGTAATACACCAACTTCACCGCTCGCCCCTACGCTGTCATGTTGAGCAGCCTGACTCGCCCAAGTCGAGTTACGGATGGAATGAACG
>DASXXV010000357.1:0-4019 GCA_036502905.1 Occallatibacter sp. | reverse complement strand
CTCCCATGCTTGTGTTCTGTGAAATGTACACCCCACAATGATACGAACGTGGAGAAGGCGCCCAACTAGTTTGGTTGCGGCCGTAGGCCGCGCTAGGGTTCTCGAAAATTGCGTTCTGGTTCAGAATCAACGAGTTTGCCCGATTGTGGTGGAAGGTTAATTCTTTCTGCTCCAAAGTTAATTCCAGCTGCTTAACGTTCGGTCTTAACGTCCGGACAGGCGCCACGTAAGATGTTGATTTTGTGTGAGAGGAGCTTTTTCGCTAGGGACAGGTGCCAAGTCGCCGTGGAGAAGAAGACCTGGACGCGCATCGTACAGGCGATGACTACGCTCCTCGAGTCAACAGCGAGCGGGTGGTCGGCGACATCTCAGAAAGTTTGCGACACTGGCGCTCGGCAATGGCGCGAACCTGACGATCGCACTTCGCGCGCGCATTGTTGTCGCGCCACCCTCGGGGTGGCCGCGCTACTGGGCGGAAGTAATCGGCATCAGACAGCCGTTCACCGGTACGGCGGCGCGGCCAAGGCCGACGCTCTAGGCGCAGACGCCTCGTGAAACCCTATTCGCCGGAGCAACTCGCGGAATGCCGGGGCGGTTCGCACCGGATCGAACCGTGGATCGGCGTTCAACCACACCAGCCATAAGTCGCATTCCTCGAAGCCCCGCTGCAACTCCGCCACGACCGCCTCTTCATCACCGAGGCCGGCGCTCACGACCGCGTGCCAGAAAGGAGCCACGTACTGCCGGCGAGCCAATTCCCGGAGTCCATATCGCGTCCGTAGCGCCTCCTCGTTCTTGCCGCTGATCGCGCACAGGTGGCCGAGGCCGGCCAGTCCGGAAACGTGCCCGTACCCGCCCGCCAGCGACCGTTCCAGCGCGGCACGCGCCTCGTCGAATCGCCGCATCTGTTCATACGCCAATCCAAGAACGTATTGCGCCGCCCGCGACGCGGGCTCCAGTTCCGCCGTTCGTTCCGCATAGTCGATCGCGAGCTGATAGTTCCTCCCGGCAAGCGCGTTCCACGCCATGTCGATACCGACCGGCAGAGAGAGGGGGTCCAACTCATACGCACGTCCGATCTGCGCCGCCGATTCCATCGCGCGCCCGCGAATTGCCAGCAACGCCGCGTAACCGCGGTAGGCAGGAACATAGTTGGAGTTCAACTGCAGCGCCTGGATATATTGGCGTTCTGCGCCGTCCCAATCGTGGTCATACAGCTTGAGCGCATTAGCGAGCGCGGTGTGCCCTTCGGCGAGATCCGGATCCAGGTCCACGGCCGTGACTGCCGCCTGCTTTACCTTGGCCATCACGTCGATGGGACGACAAAGGCCGGCGAATGCCAGCATGTTGCAGGCGTCTGCAAGTCCGGCGTGCGCCGGCGCGAAGAGCGCGTCCTTCTGCAGCGCGCTCTCGAAGTATGCGACGCTCTTGCGCATACCTTCGACGTCCATCTTGCTCCAGTGGTAGCGGCCCTTCAGGTAGTCCTGGTATGCTCCCGCACTGACCGTCTGGGAACGCACCGCTACGCCGGAAGCACTCGGTCCCGCGTGGGAATTGAGATGCTGGGAGATTCTGACGAAGAGCTCGCGCTCGATCAATCGAAGGTCCGATGTGTCACGGCTGAATTGTTCGCCCCAAAGCAGCCATCCACTCGCGACATCCACGAGTTCGGTTCCGACGACTAATTCCTCGCCGCGCCGGGAGACCCTGCCCGACAGGATCGCGTCGACTCCCAGCTTTCGCCCGACGACCCGATGATCCAGTTCCTGGCTGCGGTAGCGATGCACCATGCTCCGGGCAAGCACTCGAACCGCCGCAAGCCGGGAGAGCGCGTGGATCGCCGCGTCCATCAACCCGTCGATCACGGAGTCGGCCTCTGGATCTCTGGTGGCGTTGTGGAACGGGAGGACTGCGATGGAACGCACGGATTCGAGGGGCGAACACGCGGCATCGCCTGTTCCTTGCGGGGGAGTTACCGGAGCGATGAAACGGTATCCCCGGCGCGCAATTGTCTCAATGAATACCGGATTCTCCGGCGCGTCGCCCAGAGCATGGCGTAAGCGCTTGACCGCGGCGTTGAGACCCTGCTCGTAATTCACATGAGTATCCGATGCCCACAGTGTCAGACGGAGTTCCTCGCGTATTACTACCTCGCCCGGTTTCTGCAGTAGGTGCGTCAAGATTCGGGATGGCTGATCAGTAAGTCGGATGGGAATGCCTTGTTTCCAGAGTTCGCGCGATCTCAAATCGAATTGGAACAGGCCAAATCGAACGATGGATGCTGCAGGGGGCGCACGGAAAAACATACCGCGACGGTCCTTTCTGGCGAGGGGTCCCCGTCAATGTCTGGCTACGAGTATATCAATCGGGATCACCTCCGCTTGTAAACGATTAGTTAACAAAACAGTTCTTGTGTCATCACGGTTTCTTTTCCGGATCACTCGCGCGCCATTGAAAAAGCCCGGTGGAGCAACCATACTGCGCGAAGAGCGGACGACGGCAAATTGCCGCGCCTGCAAAAGCTCCGACTCGTGTACGGCCGCGGTTCGCTCTGAAATAAACGAGGAGAGTGTATGTCGAAGCCGAACCAACAGAAACAACACAAGAGCCGCCGATCCTTCCTGCGGGCCGGCGTCTCCGCTGCCGCCGTGTCCGGGGCTGCCGGACTGAGTGTCGCTGCCGCCGACGATGACCACGGGCCGTCCATCACACGTGGCGATGTGGCGATCCTAACATTCCTAAGCGCGCTGGAACAGGTGGAAGCCGATCTCTGGATTCAGTACGCGGAATTGGGGGGCGCTACCAACCAGGGTCTGTCGCCCATCGATCTGGTGTTGAACGGAAAAAAGATCGTCACCGGTCTCGCGCCGGCCTACATTACCGGGCTGCTTCAACTGGACGGAGACATGCCCCAGTACATCGTCGACAACACCGACGACGAAATCAGCCACCACCAATTCCTCAACAACTACTTGATGTCGAAAGGCGCATCTCCGATCGACCTGAGCCAGTTTGCGACCCTTCCTCCCAGCAAAGTCACGGGTGTTCCGCAAAATGGCCGCCTCACCAATCTGAAACAGTTGACGGTGGACACCAGTTGGTGGACGCGCTATCGTAGCGCCACGCAGAATCCCGATCTGGGCGGCACTTTCGAGCAGGCCGTTCCCGATCTGGCGAAGGGGCAGCATCCGGCCATTCCGGTGAGCGATCAGGACCTGGTCCTGGATAACAAGGGCAACATCTCGAATCACCTGCAGGCCATCGCGAATACAGCCGGATTCCATTTCGCGTTCATTGAGCAGGGCGGCACCAGTCTCTATCCGGCATTGGCGCAGCATGTGACCAATCTGGAAGTTTTGCGCGTGCTCCTCTCAATCGGCGGGTCGGAAATCATGCACTTTCAGACTTGGCAGGACAAGGCCGGAAACGCTGTCCTGCTCACTGACGGAAATCTCACATTTCCCGACTTGAATGCCGGAGTGGATCCGAACACGCATGCCAGCGGCCCCCAGGTCGCCGACATGTTTCAAACCAACCTGATCATGCCGGAGCCGACGGTCTTCCTGAACGCGAAGCTTGGTCCGGTATCGATCATTCGGCCCACCGCCAGCCCGGCAATCAGTGCGACGGCTGCGGTGCAGGGGTTCGTGGCAGACGGGCTCTTCCTGGATCCTTCGACCGGGAAGAATACCGGCATCGTAGCCGTCCTGCTGCAACTCGCGGCTGCCGCCGATGCCGCGCAGCGCTCGATGGACAATTAGGGCGAACCAGAACCGTCAATCCGTTCAACATGTGCGTAGCCAGAACTTGACCGGTACCGCTCGTGGCGTTATTTAACCGTGAATCGGGTGGAGATGCGGCCGGTGGCGGCCGCATCGTGAACACGAGCAGGGCTACTTGAGAGAGGTTCGGGCGGTCGGAACGAAACGTTGCCGGGTAGATCGCAGCGCTTCTGTTAGGCGGGATCATATGACGGCGGGCGTCATCTTGAGCATTAGCATTCTACAGGAAACTCCTTC
>DASXXV010000356.1:0-3110 GCA_036502905.1 Occallatibacter sp. | reverse complement strand
GCCGGCATCGATCCGTGTCCGAGTTTGACTGCATCGTTTCGTGATGCATAGAGCGAATACGCGATCAAAACTGCGGGACCGATGCCAAGCGCAATCGCGAACGCCAAATTTCCGGCCTTGAAGGGCCGCTCCAGGGAGGGCTCCTTGATGCGGAGCACAACCAGCGCCACAAACTCGAGCAGCAAGCTGGAACCGTAGAGAATCAGGTCGATGGTGATAAGCCGCTCGAAGGTCAGGTTCAGTGCCAGCGCCCACGCAGCACAGCAAAAAAGGACGCTCACCCACGGAACTCCGCGGCCGTTGCGGCGGACAAGGGCGCGCGGCAGCATGCCTTCTTCCGCCATCGCCATGGGCAGGCGCGTGTAACTCATCACGAGCGCGTTGAACATGCCGACGCCGGTGATCATGCCTCCCGCGGCAACCGCCGTCCCCAGCAGCGGTCCGCCCAGCCTTTTGGCTGCGGCGATCCAGTCGCCCGTAGAGAAACTCTCCATCGACATTCCCGCTACTGCCATCGCAACCAGAGGAAGGATATAGCTCGCCGCCACCACGACGGTGGATGCGATCATCGCCCGCGGGTAGGCGCGTTGCGGATTCTGTACTTCCTGGGCGATCGTCGAAGCGTTATCCCAGCCCATGTAATTCCACATGGCCACGAGGATGGCGGTTGAGAGTGCGCCCTGCGATCCGGCCGCGTTCCAGTGTATGGCGGAGGGGTGAGTGATTCCCTGCCACAAGCCGATGCCGACAAACACGGCGAAGGGCGAGAGCAGCAGCGCCGACATCCACAGGGAATCTTCGCCGATAGCCGGCGCACCGCGGAGGTTCCAGGCGCAGCACACCACGACGACGGCCAGCTTCCACGCGTATCCGTGCCAGCCTTCGGTGAGAGCCGGATTGAATTTGCCCAGATAGCTCACGAAGAACGCCGGGTAAATAGCCATGTCGAAGATGCTTGCCGACAGCGACAGCCAGCCTTCCTGGTATCCCCAGAAGGGCCCCATGGCGCGTCGCACCCACATGTAGAATCCGCCGTCGGCGGGAATCGCGCTGGCCAGTTCGCCGATCATCAGCGCGGTGGGCAGGCTCCAGACAAACGGCAACACCAGCAGAATGAGAATCGCCCACCCGAACCCCGCGCCTCCGAGAATGTCCTCGATGGCGTAAGGGCCGCCCGACACCATGAAGAACGTGGCGGCGATGAGCGGAAGGAGCCGCATCTTCCGCGGGGCGGTGCCGGGCCCTGAGAGCATAATTGTGTTCTATCAACAATCGACCGCGCGCACAAATAGAATGCGCCCCGCGATTTCAAAGGCAACCGCGGAACCTTCCACTTCGCTCCGCTCAGTGTCGGGATGACTACGCTGGGGGTAGAGGAATGCCTGCCCTACGCGTTCTTCGGCTTCCAATGCATCCAGTCGAGCAGCCAGGCCCAGGTGCCTTTGTCGGTGCGGTCGGTGGGCGGTGGGGGCGGCGCACCCTGGGGAAACACCACCGGCTTACCGCGATATGCTTCGGCCAGGCGCTGGAACGTGCGCCCCTGTTCCTTCACGCGGCCGTCGTTGGTCAGCAGGCCGAGGCTGTATTCGAGCGTGTTGAAGTCGAATTTGCGGTCTACATCGTGCGAGTCCCAGTAGGTAAACCAGCTCACGCCCTGTTCGATGGCGGCGTGCACGGCCTTGTCGAGCCACTCCGCCTGGCCCTTCTCCGGCAGCGCCTCGATACAGGTGTTGAACTCGCCCGCGAAGACGGGCTTTTCGTTCGATCCGGCGTAGGAGCGGATCAGCGCGGCCATACCGGCGAGCAGTTTCACGCTGGGCGGGTCCATGGCTCCGCCGTACTTCATCGCGCCGGTCCACCACGGATAGCAGTGCATCACCGGAAACCGCGCGGCTGCCAGGGCTTTTGCTGAGAAGGTGTCCGGCTCGAACCACGGATGATGGTCCACGCCGTTGACGTGGAGGCGGTCGGGCAGCAGTTCGTTCATCAGCGCGAACATCTTTTTCATCCAGGCGTCGCCTGCTTGCAGAGGGGCCGTCCAGCAGGTGTTCAACTCGTTGCCGAAGTCGAAGCCGATCACGTGGTCATGGGACTTCATGACACGCGCGAGCTGGCGGATATAGATCTCTTCGGCGGCCCACATCTTTTCGTCGGTGTAGAAGCCCTCCGACAGCCGGTTAAACGGGGGCAGGAAGAACCACCCGCTCAACTGCCCCGTGAACGCCGTGACGAGAGCATCGAGCTGGCGTTCGCCCATGAGCCCAAGTAACTGATCCAGGCGGTCCAGGTGCGCCGTGCTCACCCACTTTGGATTGGGCTGGAAGAACGGCCAGATGAGCATCAGGCGCAAATGATCCGCGCCCAGCGTGGCGATCGCGTCCAGGTCGCGGCGGATCGGGTCGGGATTCCAGTCGTTCCAGCAGAACCACCAGTTGTGGGAAGGCGTGTAATTCACGCCGAAGCGATGGCGGGTGAGGTCGAGGCCGGTGTGCGAAGCATCTGTTGCGGAAACGGAGTTCGCTAAACCGTTCCCGTTCATCGCAACCGCACCCGCCACTGCGCCGCCAAGCAGAAATAACCGTCTGTTCATGTCGCGAGTAAGAGTACTCCGGCGAGCCGCGGAGGACCAAGCCGGCTGAGAGTACGGAAGGTCCAGACTCCCGATCCGCAGATCCTTTGGCTGCCTTCAGCCATGCCAGCCTATTCACCTGCGCTGCACTAGTGGCCTGTCGCGGAGAATTCATCACCAGCATTGGTCGGAAGCAACCGCAGTCATACATGGCGTCTCGTGCCACCCGAAGAGCATGAAAGTTCAACTGCGGATCCTTCCCCTTCCCCTTCGCAAACTCAGGGTCGGGGTCAGGATGACAGGTTTAGGGTTGGTTGAAGCAATTTTCAGGGCAGTCAAACATGGAACGTGGTTTCAGCTGAAACCATGAAAATGCAACCGCGGATCCTTCCGCTTTCCCTTCGCAAGCTCAGGGTCAGCGTCAGGATGACAGGTGTGCGGTTGGTTGAGGCAATTTTCAGGGCAGCCAAACATGGAACGTGGTTTCGGCTGAAACCATGAAAATGCAACCGCGGATCCTTCCGCTTTCCCTTCGCAAGCT
>DASXXV010000355.1:0-10221 GCA_036502905.1 Occallatibacter sp. | reverse complement strand
TGGACTGCGAGGGCCTTCGCTGGCATCCAATGGAATGCGGGAAAGGACCCACTGCTCCCGATCGACCAGTCCAGGTGGAGGTTAAATGGCATTCAGGCCGGGGTGTCTCCTGTTGTGGGCCGTGGCCCTGGGGACGATCCCCCTTTTCGCGGCGGCGACCTGTGACGGAGAGGCTGCCCGTCCATTCGTGCAGCAGGCGGTGCAGAACGAACTGGCCAAGGACCGCGATGACCATACGCGCTGGATTTATTTCGAAGTCGACCGCAAAGACGATCACACCGTAAAGCAATGGGTGGCCGAGACGCGCGATGGTTCATTGCGGCGGGTTCTTGAGGCAAATGGGCAGGCGGTGCCCGAGGCCGAGCAGCGCCGCAGAATGGACAACTACGTGGGCGACACCTGGGCGCGGTCGAAGCAGCGCAAAAGCGAGCAGCACGACGATCAGCAGGCTGCGGAAATGTTGAACCTGCTGCCCCAGGCCTTCAATTGGACCAACCAGGGAACCAAGGGAAGTCTCACGCTCCTGCACTTCACGCCGAACCCCGATTTTCGCCCTCCAGACCTGGAGGCAAGGGTGTTCGCGTCGATGGAAGGGGATATGGCGGTCGACACCCAGCAACTTCGGATCGCGAGCATCAAGGGACGCCTCATTCGCGATGTGTTGATCGGCGGAGGGTTTCTGGGAAGGCTGAATGCAGGCGGGACCTTCAATATCGAGCGGCGGGAAACGGGGAACCAGATCTGGCAGATCACGGAAACCCACGTCCACATCCAGGGCCACGCGCTTCTTTTCAAAACGATCTCGGAACAGGAAGATGACGTGAAGAGCGAATTCAAGCAGCTGACCAACAATCCTTCGTTACAGCAGGCTGAAGCGGAATTGCTGGCGCTGAAGAAGTGAAGCGAGCGTGGCCGGTCCGGGGCTGAGCCGTTTGGGGCACGAGTAAACTCGTGCTCCTTCAAAACAGTGACTTTTTCAGCAGCCTGGACGAGGCGATTGCCCCGTCCCTTTTTAAAGCGTTGGGTTTCGAGCGGCTATTCCGGCTTGGCCTGACCGGCGACGCTTTCCTGCTTGGCGAGCTTGACTCGCGCGGTCTCCAGCTTGTGCTGCACCTTGGCGACGTCGCCCGGCTCGAAGTCGGTGGCCGGCGACTTCGAATACTGGTTAAGGGAGAGTTCCCACTGGGCGGCGGCGAGGCGAATGCGGCCGGTTTTTTCGTACAGGTCGCCGAGGTGGTCGTGCACGGTGGGGTCGGTCTGGTCGCGTTCCACTGCCTGGCGAAGGTTCTGCTCGGCCATCTCGTATTCGCCAAGCTTGAAGTAAGCCCATCCCAGCGAATCCAGATAGGCGCCGTTCATGGGCTCCAGATCAACGGCCTTGCGGATCAGCTTCAGCGCCTCGGGAAGGCGAATGCCTTTGTCCGCGAGCATGTAGCCGAGGTAGTTGAGCGTCATGGCGTTCTGGGGATCGAGCTCGAGGGCCTGGCGGAAGAAGGGCTCAGCCTGATCGGTGTGCTTCTCGCGGTCGGCCAGCGCGCCGCGGAGGAAAAGCAGGTAAATCTTATCTTCCTTCTTGGTGGTCATGGCCGCGGCCTTGTTCAGGGCCTCGTCAGCATCCTTGAAGCGATGCAGCCGGGTATACATGTTGGCCAGCGCGAGCCACACCTGCCGGTCCTGGTCGGAGTTGTCGAGCACACTCTTCGCAAGGTCGATGGCTTCGTTGTTGCGGCCCCCGTCCATCAGTTCATTGGCCAGCATGAGCTTCAGGTCGCGGTCTTTGGGATTGGTTTCAACCGCCTTTTTGGAGGTCTCCACCGCTTTATCGAACATCTTGGCGTCGCGGTAGGTGTCCACCTGGCCCTGGTAGCCGCGGGTGGCCATGTCTCCGCCCATATCGATCATCTTCTGGTAGGTGGCGATGGCCTGATCCACCTTGTTCTGCTCGTGGTAGATGGACCCCAGGCGCTCCAGAAAGATTCCGCGATTGTTTTTCTCTTCGGAGGTGTAGGCGCCGTTGGCGTGGGAGGTCTGCTCGACCATTTTTTCGTAGGTAGCGGCGGCTTCGTCGTAGTGGCCGAGCACGTCGAGCAGGAGGCCCTCGTTATACCCGGCTTCAAGGTTTTCGGGATCCTTCTTGCGGGCCTTGCGAATGGTTGTCAGGGCGTCGTCATACTTGCCCTGGCGGCGCTGGATCTCGGCAATGTGGACCAGCGCGCCCACGTCCTCGGGATCGGCCGCGGCCACGTCCTTGTACACTTTCAGCGCGGCGTCGAACTGGTTATCGTTGAGCAGAGCCTGACCGAGCGCGTTCATGGTGGGCACGTCGCCGGGCTCCAGGTCGGTCGCGCGCTTGTAGGCGGCGATGGCGTCCTTGGATCGCTTTAACTGGTCGTAGGCGGCGCCCAGCGTAAATTCCATGCGGGCGGTGCGGTCCGACTGGGGAACGGCTTCAATCAGCTTGACCGCCCGATCGATGTCGCCGCTTTCCACGTACACGCGCGCCAGGTTGAGCACGACCTCTTCCGATTCGGGCTCGATACTCTGCGCAATCTTGTACTGTTCTTCAGCCTTCGGCCCCTGGTGCTTGACCGTGTAGAGAGAGCCCAGGACCAGGTGGTCTTCAACGCTTTTGGGCTGCAGGGCAACGATCTTTTCAAACTCGGCGATGGCCAGGTCGAGCGCATTCCCTGAGGCCGAGGCAGAAGAAACCGCATTCTGCTGCTCGCCAAGCTGACGCAGGTAAATGCGGCCCAGCAGTTTGTGGGCATCGACGTCGTTGGGCGAGGTCTTCAGCAATTCATGAGCGGTGGCTTCGGCGTCGCGCGCGCGTCCCGTGCGGAAATAGAGTTCCGACAAGCCGTCATATAGCTGCGCGGAATGCGGATCGGCGTTGATGGCCGCTTTATATTCCTCGATGGCGTGCTGCACGAACTCCGGCCGCCCCGAATTGATGGCCTGTTCCTCGTACATGTTGGCCAGGGAGGCGTGGAAGTAGGCTGCGGAGCGGTCCGCCCGGTCAGTGGTGGCAGTGTCGGACGGCTTCGGGCTGTCCGGCCTGGCAGGGGTTTCGGCGGGGGCGCTCAAGGCCGGGAGCAACAGTGAAGAGGCGGCCAGTGACAACCAGAAGGACGGCAAGTAGTTATATCTTTTCATGTTCTCCAGGGGGTGTTGCACATTCCAGCCATGGTCGGGAGATGCACATTCCCGGTCGGGTGTGGCCCAGAGGTCTGCCAGACAGCTGTCCGCGCGACAGGCAGACCAGGAGCGCAGCATACCTGTTTATACAGACGATTCTACCGCCCAATCGGTGCGCGAGAGCAAAGAGGCTAGAGAATTTGGACGTTTCGACTCGAAATTGGACAAGGGAATGGGGCGAAAGAATTGGAAAGTCCTTCGCCCCGGGCGTCAATGCCGGAAGTGTCGAATTCCGGTGAATACCATGGCGATGCCCAGCCGGTCGGCGGCCGCAATCACGTCCTGGTCCTTCACCGAGCCGCCCGGCTGAATGACGGCCGTGGCGCCTGCTTCGGCCACGGCTTCGAGTCCGTCGGGAAAGGGGAAGAAGGCGTCCGACGCGGCCACGGTGCCCTTCAAGGACAGGACGGCCTTCATGGCGCCAAAGCGGGCGGCGTCGACGCGGCTCATCTGCCCGGCCCCGATGCCGACGGTCTGCCCGTCACGGGCGTATACGATCGCATTGGACTTCACGTGCTTGCACACTCGCCAGGCAAAGATGAGGCTGCGCAACTCCTGGGCGGTGGGAGGCCGCCAGGTAACCACGTCCAGCTCCGACTCATCCACACGGCCCGTGTCGGCGTCCTGCAACAGCAGGCCGCCGGAGACCTGCTTGAGGACCGGCCGGGACGGTGCAGGCTTGATCTCGACCAGCCGCAGATTTTTTTTGGCGGCGAACCGCTGCCGGGCTTCGGCGGTGAACTGAGGCGCCACGATGGCTTCGACGAAGAGTTTGGCAATCTCTTCCGCAGCCTCTCCGTCGACCGGCTGGTTGATGCCAATGACCCCGCCGAAGGCCGAGACCGGATCGCATTCGAGGGCCTTTCGATATGCCTCGAGAACGGTTTCGCCAATCGCGGCACCGCAGGGGTTGGTGTGCTTGATGATGGCCACCGCCGGCAGGTCGCTCTCGGCGGCGTGCAGTTCCTGAGCCAACTCCCAGCAGGCATCCAGGTCGACCAGGTTGTTAAAGCTGAGCTCTTTGCCCTGAAGCTGCTTTGCGCCCGCGATACCCAGGCCGCTGCCGTCCGAGTAGAGGGCGGCGCGCTGATGGGGATTTTCGCCATAGCGAAGCGACTGTGCCAGGGGCATGTGGATTCGCAGGGTGGAGGGAAAAGCGGTGGTGTCGGGCGCCGCCGGCTGGTCCGGAGGGGGAGCTTCCGGGATCTGATCCAGAGTGTTTGCAATGGCGGTGTCGTACGCAGCGGTAGTGGCAAAAGCCTGCTTGGCGAGCCGCCAGCGTGTCTCGCGGCTGAGGGCGCCCTGGTTGGCTTTGAGTTCCTCGATGATCGCGGGATATTCCGCTACGCTGGTCAGTATGGCCACGTCTTCGAAGTTCTTCGCCGCCGACCGCACCATCGACGGGCCACCGATATCGATGTTCTCCACCAGGTGGCCGAATGGCACTCCGGGCTGCGCCGCGGTTTTTTGAAACGCATAGAGGTTTACGATCACCATGTCGATGGGCTGAATGCCGTGCGCGGCGGCAGCAGCTTCATGCTGGGCGTTACCACGAACGAATAGCAATCCGCCATGTACGCGGGGATGCAGCGTCTTTACGCGGCCGTCCAGCATCTCCGGGAAGCCGGTCAACTCGCTGATATCCATCACCCTGAGACCGGCTTCCCGAAGAGCCTTTGCGGTTCCTCCGGTGGAGATCAACTCGACGCCAAAGCCCGCAAGCACCTGGGCGAACCCGGCCAGGCCCGACTTGTCCGTTACGCTGACCAGGGCCCGCTGAATTTTCTTCGTCCCGCTCACGTCTCGCTCCTTGGTTCTCTCGATTTTTGACACACATCACGCGGCTCCGTCC
This sequence comes from Occallatibacter sp., assembly GCA_036502905.1. Taxonomy (GTDB): domain Bacteria; phylum Acidobacteriota; class Terriglobia; order Terriglobales; family Acidobacteriaceae; genus Telmatobacter. The sequence continues at coordinate 5,174 of DASXXV010000355.1, read as the reverse complement.
GGATCGCGCAACACCGCTGCTGATTGTGAAGTCGAACGCTACACAACAGAGTACAACCCCGAGCGGACATGTCTCCGGCATCTGGTTGCCGCTCTGCAAACCTCAGATAAGGAAATAAGTTAGAGTTAAGGTATGGGAAATGACCCGACTCTGCCGCCGTACGGGGGTCCATCGTACGGGACAGGACCGACCCGTCACGATTCCGGGAGTTCCCCCGAGGTCCTACCGCCGGGGACCGAATCCGTTTCGCCGGCTCCGCCGCGGCGACGCCGTCCCGGGTGGGCGGTTGCTCCCGCCACTTATGTATTGATCGGCATCAACTGCGCGGTGTTTATCGCCATGCTCCTGGCCCGCGTGAGTCCCCTGAATCCGGACCCCGAACAACTTCTGCAGCACTGGGGAGCCAACAATGCCGGATCGGTTCTTTATCTAGGCGAATGGTGGCGCATCGTCACTGCCATGTTCGTGCACGTGGGCATTCTTCACCTGGCGACGAATATGTGGTGCCTTTGGAACCTGGGATTGCTGGCCGAGCCGCTGATGGGCTCGGGGGGCCTGCTGGCGGTCTATGTGCTCACGGGAGCCGCGGGCAACCTGCTATCCACCGGAAGGTACTTCTACGCCTATTACAACGACTGGCTGCGGTTCCACGACATTCACGTATTTCCGGCGGGTGTGGGAGCATCGGGCGCGGTGTTTGGAATTGCGGGGGCATTGATCATTCTGCTCAAATCGCGGCGCCTGCCGGTTCCAGTGCAGGAAGTGAAGCGGCTGCGCCGCTCCGTCATATACTTTGCGGTCATCAATCTCGTGATTGGCGGAGGCATTTCCTTCGGCACCGACGTAATCGGGAAGGGAATTCACATCGACAACATGGCCCATCTGGGCGGCGTGGCGTGCGGATTGCTGTTTGCATTGCCCATGGTGCCCAGGCTTGGCGCCCCTCGTACGCTCTTCGATCGACGCCTGCGCATCGCAGTGACGATGACCCTGATGATCCTGGTTCTGTTCGGCTTCTACCTGGCGCAATTGCCGAAGTAGGTGGCGCGGAGTTGCGGCCGCCCGGCTTGTGCAACAATGGCCCTGTAAGCCGGATTCCAAAGCTTTAAAAGCTTGGTCCAACTCTAATTTGTTCAAGGAGGCAGACCATGAAACGCCGCGAATTTCTCAAGCAAGCCGCCTTAACCGCCGCCACCGTTGCATCCGCCGCCAACGTACACGGTTCCGACAAAACGCCCTCCAATCCGATTGCCCGCCGCCCGCTGGGTAAGACCGGGGAGAAGCTTTCGATGATCGGCTTCGGCGGCATCGTGGTGATGGATGAGAACCGCGATGCCGCAGCGAATATCGTCGCCGAGGCGGTGGATCGAGGCATCAACTACTTCGACATCGCGCCGAGTTACGGGAATGCGCAGGAGCGCCTCGGCCCCGCGCTGGCTGCTTATCGCAAGAACGTGTTTCTGGCCTGCAAAACCGAGGGACGCACCAAGGAAGACTCGCGCAAGCAACTTGAGGAGTCTCTGCGCCTGCTCAAGACGGATCATGTCGATCTGTACCAGTTCCACGCGCTGACCAAGATGAAGGAACTGGACCAGGTGCTGGGCCCGGGCGGCGCCATGGAAACCATGGAAGCGGCGAAGAAGGAAGGGAAGATCCGCTACATCGGGTTCAGTGTCCACTCGCAGGAGACGGCGCTGGCGGCGCTCGACCGTTACAACTTCGATACGATTCTTTTCCCGGTGAACTGGGTGCTGTTCACGCAGGCCGACTTCGGTGCAAAGATCCTGAAGAAGGCGCAGGAAAAGCAGATGGGAATCCTGGCGCTGAAAGCGATGGCGAAGACGACGTGGCCCGCCGACCAGAAGCAGAATCATCCCGAGCCGAAATGCTGGTATCAGCCGGCGCGCTATCCGGATGAAGCCACGCTGGGACTTCGCTGGACCCTGGGCCATCCCGTCACGGCGGCGATTCCTCCCGGCGATGAGAAGTATTTCCGGCTGGCCATGGATGTGGCGCAGAACTTCAAGCCGCTCGAGGCGCACGAAGAGCAGGCATTACTGAGCGGCGGGCACGGCGTTGAGCCGATTTTCCATCTCGGCAACGACGTTTAGGATCAGATCCGCTCGACGGCGGATCAATGATCCGCTAAACCCGTCGCCTCGGCGGAGGCGTAATAGCCTTTGCGCGCGAATATGGTGAGCTTGCGTCCGTCTTTCTGCGCCGCGATGTCGATGCTTCGGTAACGATCGTCGCGCTGGAATGCCGCCGGCTTGTAGGAGACCAGATAGCGGCCGCGAATGACCTCTTGAAGGTCCGCGAAAGTCCGGGTCAGCTTCTGGATCGAACTTGGTTTGAAGGCAGTGCCTCCGGTAAATTCCGACAGGGTTCGCAACGCATGGTCGCCGGGCGGGTCGGCGCCTTGAACCTCGCTGTCGCGGCTGTTGACGGTGTAGACGGCGACTTCACCGCGCTGGGCCGCGGCGATGGCCTGTTTGAGACTCGCCCGGCTGGAATTGTCGTCTCCGTCGCTGATGACGACCAGGACTCGTGCAACCGGTTCAGTCTCGGGATGGTCGGAGAGTTTGTTGGCGGCAAACGCGACCGCGTCCCACAGAGCGGTTCCACCTTTGGGAGCGAGTTCGTTTACAGCGTGGGAAATCCTGGCGGGGTCGAGGGTGAAATCCTGGACCAGGAGAACGGAGTTGCTGAAGCCCACCACGAAGGCAAGATCGTCTTTGCCTCCGACAACTCGTTGCAGAAATTTGGCTGCCGCCTCCTGTTCGAACGCAAAACGAGCGTTGATGGAGTCGCTGGTGTCGACGACCAGGCCGACGCGCAGGGGCAGTTGGGATTCGTTGCGGAAGCCCAGGATGGCGCTGGGAGGCTGCCCGTCGTCGCGGATTTCAACATCGGACGGCGCAAGGTCGGTCACCGACTTGCCGCGATTTGTGGCTGCGAACATGACGGAGACTTCGTCCACCGCGACCCGGAAGGTGGGGTGGGAACGACCGCGGGCGAGTGGCGCCGGCCCCGGCTCCGAACCCAAGGCGGGGAACGATTCGGCCTGCGCCCCAGTGTCACAATCCATACAGGCCGGATTGGGGGCTGCTTCCGCCTCGGCAATCTCGGCGACTTCCTTGTCCTGCTGCAGGGCGAATTGGCGGCGGCGTTCGGCATTTTCCGGATTCGGCCGGGGAACCGGGTGGAGCTTCGCCTCTGCCCTGCGGGCTTGTTCTGCCTCGATCTTCTCCAGGATTTGCCGATATTGATCGCCGGAGTCCGACAGCGGGTCTTCCCTCAGCAAGGTTTCCATCTCATGCTGGGCTTCGGCCAGGTTGCCTTGCGCTTCCCATGCTCCGGCGGCATACAGGTGAACGGCGGCCGCACCCTCGTGCACCATTTCATGCACCTGTCGGCTGGTGGCGAGCACGGCAGAATAATCCTTATTCAGATATTGGGCGAAAGCCAGGGCCAGCCGCACCTCGACGTCCAGGGGAGCCATCGAAGCGGCCCGCTGGAGCGATTCTTCAGCCTGCGGATACTGGTTGAGGGCCAGTTCAGCGCAGCCCAGATTCAGATAGGAGTTGGGGAGATGGTCATCGAGCGCAACCGCCTGGGCGAATTCGCTCCTGGCCTCCTCCTTTTGACCAAGTTTCAGATAGGCAGTACCCAGCGCATTGTGTGCGGAAACAAACCTGGGGTAACTGTTGATCGATTTAGCAAGATGTTCGACTGCGCCCCGAAAATCATTTTGCATAAGGAGTTGGTAGCCGCGGTCGTACTCGCGCCGCGCTTTGCCGGGGAGTTTGAGATCGAGCCTGGAAGCGGGACCGGACGGGCTTTGCAGATCGGAGCCGTGGGCATCACGGTTGCCCATGAGGAACAGATCGAATTCCGCCCGCGTGTTCTCGATTGGATCCATGGGGCGGAAGGGAGCGCCGGGCGACGAATTGCCCCTTCCCTGCGCAATCGCAGCCCAGGGAACGAGAAAAACGGAGAGCAGTGCCCAACGGGGAATGGGATGGGCCATGGACGCAGTACCCCGAAAAAAAGATACAGGCCAGGAAGGGAGTTGGCCAACCCTAATTTTTGCCAGTGAGTATCGGGCAGGGCGAAGCGATCCGAGGGGCGCTCGCCAGGCGCCGGTCCGAGATGGTTTCCAGACTTCTTTAACGAACGTTTAACGAACGGGGCCCGACGCGAACTTTTTCACCATGGCCAGAAGCAGTTTGCGGTCGCTGTCGTTCAGGTTGCTCGAATAGCGCCGGATCTGAGTGAGGAAGCGCAATTCGTCATCGGAAACCTTCTGGGTGTTCATTTGGCGGCCGGCGCTGTCATCGTCGAAGAACTGCGCGATAGGCAGATCGAGCGCCATGGCGATCTTCGAAAGGGTGTCGAGCGAGGGCACCGTGTGGCCGTTTTCGACTCGCGAGAGGTAGCACCGCAGCAGGCCGGTCTTCTTCTCGATATCACCCTGCGAAAGCCCGCGCTGCAGACGGTGCGCGCGAATCGTGGTGCCAATTTTCATCACGGCTGACGTCCCCCGTTCACTCCAGCCGCCGTTACTACTTGGGCAGTAGCACTGGAAGTATTTACCCAAGAGTAAACATGAGCTCGCGGGGGACACAAGCGGAAAACCGGCCGTTGTTTACACTTTAGTTACCCAGGTTTGCGGTGAAGAATCGGTCGATCCGCCCGAGTGCGCCGGTAGCGTCGTCCGCGCGACCGCCCATCTTGTTGTTGGGGTTCTCGGAGGCATGGCCCGCTTGGGGATAGAGCTTTGCGTCAACCGGCTTGCCGATCGACTTCCTGGCAGCTTCGAACGCATTCACTTTATCCGGTGGAATGCCCTGGTCCTGGCCGCCGATGCGGTCGCGTTTCGCAAGCCGGAAGGATTTCACCGGCAAACCTGCAGTTTGAAGTGACAAGTGGGGAACACACGCTCAAAGGTATTTCACGAGATACGCCAAGCCCTCTACCGGATTGTCGTTATAGGCTGCGCAGGGCTGGAAACCCATGTCGAGATACAGCCGGTGGGCCGCGGCCATGGCGGCGGGGACGGTGTCGAGGTAGACGGCGGTGCGTCCTGCAGCTGAGGCTCGATCGAGCACCGCCTGGGTGAGCGCCCGGCCCAGGCCCAGCCCCCGACCTTGATTGCGCACCCAGAGCCGTTT
>DASXXV010000354.1:0-12766 GCA_036502905.1 Occallatibacter sp. | reverse complement strand
TTCAGCCGCTCCATCTGCACCGGCGGAATGGTGCCGTCGGCTTCGGGCCCCACATCCAGCAGCAAATTCCCGTTCTTGCTGACGATATCCACCAGCAGGGCGATCAGTTCTCCGGGCGCGATGGTCTCCGCTTCGCCCTCGGCGCGGTTATATCCGAACGAGCGCCCCAGCCCGCGGCACTCTTCCCACTTCTTCTCGCTGATCTTGTCGAGCTTTTCGTATTCGGGCGAAGTGAAATCCGCATGCTTGATGCCAAAGCGATCGTCGATCACCCCGTCGGGGACGGCATTGTAGTAGTCGGCTTCGACCTGGAGCGCGTTGCCCGTCTTCGGCCAGTCAATGTCATTCCACAGGACCCATGGATGATAGCGATCGATCAGTTCATGGATCTGCGCGAAGGCGTACTTGCCGTAGGCTTCGCTCTCCGGCTTAACGGTCTGGTAATCCGCGTTCGTCTCGATGGGACCGGTGTCGAACGTCCAGTCGTAGCCCCCCGAGTAATATAGGCCCATCTTCATGCCCTGCTTCTCGACGGCCTTGGCCAGGTCGCCCACGATGTCGCGTTCGGCGTGCAGTTTGTTCGCGGGCAGCGAAGGGCTGGGGTTCGGCGTGGTGCTCGGCCACAGCGTGAATCCCTCGTGATGCTTGGTGGTCAGCACCACGTAGCGCGCCCCGGCTTCCTTGAAGACCGCTGCCATCTTGTCCGGATCCCACTTCTTCGATTCGCGGTTGAACTCCGGAGCAAAGTCGTAGTAGCCGAAGTTCGCGCCATAGTGCTCCTTGTGGTAGGCCGCTGTGGGCGAGCCGGGAATCCGAAGCACGTTCAGATACCACTCGGCATAGGGGTTGTACTTGATGTAGTCCTGGGAAGAAAAGTCGTGGCCGGGATGCGTGATCGGAGCCCAGCCCGGCACGGAATATAGTCCCCAATGAATGAAAATACCCAGCTTCGCCCCAGCGTACCATTGCGGCAGCGGATGCCGGTCGAGCGATTCAAGCGTGGACTCGTACCGGGACGGCGCCTGCGCCGCGCACACACCGCATATCAATCCGATCGCTGCAAACACAATGCGGGTGAAGCTTCCTCTAAGTAGCATTTGCATTCCCTCATCAATTCACATGCATCATAGCCGCGCGGGGTCCATCTGCCAAACCCAGGGAAAAAGCGACGGCGGCCGCACCGTTAAGTGCGGCCGCCGCATTTTTCGGCCAGTCCGGCAGGAGGATTGTGATCACCCAGCTGGCGACAATCAAGTCGCCGGGATGGAGCCCGGAATTGAGTGGTTAGAACGCGGCCACGGTTTGGCGCAGGCTGTAAGAGCTGAGCGTCTTGATGTAATTGCCGCGGTCGAAAGGCGAGGTGTCGGGCACCGAGCGGCGGCTGAGGCAACCGCGCGTCTCCGCGATGGACGTGAACTCCCGCTGCTCCAGCCAGTAGCGCAGGTCCGCGAGCACGCGGCCGATGTGCTCAATGCCGTGGATATGGAGCGCCGATGCCATCATCGCCACATCGCCCCCCGCCATCACCGACTTCAGCACGTCCACAGCCGAGTGCACGCCCCCGGTGATTCCGATATCGAGGTTGACGTGCCCGTACAGAATCGCCGCCCAGTGCAGCCGGGGCAGCAATTCCGACGGTGAGGAGAAGTGCAGCGTAGGCCGAACCTCCAGCGTCTCGATGTCAAAATCGGGTTGATAGAACCGGTTGAACAAAACCACGCCCCGCGCACCGGCATTTTCCAGGCGCTTCACCAGGTGCGGAATGCTGGTGAACGACTGCGAGAGCTTCACCGCCACCGGAATCTTCACTGCGCGGCAAACTTCATCCACCAATTCGAGCAACTGCAGTTCGAGATCCGATGAAGTCTGGCCGGCATCAGTAGCGAGCGCATAGGTATTCAGTTCGATGGCGTCTGCCCCCGCCTGCTCCGATTCCTTTGCGAGGCGCACCCAGCCGCCTGTGGTGGCCCCGTTCAGGCTGGCCATGATCGGGATTTCGACCGCTTCTTTCGAGCGCCGGATACCTTCAAGGTATCCTTCGTGAGTCATGCGGTAATCGCCCAGATCGGGCAGGTAGCCCAGCGACTCCGCGAACGAATCCGTCCCGCGAGTCAGATCCTCATCCAGCGCCTGGGACTCGAGCGCCAGTTGCTCCTCGAACAGGGAGGTGAGCACCACCGCCGATGCGCCGGCCTCCTCCATGCGAACCAGGTTGTCGATGGACTCGGAGATGGGCGTGGACGAAACCACGATCGGCCCCTTCAGTTTGAGACCAAGATACGTCGTTGAGAAGTCAATCATTCTTCGCCTCCGGCAGCCACGGGTTCCAGTTTCTCGGCCGGCTTTTCTTCAGGAGCAATGTGGGGTGTCTCGCCGCGGCCGGGCATGGCGGCCCGGGCAGAGTAGACGCGCCACTGGCGCTCCACGTCATCCTGGGCTTCCTTCAGCAGTTCGTCGGCCAGCACCGGATTCCCGCGGACCAGCATGGTGTAGCGCGCTTCGCGATAGGCATAATCCTTCAGCCGGATCGACGGCGCCTTGGAGTCGAGCAGGAATGGATTCTTGCCCTCTTCGCGCAGTGCGGGGTTGTAGCGCATCAGCGGCCAGTACCCGGACTGGACCGCCAGCTTCTGCTGTTCGAGCCCGTGCACCAGGTCGTAGCCATGTGCGATGCAACTGGAGTAGGCGATGATGATCGACGGCCCCTCGTGCGCCTCGGCCTCCTGGAAGGCCTTGATCACGTGGCTGTCGTTGCCGCCCAGCGCCACCTGCGCCACGTACACATAGCCGTAGCTGACGGCTTCCATGGCCAGATCCTTGCGGCTGTTTGGCTTTCCGGCCGCGGCGAACTTTGCCACCGCGCCGCGCGGCGTGGCCTTCGAAGCCTGGCCGCCCGTGTTGGAGTACACCTCGGTGTCGAGCACCAGCACGTTCACGTTTTTGCCCGAGCCGAGCACGTGATCGAGGCCGCCGAAGCCGATGTCGAATGCCCATCCGTCTCCGCCCAGGATCCACACGCTCTTGCGCACCAGGGTGTCGGCAATCGCCAGGAGGTTGCGCGCATCCGATGAATCGACGCCCGCCAACTTCTCGCGCAGGATCTTCACACGCTCGCGCTGCGCGTTGATTTCGGGCTCGGTTTTCTGCGCCGCGTTGATAATCGCTTTCACTAGTTCGTCACCTGCATCCGGAGCCACGCGCTTGAGCAGTGTCTCGGCGAAGTCCTTCTGCTGGTCAAGAGCGACGCGCATGCCGAAGCCGAACTCGGCGTTGTCTTCAAACAGCGAGTTGGCCCACGTCGGGCCGCGCCCCTGGTGGTTTTGGCTATACGGTGTTGTGGGCAGGTTGCCGCCGTAGATCGACGAGCAGCCCGTCGCGTTGGCGATATAAAGCCGATCGCCAAACAACTGCGTCAGCAGCTTGATATATGGGGTCTCGCCGCAGCCTGAGCAGGCGCCGGAAAATTCGAACAGCGGCTGCAACAACTGCACGTCTTTCACCTGTCCGTGCGAGAGCTTGTTGCGGTCCACCTCGGGAAGTCCAAGAAAGAACTCCCAGTTCTCCCGCTCCGCTTCGCGCAGCGGCGCCTGGGGCGCCATGTTGATGGCCTTGTGGCTGGCGTCGCTCTTGCTCTTCACCGGGCACACTTCCACGCAGACCGCGCAGCCGGTGCAATCTTCGGGAGCCACCTGCAGCGTGTAGCGATCGGTCTCCATCCCCTTCCACTTTGGCTTCGCCCACTGGAAAGCGCCAGGCGCGTCCCTGGCCAAATCCGGGCTGTAAACCTTGGAGCGGATCACGGCGTGCGGACACACCATCACGCACTTGCCGCACTGGATGCAAAGGTCCTTGTCCCACACGGGAATAAACTGCGCGATATTGCGTTTCTCCCACTGCGCGGTGGCGGTGGGGAAGGTGCCGCCCGCCGGAAGCGCGCTCACCGGGAGCAGGTCGCCCTTGCCGCCGGCGATCTGGCCGAGAACATCGTGCACGAACCTCGGAGCCCGGGGCGAAAGCGAACCCACAATGTCGAACTCCGCGCTGGCCGCTGCCGGGATTTCGACTTTCTCCAGGTGCGCCAAGGCAGCATCCACGGCTGCAAAATTCTTCTGAACCACCGCTTCGCCGCGCTTGCCGTAAGTCTTTTTGATCGCCTTCTTGATCTGCTCGATGGCTTCCTCGCGCGGCAGCACGCCGCTGATGGCAAAGAAGCAGGTCTGCATGATGGTGTTGATGCGGGTTCCCATACCGGCCTTGCGAGCCACGGTATAACCGTCGATAACGTAGAACTCGATCTTCTTGCGAAGGATCTCTTCCTGCGCGGTCTTGGGCAGATTGTCCCAGACCTCAGCAGCCGGGTAGGGCGAGTTCAGCAGGAACACTCCGCCGGGAATCACCGTCTCCAGGACATTGATCTTCTCGAGGAAGCTGAAGTTGTGGCAGGCCACGAAACTGGCCTTCGTAATTAGATAAGTTGACCGGATGGGGTTGGGTCCGAACCGCAGGTGCGACGTGGTCATCGAGCCCGATTTCTTCGAGTCATACACGAAGTAGCCCTGCGCGAAATTCGGCGTCTCTGATCCGATGATCTTGATGGAGTTCTTGTTGGCGCCTACGGTGCCGTCCGAACCGAGACCGTAGAACAACGCGCGCACGGTCTTCGGATCTTCCGTGGAAAACTCCGGATCGTATTCGAGACTGGAGAAGCTGATGTCGTCTTCGATGCCGATGGTGAAGTGGTTCTTCGGAGCCGGCTTGCTGAGTTCATCAAAGATGCCCTTGACCATCGCGGGCGTGAATTCCTTGGACGACAGTCCATAGCGGCCGCCAATCACTTTGGGCATGCCCGCAAACGGCAGGCTCGCCGCGTTCTCCGCCAGCACGGTCACAATGTCCTGGTAGAGCGGTTCGCCGGCACCGCCGGGCTCCTTGCAGCGATCCAGGACGGCAATGGATTTCACGGTGGCCGGAAGCGCCTTGAGGAAGGCCGACGCGTCCCACGGCCGATAGAGCCGCACCTTCAACAGTCCCAGTTTCTCTCCGGACTTGTTGAGCGCATCGACGGCTTCTTCGGCAGCTTCAGCGCCCGAGCCCATCATCACGATCACCCGCTCCGCGTCGGGCGCGCCGTAATAATCGAACAGGTGATATGCCCGGCCGGTCAGCGCAGCAAAGCGATCCATCACCGACTGCACAATACCCGGGACCGCCTTGTAAAACGGGCTGCAGGCTTCGCGCCCCTGGAAAAACACATCGGGGTTCTGCGCCGTGCCGCGAATCATCGGCCGGTCGGGGCTCAGCGCGTTCTGCCGAAACTGGATGATGTACTTGTCGTCGAGGATGGCGCGGATGGTCTCGTCGCTGATGGGAACGATTTTGCCCACTTCATGCGACGTACGGAATCCGTCAAAAAAGTGGATGAACGGAATGCGCGACTGGAGCGTGGCGATTTGTGCCACCAGGGCGAGGTCGGCAACTTCCTGCACCGAGTTCGAGGAGAGCATCGCCCAGCCGGTCGACCGGCATGCCATCACGTCGGAGTGATCGCCAAATATGGAAAGCGCATGGGTCGCCAGGGTGCGGGCGGTCACGTGCATGGTCGCCGGGGTTAGTTCACCGGCGATCTTGAACATGTTGGGGATCATCAGCAGCAGGCCCTGGGAAGCCGTGAACGTGGTGCCGAATGCACCCGCCTGCAGGGCGCCATGCAGGGCCCCGGCAGCGCCCCCTTCGCTCTGCAGTTCTTCCACGATCGGCAGCGCGCCCCAGAGATTCTTCTTTCCTTCCGAGCGCCACTGGTCGGCCCACTCGGCCATCGGCGACGAGGGGGTGATGGGATAAATAGCAACTACTTCGGAAAGACGATAGGCAACCGAGGCCGCGGCCTCATTCCCATCCATGATGACCATTTTTTGTTCACTCATTCGAATTGCTCCATAGCGCGGCCAAACGTTTAATCAACCGCTACGGAGAGTCTCGTCTCTGGGCCGGGGAGCCGCTGTGACCAATGACACATGGGGGTTGAAGGATCCCACATGGTGAAGAGTTTTTTACACGGTGCCTGGACTGTTCGATCCTGCAAAGCAGGCGGATGGTCTTCTGGAGGACGGATCACGCTGCTTTTTGGGGTTTTCCGGTTCGGAATGAACCCTATCAGTGGCCGCGCACATGGAAGAATGCATCCCACGCGAACCAGATCAGAAAACCAAGAGCGGCATAAATCAGGGCGGTAATGATCAGGGCGCGAAACACCCCGATCCCCTCGCCCGGGCGCTGCCGCGTCTCAGGCCGTTCGGTTTTCTCAGCGGCTCCGGAGGTATCGGTGCCGGCCAAGGGCGCTTTTGTCCCTTCGCTGCTCATCGTTGCTCTCGAATACTGTGCAACCTTGCCTCAGAGTTCTTACTCAATACTCGTCAGGTCACTTTCGCTTTGATCGGAAACAATCCGCTGGCTCAGAATTTCGAAGCAGATGAAGGGACGGCCCAGGATGCCTGAGTAACGTACCAGAATTCGTGAGGAATCTCCAGTCCTGTGTGCCTCCGGTCACGAACATCGGAAGCAAACCGTTCCGGTTCGGGAGGATTCGTCCTGGAAAAGCAAATAGCATGGACCTTTACCCCGGCATCGGTGCCATCTACCGAACTCTAACCGGGAGAGCTCTGCCGCGGTTGTCTCCATCTCCGGCACGGTGAACACCGGCCTCATGGGCGATGCCGACAAGCCGCAGAAGGCACCCACCTGATCATCTGGGAGAGCAATTCTCAACCTTCAGCGAGCCCCTCTACCAGGGCGTCCCATTCTGCCCCGAGCGAAGGCCGCTGGAAGTGCCTGCCGGCACGCGCATACCAGTAGTCGGCATTAGACAATGCCCCCTCCTTGCGATGGAGGTAGGCGTGTACTGCCATGCCGTCCTTGGTTTCCAACTCGTCCACCAGGCCATGAGCATGTGTCCAGTCCCCTTTCGCGTCCCACCACAGGGCGGCGAGCGGGGCCGTAAGACCTTCGGGAGGAGCCTCCTGGTTCAGCGTGGCGCGGAATGCTGTGGCGTCCATGAGCAGTCTTTTATCACTTCCCCAATGCCGTTTTCACTGAAAATCCTGCCAATTTTTCGCGAACGTGAATGACCTGCGAGGTAGAATCCAACCGAGACTTCCCCATGCACAAGAACAATGCGCGCTTCCTCCAAAACCCCGAAGCCTACCTTCGCTCGACCGCCATCGAGTGTTACAACATCAAGGCCGATGCGCTGAAGACGGCAATGACGAAGGTGGGTGAAAGCTCAACTTCCACTACCGTCAATTCCATCCTCGAGTTCGACCTCGTTCCGCAGACAGGCAACTACGTCAGCCTGGTTATTCTGGGCGCAATCGGGGCGTACGCCGCCACCAAGCGCAAAGGGCAGCCGATCGTGGCAGCGTGGATGCCTTACCTGGGACAAATCTCCAATCCCGACGAGTCCAAGATTGGAAGGATCAATCTCACGACCGTTCCGGCGCAGGTGAAGTTCGTCTTCAGCGCCGGCCTGGGCGGCTGCAACTTCGTCGCGCAGCAAGACGGAGTCTCCAAAATCCTGTACCACGAACCCACTGCTGCGGCCTGGCAGGGCGCGAATCCCAACTACAACGGCAGGCTCCTGATCAAGGCCGGGCCGGCTTACCGCGACGACCACAATGAGGTTGGAGGATTCGGAATGGCTATGCGGCACGGCGGCGGCTGGAGGCTCCTGTTTCAGCTTGTGAATGGAGTGACGGTCGTCGACGTGACGCACTTCGACATTCCATAGGCTGGCCAACTGTAGTCGCGCCCTCAGAACCGCAGAAGATAGCTGACTTTCATAAACAACTGGCGGTCGGTGGATGTGCCGGGCAGGTTGGTGATGGTGTATGGAGGCACCCGGTCAGCGCTGTAATCCACGTTCTGAAACGTATCCGAATAGCCGACATACACTGCCGTGCCCGGATGCGGCAGATATGTAAACAGGAGCGTGGTGTCGGCCTGCTTGGAATAAGTGCTTGAAACCAGCCCGTTGTTCGGCAGCAAGGAATAGTAATCCAGGATGGCGTTGAACGAGTAGGCCGGCGTGAACTGGTAATTGATCCTGGACCGGATCAGGTGATTGGTGAAAATCACCTGGCCCGGCATCGATCCGGACAGCAACGCGCCGTCGCGCGTGCCCAGGCGCGTGTAGTAGTAGATCTCATCCAGGCGCAGATGCGTTTCCGGATGCAGTGTGAGGTTCACGGACGCGTTGTCGCCGTTGCCCAGAAATGGTGCGATATCCGGCGGCGGGTAGTAATTGGGCCGCGGTCCGTGTGCGTATTCGGCCTTCATATCCAGCCACTTGAACCATGAGGTCGTCAAGGCAACGTCGATCAGATGCCCGCGGAACCCCGTGGCCTTGTAAAACTCGTAGTTCTGCTCGTGCAGCACGCTCAGCGTGGTGAGTTTAGGAAGCGTGATCTGGAATCCGGGTCCAACCGACCAGTTCTGAAGGCTGCCCTTGTGGTCGTAGATCACGGTTCCATGCAGGGTGGGGCCATACGCCATCACTGTCTTACTCGTCTTCGGCTTCCACTGATAGCTTCCGTAGGTCTCCCCGGAGCGTATATCGGTCCGGTCGATATAGCCGAGGGTCGAGTTCATTCCCGGACTTCGGTCCGTGTAGTAGTTCTGAAAGCTGACGTGATTATTGTATTTTCGCAGGGTGACGACGTATCCCGGTCCGGCGGCGTACTTCCCCGAATTGTCGGCGGTCTGCGTAGTCGTGGCCTGGCCGGCCAAGGTCCAGTTGGCTGGCAGGACGTAGCGCAGATCCAACGACCCCACGCGGTTGTAACTCGATCGGAATCTGGTTCCCGCCAGAAACAAGCCAACATGCGACTGGTGCCCGAACTCGCGCTCCACGCGAAACACGCCATCGTAAGCGCGATCGCCATGGCCGGTCTCGCCCTGCACCAGTACCTCGCCCGGGGCGCGGTCATCGGCAGCCAGCGCGCCCACGCTCCAGCGTCCAATTGAACCGGTCAACTTCATGCCGTATTGCGGATTCACGACCCGGCGTGAAAAGAAGAGTTCCTCAGGCGTAGTAAAAATCGATGCATTCTCGAGGAAGAACGGACGCCGCTCCGGAAAGATGACCTCGTAACGCTGATTCACCTGGACCTTGGGATCATCCGTGCCGATCTCGCTGAAATCGGGGTTGAGCGCCATATCCAGCGTGAGAGCGTCGCGAATGACCGCCTTGGCGTCGAGACCGGCGTGATGCTCGACCTGCTGTTCGAAACCGGTGGCGGGGTCGAGATAGTTGTCCATCGAGACCAGGCCATAGGGAATGAATTGCAGGTTGCGGCCGGGAGAGATATCGTCGTCGATCTCGATGGGGGCAAATTGCCCCACAAACTGGGGCAGCGCCGCATGAGAGAGAAAAGGCCACGCCGACAGTTCGTTATTGCGCTGGATGAAGCGGGCCAGGCATATGTACCAGATTTGCTTCGTAGCCCGCGGAAATCGGAGGCTGCGAAACGGAATCGTCTCCAGCACCACGTATCCGTTTTCCGTGATCCTGCCTTCCGAGTACCACAGGCTTTCCCAGCTCGGATCGTCACCGATACCGTCGGTCGTGCGTCCGTCGTACTGGATTCCGTAGGGGTTCACGTCGAACCAGTAGGCATGCTTATGATCCTGAAAGGTGTCAATGTTGATGGTCACGCGGTCGTCTAGATCGATCTGCTTCCGCGGGGCCATGCGGGCATGGATCTCGGATGGGTCGTCCTTGCAGATCCAGCCGACGTAGAGATTCCTGCTGTCATACGAGAGGTACGCCACCGTCGGCTGGGTCGCCGGCTCGCCGTCGTGCGGGTCGAATTGCCGGAAGACGCTCACCGCCACCTCGGCTTCCCGCGGAATCCCGTTCAGAAATTCTTCCAGCTTGGGTGCTCGGCTGACCCTGGGTACGCGCAGAGGCACCAGTTCGACCGCCAGGCAAACCTGCGGAAACAGCGTGGCGGCCAAAAACAGGGCCGCCCGGCAGGCAAAGCGCCCGGGACGACGCAACACAATCGTGGGCAGGCGCAACAGAAAAGTTTTGCAGTCCAATCACGTACTCGCAGGTGGCTACCAGGATTTTGGGGAAATTCTAGCAAACAACAAGTTCAACCCGATGTGACGCCCGCCTCCGCTAAAAGGTCCGAAATGAATGTCACCACCCATAGTGAGTGATTTAAGTCACATACGGCTCGATTCCAGCTTGTTAGAACTAGGTCAGAATTGAAAGGCATTCACGAGTGGGGTCCGCGAGAAAAATGGGAAGGCTGGAGGGGGGATGCCCCGGCCCTCCCTCTCCCGGAGGTCGAAAAATCATGGCTTTGCTGCGAGTTTGCAACCCAGACCGAAATGGTCGTATACTTAATTCAGACCATTCTGGTCGTATTTCCAGGGTGTTGCCCTTCCGGCGGCGCCACGGAGTCCGGCAGGTGCGTGTGCTTAGCGAGTTGAACGTCGGCGAGAGCGGAATTCTCGTCGCCCTGGACCTTCCCGAATCCGTTCAGAATCACCTGATGCACATGGGATTCGTTCCCAACGCCCTGGTGACCGCGCTGCGGCGCGCTCCGGCGGGCGACCCCACGGTCTACGGCGTCGACGGCATGCAGATTGCCCTCCGCCGCGAAACCGCTGGAGCCATCCGCGTCCGCGAAGCCGATGCGGAAATCGCAGACTCTCAAGATCTCGCCGAGGTTGTTCAATGAGCAGCGGGTGCTGCGCTCCACCACAATTTCAGCCGCCCGACGCGCACTCCAAAGGCGCGCTCCAGACGGTTGTCATTATCGGACCACCCAACGCCGGCAAATCCACCCTGTTCAACCGCCTGACCGGCCTGCGCCAGAAGGTGGCCAATTATCCCGGCGTGACCGTGGAACAGCGCATGGGCCTGATGGGGGGCGTAGGACGCGACGATCTCACCCTCATCGACCTCCCCGGCGTCTACAGCCTGACCCCGTATTCTGAAGACGCCCGCGTGGCCGTCGACGTGCTGAAGGGCAAGATGCCCGGCACACCCAAGCCTGACGCAGTTTTATTGGTTCTGGACTCACTTCATCTCACCCGGCAGCTCATGCTGGCCGCCCCCGTTCTCGCCCTGGGACTGCCCACCCTGGTCCTGTTGAATATGAGCGACCTGATGGAGTCGCGCGGCGGCGAGATCGACTCCCTCAAGCTGGCGCGCGAACTGGGCGCACCGGTCGCCCAGGTCAGCGCCTTTCGCGGAACCGGGATGGACGCGGTCAGCCTTTTCCTGAACCAGCATTCCAACGGGACCAAGGTAAGCGCAGACGGCAACGGGAATGGCGCCGCCGCGAAGCCCCTCACACTTCCCGTGCTTGGCAACGCGGCCAGTACGCATAGCTGGGCCGCGCAGATAAGCCACCGGACCGGCTATCGCGCCCCGCTCTCGGCCGAGAACAGCCGCAAACTCGACGGCATCCTTCTGCACCGCGTCTGGGGACCGTTGCTGTTCCTGGTCGTTGTGATCGCGGTCTTCGAAGTGGTTTTCTCCATCGGCCAGCCCCTGTCGGACGGATTCACTGACCTGCTGGCCCGGGCCGGCGAACTGGTTCGGCCGCTGCTGCCGGGCGGCTGGTTGCAGTCGCTGGTCGTCGACGGAGCGTGGAAGGGCATCACGTCGATACTCGTCTTCCTCCCTCAGATCCTGCTGCTGTTCCTTTTCATCGGCATCCTCGAGGACTCCGGCTACCTGGCCCGCGCTGCCCTGATCGCCGACCGCGTGATGCGCACCACCGGCCTGAACGGCAAGGCCTTCATCCCGCTGCTCTCCGGATATGCCTGCGCGGTACCGGCCATCATGGCCACGCGCACCATCGAGAACAAGCGCGACCGCTTCGCCACCATTCTCGTCACGCCGTTCATGACCTGCTCGGCCCGGCTGCCGGTCTACATGCTGCTGATCGCCGCGTTTATCCCCAACATAACCTACCTGCACGGCTTCATAGGCCTGCGCACGCTGGTCATGATGGGCTTGTATCTCGCCGGCTTCATAGCCGCCATGACTACGGCGTTCCTGCTGAAGAGCTCGCTCCTCAAGTCCAGCGACACGCCCTTCATCCTGGAGCTCCCCCAGTACCGCATGCCGACGATCCGGTCCCTGGCGCTGCGGCTTATCGATCGGGCAAAAGTCTTCATGCGCCAGGCCGGCACCATCATTCTGGCCGTCACGCTCGTTCTCTGGGTGGGAGCCCACCTGCCGCTGGTTCATAGCTCCACCGGCGTCATGAGCGCTCCGGAACTGGCGAACAGCCTCATCGGCCGGATGGGCCACTTCATCGAGCCTGTGATTGCGCCGCTTGGGTTCAACTGGAAAATAGGCATCGGCCTCATTTCCAGCGTGCTGGCCCGTGAAGTGATGGTGAGCACCATGGGCACCCTTTACGGTAGTGATCCCGGCACGCAGGCGCTCAGCCTGCAGAATGCGCTCCATCACGACATCACGCTGGGCGGCGCGCTCGCGTTGATGATCTTTTTCGCCTTCGCCATGCAGTGCACCTCGACCATGGCCGTCGTCCGCCGCGAGACGAACAGCTGGAAATGGCCCGCATTCCAGTTCGCCTACATGCTCGTCCTGGCCTACGGCGCGGCCTTTGCGGTGAACCATGTTGTGACCGCATTTTTGGGGTAACTTCCAGCGCCCACCAGCACATTAGACAGATGGTAAGATTGTCTTACCATGCAGACTCGTGTCTCCACCAAAGGTCAA
>DASXXV010000353.1:0-4592 GCA_036502905.1 Occallatibacter sp. | reverse complement strand
AGGACGTAACGGACCGTATCGAAGGAATTGAGCAGGCTGGGTAAATCGGCTCGAAACGAGGCAGACGCGCGCAGCGCTTGCGGGCAGGGGACCTGATGGCGCGGATGCTCGCGCGCCAGATGGTATTCGCGCTGCAGATCGGGCTGAGTGATTTCGAGATAGAGCAAAGTCATCTCAGGGCTGGTGTGCCCCAGTAATTCCATCACTCCGGTGAGCGTGACGCCCGAGCGGAGCATCTCTGTCGCGTAGGTATGTCGACTCTGGTGGGGAACCAGCCGGGTGTGGATTCCAGCTGCAGCAACGGCATGACGGAATGAGGCACGCAGCTTGCGGATCAGTGTTTCACGACTGCGAGTCCGCGGCAACAGGAAGGGACCGGGTTGGGCGTTACTTTGCAAACGCAAGCCGAGCAAGCGTTCGATGATCTGGCATACGAAGGAATCCACGGGAACGAGGCGTTCTGTTTTGAGTTTGCCGAGCGGCACATGGATGGCCCACTGGTCCGGCCCAACCGGATGTAGACAGTCAGCGGCCAAGTCGACACACTCGCCGATCCGCATACCGGTGTGGCGTTGCAGCAGCAGAAGGTTGCTGGCGAGATCGTTGCGCCGCAGGAGTTCCTGCTGAATCGTTTGATCCTGTTCCGGCAGTAGCGGGCGCGGCAATCTTTTCTCACGGCGCGGAACGTCTTCGCGCGTAATCAGGTGAGACAAGGTAAGGGTTTGTTTGCTCCAAGCCAGTTGCTCCAGCAAACGATGCAAATAGACGATACGGATTATGAGCGTGGATTTGGCGAGTGGTGGAATCTGCGAGCGCATTTCGGTCAGCCAGCCAAGAATATGCGGGTCGCGCCGCAGTTGTTCCAGGCGGCAGATCTCGCGATGCTGAGCGCCCAAGTAACGCAGAAAACTCCGGAGGGTAGCTCGATAGGCACGGACGGCTCCGTCGCTGAGCGCGGTGGTGAGGGATTCGGCGGCACGCTCGAACAGCGGTTCCAGTGGATGGCCGACAGGACGATGACGTCTCATGACTGAGCAACGGGGATCCGACGGATCTGCTGCGCGACGGCCCGGGCGTACTGCTGAAAGACATCCTGGGAAGAGATCTGAACGTATTCCAGCGTGGTTTGAATCTTGGCGTGTCCCATGAGTTGCATCAGCGCCGGCAAGCTGACGCCACCACTGAGCATCTCAGTGGCGAAGGTATGCCGAAACCGGTGCGGGTTGGCCTTTGGGACGTTGGTGATGCGGCGGTGATGGCGGAACAGCGAACGCATTCCGGCGGCTGTCAGCCGTCTTCCGCGAGCACGCCCTTTGAGACCGACGAATAAGGGCGCGCCGCAATTCGGTGGACGTTCCAGAAGCAGGTAATGATCCAACAGTTGGAGGGTTTCCGCAGCCAGCGGCAAGCAGCGCGGTTTGCCGCCCTTGCCGCGCACGCGCAGTTGTGATTCGGAGAACACCAGATCGTCGCGGTTGAGCGCACGCACTTCGCACGAGCGCAGACCGTCGAACAGCATGAGACCTACGATGGCCAGATCCCGCGAGGTTCGGAAGCTGGTCCAGAACTGCTGGACTTCTTCCACGGACAGCGGCAGGATGACGCGCTTCGGTGTCCTCACGCGTAACCGGCTCAAGGCCGGAAGCGGGCGTCCGATGCCGAGCGGGAGCGGGCGCCAATAGCCGTACTGAAAACCGGGGACGAAGGAAGTTTGGGTGCGGGGAAACGCGAGTTGCAAAGCACGTTGTGCAATCCCCACGCGGCGATTGATCGTGGCGGCGGCAGGTTGCGGTTGCCGATTGGTCTGGAAGCGAATATAGTCGAGCAGCGTGGATTCGGCTTGCTCGCTGATCGCCGAGGTGTGGTTTACCTCCGCCCACCAGCGCAGAAAATCAAGCAGATCGTAGGCATAGCTGCGCAGCGTAGTCTCCGCCACGCTACGCACCCTCTCCTGATCCAGGAAACGATTGACCCATTCCACCGCTTGGCCGTTGTCTTCGACGACCCGAAACGGACTGCGTGCGTTTTCCAAGCCGCGCTGTTCGAGCACACGAAAGTTCATGGGACTGCCTCTTCCAGCAAGTTCTGAAACTGCCCGCCATCCCCACCGCCGGCGAAGAAGCTATTGGGATCGTGGCCGTGGGGTAGCTCCACCCGTAGGGCTGTTACTCCTTCTTTCAACAAGCGCCGCGATAGCTGTTGCGCGGCCTGTTGGCCGGCGCCATGGACATCGCAGTCGAATGCCAGGTAAACGGTTCGCGAAACGCCATCACAAAGTTGTTGGAACTGCCGTGCGTTCAAGTGGCTGCCCATCGCGCAGGTGACATTGCGGAATCCAGCTTGCCAGAGCGCAGCCAGGTCAAACAGCCCCTCCACCAGAATGACTTTCGGTGACTGTTTCACTCGTTGCCAGGCATAGAGTCCACCTTTGACACCTGGCAGGAAACGATGCGCCGGAGCGTTCCCAATACTACGCCCATATAAGTTCGCCTCCAGAGGAAACACCACACGCCGACTGAAGGTGTCATGACCCGCGGTGTTCACCAGGCCGGCTTGCTGGAGTTCGGAGAGCGAGTACCCCAAAGTCATCAGCCAGGACCGCAGACAGCGGCCCGGAGCATAACCGATGGCCAACTCCTCGATAATTTGCGGCTGTTGTATCCCACGTAGGAGTAAGTAGTGGGCCGCTTCCGGGTGACGATAAAGTTGTACTTGGTAGAAACTCACCACATCTTTCAGCAGGGATTGGCGATTGGGTGAGCGCAGCATGGTCATCGCGTCGCGGAATCCCACCGCGAAGTACAGTTCGACGAAGCGAATGAGATCGCCGCCACGCCCGCAGCCGTAGCAGTAGAAAAGGTTTTTAGCGGGGTCCACCAGAAAACTGGGCTGCTGTTCGGCGTGCAGCGGGCACAATCCCATGAGCCGCCCGCGGGAAATGCGCCGGGCGGGCTTCCAATCCTGCGATTGCAGGTAGTCCAGCAAGGGAATCTGCTGTTTGAGTGCGTCCACGGCCGGCCACGTCATGGCGAGTTTGCCTCCAACTGCAGATTACGTTCAATCGCAGCCCAATCCCAGGCGAGGATGGTGGGCGTGCGCCAGAAAGCTTGCCAGCCAGGCCGGCAGAACCAGAAGGCCTTCACGCTACAGCACAGACTCAGCAGTCTCCGACGAGCCCAACGCCGCAACGTCGCTGGGTCCGGGAATCGGCTGGGATCTTTGCACTGCGGAGCGGCCTGTTCCCAAGGGACGTTACCATTGCAACTCGATTCCCAGGCGTGTTGTCGACATCGCAGGCTGTACTGGCCATATGGCGACGACCAGGTTGGAAGGATGGTGAAGGTTTCGCCGCACGGACGGCAGAGGCCGCGCCGTATCCAGATCCAGTCGTGGTTTTCGTCGTGGGCCGGTTTGCGACGTTGGCCATGGCCGATGATGGTGTGGCGTCCGCAGCGCGGGCAGCAACGTGGCAACAGGGCCAACGGGAACGCATGCGTCTCGCATGACTTGTCTTGCGGCTCTGGCAGTGCGATAAAGAGAATCAAGGCTGGCGTGAAGGCCCGCTGTTGACCGTCTCCTGCCAGGTTCCGATCCGTGGAGGGCCTTCACCCTCCCGGTATATCCATCTCAAACGAAAGAAGAATACTGCCTTCCCAGGCTAACCGCAAACCCCACCTACTTTAAACTTTGGCCGGTATAAAGCCGTTTTTCTGCCGTTACCGCCTTGTCAGACCAAGTAGCAGCTGCAATTCGTTCTGCGGGACCGCAAGGTAGGACCCTTGCCCTTGGTAAATGGAAAACATGCAGTTTTTCCAGCGGACATACCGGAATTCCGGGCTTACCCGAAAATGGCGCGAGCCTAACTCGATACCGCCGCCGGCGACTAAGCCGTGGTTGGTCCCATAGTTATCATCAACGCTGTACTGGCGGTATGTAATCGTGTAGCTCGGATCGTACGGATTGGAGACCACGAGAGCGTTCGTCCTCGTCGTACCGGTAGCATGCTCCGGGTCCCAGCCAACGAGGACATAGAGTCGCTGCCCGACAGAACGGAAGCGATACTTCAAGAGCAAGGGAAACTGCCAGGAGTTGGCGCGGTCGCGGGAGGTGTAGAGATCACCAACGATGTCCCTGCTGCTGGTGGTATATCCGAACCGGCTGTAAAGTGCGTCGGCCTCTACGGCGAGGCCATGCCCCAGATTCGCCTGGACCACCGGCCCCACTAGGTACGGCCGCGATTCCGAAACACCATTGCCCTCCAACTGGCTGGTGAGGCGGGCAGCACCCCTGACGCCGATTTCCAGACGTTGCCCGCAGGCTTTGGTTGCCAATAGAACTAGTATGGCCACACGTGTGTTCACTCTGCAAAGACCCGTGGAAGTCGGCTTCAACTACAGGTCCATAGATTTTCAGGCAAAATCGGCCTGACGCGAACCGGCTTTCGGGGTATGCGGTCGAAAAGTGGCGTTACCGTACATTGACTCGCCGGGTCGGGACCATTGGGGTCAATTTCCGGTAAGCCGGTCTATCGTCCACAACCACTCAGCGACTGTTGTTAGCGACGGGGCGCTGTGGGAGACTAGACAACGATG
>DASXXV010000352.1:0-10696 GCA_036502905.1 Occallatibacter sp. | reverse complement strand
TGGTGTTCATACCCCTCCTCGCATTCCACCTGTGGCTGGTGCAGAAACACGGCAACGCCGTACCGCCCAGCGAAGAGACCAAGCCCCTCGCACAGCGCAAGACCATACCCTTCATGCCCGCGTTTGTGCGCAAAGACCTGGCGATGTGGCTCATCTCGCTCAATATTCTTGCTCTGCTGGCCTCGGTTTTCCCGTGGTCTCTGGGCAAACAGTATGACGCGCTTGCGCCCGCGCCCCTCGGCATTCATCCCGAGTGGTACTTCATGAGCCCCTTCGAAATGCTGAAGATCCTCGGCAACTGGCTCCCCGGAGAAGCCGGCGAAATTGCGGGCCTGCTCCTCTTCTCTCTGGGAATCGCCCTCTGGGTTCTCATACCCTTTTACGACATGAAAAGCGATAACGGCCGTCGCGCCCGCGCCGCCCACTACTTCGGCCTGGTCGCCGTCATTCTCCTGCTGGCCACCACCGCAATTGGATATTGGACGATCAGGTAAAGCAGCTACCAGCTTCTAGCCTCTAGCTTCTAGCTCGTCGTGCTGAATTCAGCGTTAACGAGGAAAAAGCCAGGAGCTAGGAACTGGAAGCCAGGAGCTAAAAATGAACTACCCCTTCTGGGACATTCCGCATATCGGCTCGGGCTGGGTGATCGGAATGATCGCCATCTTCCACGTCATGATTTCGCAGTTCGCCGTAGGCGGCGGCCTCTATCTCCCGCTCGCTGAACGCAAGGCCATGCGCATGGCCGATAAGCAAACTGCCGCCGCCTGGCTCAACCAGCTCGTCAGCCACTCGAAGTTCTTCCTGATTCTCACCGGCGTCTTTGGCACCGTCTCGGGAGTCGGCATCTGGTTCGCCATCGGCCTCACCCATCCTGAAGCCACCAGTACCCTGATCCATAACTTCGTGTTCGGCTGGGCCATCGAGTGGGTCTTCTTTCTCGTCGAGCTCACCACCGTCGCGGTCTACTACTACACCTGGAACCGCGTCGATGCCAAACTCCACCTCACCGTCGGGTGGGTCTACTGCATCGCCTCCGTCTCCACCCTCATCATCATCAACGGCATTCTTACCTTCATGCTCACTCCTGGCGACACCTGGATCTCGGTCGCCGGCACCGGCCACGAAGCCGGAAAGTTCTGGAACGCATTCTTCAACCCCACCTACTGGCCCAGCCTTCTGCTGCGCAGCGGAGTTTGCACCTCCCTGGCCGGCATTTGGGCGCTCATTACTTCCAGCCGCATCGATGGCGACAAGCAGCCGGCGCTCAAGACCAGCCTGGTGCAGTGGAGCGTCAAATGGCTCGTCCCCTCCTTCGTCGCCACTCCCTTCCTGCTGATCTGGTATCTCTTCATGGTTCCGCAGGCGCAGCGTGCACTCCTCACCCTGGGCATCGACACCATCGCCGGCGGTACGTTCTCCACCGTCACGCGAATTGCACTGATCATCATCGTCACGTCGGCGACCATCATCTGGGTTGCGTATTATCTCGCGTATCGCAACCCGGTGGATTTCAACCTGTCGCATGCCATCAGCGTGCTTCTGCTGGCGCTGATCGCCACCGGCTCCGGCGAGTACGCGCGCGAGATGCTGCGCAAGCCCTACGTCATCGGCCGCTGGATGTACTCGAACGGCGTGCGCGTTACCTATCGTGACCGCATCAATCAGCAAGGCTACCTGGCCCATTCCATGTGGACCTGGAACGGCGATCGCGCACCCATGCCATCCAGCTACTCGCGAGGCGAGGCCATCTTCCGCGGCGAATGCGCCTCCTGCCATACGCTCAACGGATACCGCCCCCTCAAGACCCTTCTCGCCGGACGGGACCGCGGCAACATCGGCAACTTCCTCGCCATGCTTCACGACTACAAGCCCGACTCGCCTTATCGAAAGTTCATGCCCCCTCTCGTGGGCACAAACCAGGATCTGGACGATCTGGCCAACTTCCTCAACTCACAGGTGAATCCCGCCGCCACTACAAAGCCTCTCCTCACCGCGACGAGATAGTCCTGTTTAAAAAATGGCGGCGCCTTCGGACTCTTCCGAGGGCGCCGTCATTCCCACTCCGAGGTGGGTGCGCCAGGTCTCGATCTGAGACCTGGGAAGGCTTTCAACCCTGGCCAGCCACCGGACGCTCTGTTCCCTCGTCCACCGCATCCACTTTCGGCTCCGCTTCCACAGTCCTCGCCGTGCCCGGCTCGTCACGCCACAGGCACACGATCCACCAGATCAGAATGGCGATGTAGACCGTGCTGTTGGTATTCGACAACTTATCTCCCAACCCCATGATCCGCACGCGATCCGTCATCGACTGCGCGATGGCCGGGGTGTTCACCGCTGACTTGACAATCCCTTGCCACAACCCCTGCACCACCAGCTGGGAAATCGAAGCCGTCGACAGGCCAATCGCAATCTGCTGAACATGGCTGCGCCAGCCGGCCCGGAAACGGCTTCCCAGCAGCACGATCAGCAGACCCACGGCGATGGTCTCCACGTCCGCCAGCAAAGTGGTCTTCTGCGCGATCAGCTGCAACAGGCGCAGCGTCGCGATGGTCGAGTGTGCGGTCAGAGTGCTCCACGCCGGCCATGATCCCCAGAATTTCAGCACCACCGCACCCAGCGCCATCAGTCCCAGCGCCCCGCTTACCCACGTCTGGCGCCTCACCCCGCCGAACGCGCGGCGCGCAAGCTCCACCACCACCATCAATCCCACAAAGGCGCCGATGTCGGCCATGATGAGGATGGTGGTATCCATCGTCATTTCCGGCAGACGCTTGATCAGCAGGCGAATGGTGAGAATGCGCAGCGCCATCACGACCACGCCGGTGGTGAACCAGGGGAACCGCGCGATGCGGTCCCGGCCCATCAACACAACCAGTAAAACCAGGTGCCCGGCGAAGGTGAGCGTCCACAGGATATCGCCGGTAGCGAATGGGAAATGAAAGTGCATTCTGGCCTTGTCCGGGGCGGCCTCAAATATGCGCCGCGCCCTCACCAGTCTAAATGGCGCAATGCCGCGCTCTCCGGCTCAGATTGCGTTCCTCTACTTCTCCGCCCGCGCGGTCCACGCCTTCAGGTATTGCGCCTTGTCGGGATGGGCCGCGGCGATCGCCTGGTAATGCGCCACCCGCTGCGTCTTGAAAGCCGTCACCAGCGCATTCGGATCGGCGGCATTCAACGCCGCCAGCGTCATCGGACCCCAGCCGCCGTCGTCCTTCAGTGGCGTGCCACTGCCGCCCAGGGAATTGAGCGCTTGTTGCAGGCATTGAACTGCCTGGTGCGAACTTCCGTTCACCGCGAAGTCAAACAGCCGCTTGCACACATCGTCCGAAGCGATTTGCGCAAACCAGTTGTTCCAGATGTTTTCCTCGTAGAACTGTTGGACTGCATTTGCGCGTTGGTCCTGGGCAATCGCGGCGATGCCGGCAAACTGTGTAGGCCACGCCGCCGAATTGATCCCGCTGATCGCAAAGCACGGCCCCGCGCCCGCCGGCCCAGCATCCGGAACCTGTTTGCACGTGCGCGAAAAATCCTCGTTGTCCATCATCCAGTTGTATGCAATGTTCCAGTCGGCCATGCCTTTGGGACCTCCGGAATTCTGGAATGGGAATACCGCAGCAGTATGACCTAAATCTCGAACGGAAGGAAGATACCAAAGCCAATGGTCATCCCCAGGACCTCCGGGCGCGTCTCCAGCCCTGGATGTGGAAACCGCGACCCAAACCAGGAAGAAACGCTTACGGCTTCATGTTGTACATGAATATCGCGCGCAGCTCTAGATACGGCCCGTGGAATTCCCGCGGCAGCGGCGGATAGTTGGACCCCGTCAGCGCCCCCCAGGCCGCGCGATCGAGCGCCGTATCGCCGGAGCGGCCTTCAAGCGCCATGCTGCCTTCCATAATCCGCCCATTGGGCAGAACCTTAAACCGGATCATGCACTGACCCTGTTTCAGGATGGGTGGGTTTACTTCATCCGGAATCAGAGGATCCCAGGTATGCTCCGTCTCGAAATACCATCGCCGCAGCCACGGGTCGAAATTCACCCCCTGCGTATCGGAGAGAACCTGCACTCCGCCCCCCGCTCCCGGATGTATCGCCATGCCGGGGTTGTTGGGCGCATTGTCGGCTCCGGAGCTGGGACCGCGCGAGCCGCGCATCGCGTCCCGCAACTGGTCGGCCGGGTTCTGGGACCCCATCGCAAAGCTGGGATGCTGCGGTTCAGGCTTGGGTGGGGGCGCTTCCAGCTGCGACTGCGACTCGGGCTTCGGCGCCGGGGCTGGTTGCGCCTGCTCCACCTTGGGTGCGGGGGTCGCAGGTAACGCTGGCGGCGCGGCCTTGTTCAGCGCCTCAAGAGTCTTCTTGTCGACCCGCGGCGGCTTCTGCGGAACCGGTTTAGACTCCGCCCTGGGCTGTACCCGCTTGATCAGGTCCGGAGGAAGGTCCAGGTATTTCAACTCGTCCTTGCGCTGCCGGATAGCCTCGAACGGATCCACCACGGGCGGAACCTTGAAGATGTACTTCGGAATCCACGTAATGCCCGAGATCAGCACAATGTGAAACAGGATCGCAATCCAGATGCCCTCGCGCAGGCGGGCCCAGCGGCGCTCATCCTCGAGCTCGCTGATCATGTCCAGCAGTTCGTAGGTGTCGTAGTCCACCCACCGCGACCCTCGCACCTTGGGAGAGGGCTCGCTTCCGCTTTCATTCCCATTCTGCCCGGGATCGGAGCTGGTCGCGGCGTTCTCTACGGCCGAATTGGCCGGGCGGCCGTTACCGGGGCCCGAGGCGCCGTTTTCGGTGTTCTGGCCCGAATCGGCGGACTCCGGAGGTTCTCCCGTCGGATCTTTGGGCTCGTTCACACTGGTTGGCACTACGCTCAGGGGCATTCGTCCGGCAGGAGACACGGCACTTACCGGGTGCCGCTCGCTTCCGAGTCCTTTCCTGTTATTCTCTCATCCCTCTTGAATCGAGGAAACCCGGTCCGGTCCGCGGCCCTTCCAAGCCCGCACGGCCGCCCGGGCCCAAACCGTAAAATGATCTTTTTGAATGGACGGATGGCGAGCGGTTTTGCCTCACACTCCGACTTGGGAAAAAGGATTTAGAACGCTTTTGCCAGGCAAACCCCGCGTCTGCGCGCGTCCGCCGGCAGCAGAGGCAAAACCCGGCATGCGGCTGGGAAGGGAACGTGATTGAAGCACTTTCTTGTGCAACTTTGGCATAAATGGAACATTGTCTGGCTGCCGGCCATACTCCACATGGGCTTCTGGGGCGCGGGCGCCGTCGCCATTTTGGACTCTTCCACCATCCCCGTTCCCATGGACGCCATCCTGGCGGTCTGGATATGGCAGGACAAGCGGCATTTCTGGCTGTACGCCGTAATGGCGGCCGCGGGATCAGCCGTCGGCGGCCTCCTCCCCTATGGGCTGGGACGGGCGGGAGGCGAGCTCTTCCTGCTCAAGCGCATCAACCGCACGCGCTTTGAAGCCATGCGTAACCGGTTTGAACGGCAGGAGTTCTGGGCCATGGCCATTCCTTCCATGCTGCCCCCTCCTACCCCCTGGAAGGCATGCGTTTTCGCCGCCGGCGTGTTCGAAATGCGGGTTGTCCTTTTTATGCTGGCGGTCTTCACCGGCCGCCTGATCCGGTGGCTGGTGCTCTCCCTGCTGGTCATTGAACTTGGCCCGGGAGCCGTTCAGATTGTCGAACACCACGCTCTCAGCGTATTGGCGATCGTAGCCGCCCTGGCGACCGTCGCCTTCGCACTCTGGTGGCGAAAGAAGCGCCGCACTGGCGAAATCTGACCTTCCTGAAACATGGAGCCTTGGCGGAACACGCAGCCGTGTTTTACTGGCTCACCGTCAACTCCGCATGCAGGCTGGCGGTTGAGTCTTCTCCCGCCCACACGTCGAAGGTCGCCGGCTCCACCACCCACTCCCTGGCCTGCGGGCTCCAGAACTGCAGCTCCTCTTTCCCGAGAGGGAACTTGAGCGTCTGCGTCTCGCCGGGTTTCAGGCTGACGCGCTTGAACCCCTTGAGCTGCCGAACCGGTCGCGACGCCGATCCAGAGCGCTGGTGAATGTACACCTGCGCCACCGCGTCTCCCGCAACCGGACCGCTGTTGGTCACTTCGACTGAAACTTCCGTCGTGCCGTCGCGCTTCATGCGTGTCTCGCTCAACCGGAGGTTGGCGAACTTGAACGTGGTGTAGCTCAGCCCGTAACCGAAGGGATATAGCGGCTTGCTGGACAGGTCCCAGTACCGCGAGGTGAATTTGGGCCGGTCTTCGGGTTCGTGCGTCAGGTTGTGGTTATAGTAAAGCGGCTCCTCTCCCGCGGCACGGGGCCAGCTCACGGGCAGCTTCCCTCCGGGATTCACGTCGCCGAACAGCACGTCCGCTACCGCATTTCCCCCCTCGGTCCCCGGATACCACGCTTCCAGAATCGCGGGCACATGCGCCGCCGCCCAGCGGATATCCAGCGGCCGCCCATTTTCCAGCACCAGCACCACCGGCTTGCCGCTTTGCGACACCGTCTCCAGCATCTGCTGCTGGATTCCAGGCAGGTCGAGAGTGGCGCGCGATTCGTTCTCGCTGCTCATATCCGACAGCTCTCCCAGCACTGCGATGACCAGGTCGGCATTCTCCGCCGCCGCCTTGGCCTTCGCGATCCAGTCGGCAACTTCCGCCGCACTCGGCGGCGGCTGCAGTTTCTTGCCCTGAATGTTGTCGAACAGTGATGGGAACTCGCGCGTTGGCACCGGACCAGCCACAAAGCTGATCTCCGCCCCGGGAAGCCTGCTCTTCAGTGCCGCCAGCACCGTAACCGGATGGCTCTTGCCTCCTCCGCCGAACAGACCCTCCACCGTCCAGCCGCCTTCGATGTCGCGCGTCGAATCGGCCAGCGGCCCGATCACCGCAATCTTCTTCACCGTTTTCTGGAGCGGCAGTGTCTGGTTCTCATTCTTCAGCAGCACCATGGAGCGCGCCCCAATCTTGCGCTCCAGTTCCAGTCCCTCGGGCCGGTTCAATACCGATTCAACCTTCGACTCGTCCACGAAAGGATGGTCGAATAATCCGAGCTCATACTTGAGCGCCAGAATCGGCAGCACCGCCTTGTCGATGTCCGACTCCGCTACCTTGCCGTCCTTCACCAGCTTCGCAAGATTGTTGGTGTAGGTCTGGCTGGCCATGTCCATGTTGAGGCCGGCCGTAATCGCCTTGTAGGCCGCATCGGCGGGATCTGCTGCATAACCGTGCGTCTGCAGGCTCGCCACCGCGAACGCATCCGACACCACGAACCCCTTGAAGCCCCATTCCTTGCGCAGAATGTCGGTGAGCAGCCAGCGATTGCCACTGGCCGGCACGTCGTTCAGGTCCATGTATGCGCTCATGAAGCTGCCCGCCCCGGCCTGCTGCGCTGCATGAAATGGCTCCAGGTATACGTTGCGGAACAGCTCTTCCGGGATGTAGGAGGAGTCGTAGTCCCGCCCGCCCTCGGCAGCTCCATATCCCGCGAAATGCTTCACGCACGCGATCACGCTTTCTGCGCCGAGCTTCTCGCCCTGGAACCCGCGCACCTGCGCTCGCGCCATCGCCGATCCAAGATAGGGGTCCTCGCCGGCGCCTTCCACAATCCGCCCCCACCGCGCGTCCCGCGCAATGTCCACCATGGGCGTGAACGTCCACTGGATTCCCGCCGCTCGCGCATCTCCTGCGGCATATTTCTGCGCCGCCTCTTCCACCTCCGGATCCCACGATGACGCCATCGCCAGCGGCACCGGGAACACCGTGCGGTAGCCATGGATCACATCGAAGCCAAAAAGAATGGGAATGTGCAGGCGCGATTTCTCCACGGCCAGGTGCTGCAGCCGATTGATCTCCTTCACATCAATCAGCCACAGGACGGACCCCACCTTCCCCTGCGTAATCAGGTCATCGGGCTTCTGTGACCCGAGCATGGGCATCACTACGCCCGCTGACTGGTTCAGCTGGCCCACCTTTTCGTCCAGAGTCATCTGTTTCACAAGGGCCTGCGCGCGCTGCTCGGATGCGGCGCTGAAGATCGGCGCCTGTGCGCCCGCATTTACGCTCATCGCAAGCAGAGTTGTGATCGAAAACATCAAGGAAACGGAGTTGGTCTTGCTGAGCATATTCGTCGGCCTCGCAATTGAAACCACTGAGCATAGCCCATCAGGCCACGGCTGTGCCATACGCCGCGTCTCATCTTTTTTCAGGGAGCCTATAACGCGCAGTTCGATTTCCGCACCCTCATAAATCGGAGCGCCCATCCTGCGCAGGGGCGAATCACGAACCAGAGCGGACGTTCTCAGGTGTAGAGCACGCTTTCCCGCCGGACCCATCGCAACTGACAGGCGCCTGAGTATCGCCGCAGTTCCGGCGCGCCAGTTCCAGCAGTGGGATCAGCGTGGCCACTCGCTCCTCGCCCAGATGGCCCAGCAGTTCCCTGGGAAAGTTCTGAACCACGGGGTCGGTCTCTTCCAGCAGCGCAAGCCCGGCCGCTGAGATCTGGGTCCACACCACGCGGCGGTCCCGCTTGTCGCGCTGCTGCCGGATCAGCTTCAGCGCCCGCAGTCGCGCCAGCAGACGGGTGATATCCGGCTCGGCGGTGATCATGCGGTCCCCAATCGCCGAACACGTCAGCCCCTGCGGCTGCGATCCGCGAAGAATGCGTAGAACGTTGTACTGCGTCGAGGTTATCCCCCAGGTGCGGGTCTTTCGCTGAATCGCGCGCTGCAGGCAGTCCGCCGTGCGCAGCAGGTTCAGCAGTGCTTCCTCTTCCCGGCTGGAGAAGGGCAGCTCCTGGGCGATTTCCTTTTTGAGAACGGACACCGGCGCCTCCTGGAATGAAACGTGGCAATCAAGGCGGACGAGTTCCGGCCCCATTTCTGTCGATGCGCGCCGCCTTCTCCACGATGCCGTCACAAACTAATTGTGGCAACAAATATTTTCCCTGGGTGTGTCTTGTAATCCACATCACACTGCATGCGCCAGCGCAACCAGCCGGGCACGCAAGTTTAAGGAAATACATTACTAAACTGGCAACCACGACAGCCTTCGTGGGATTGCCCGGGGAACGCCGTTTTCCTATTCTTCCATCATCATCAGTGCGCCGCCGCACATCATCGATTGGCTGTGCGTCCATGCGTAAACGCATCGCGGCGTAAATGCGCATCGCGGCACCGCGCATCGCGGCAGCACCATCGGGGCGTCCAAAGGGTATGAAGTGCCGGGCCGAAAACGCGAGCTTTTCTTTGTGGGTAGCGATCGCGTCCAGGCCCGTGCCGCGAGGACACGCGCACCAGCCGGAGAACTCCTTCGTCACGCGAACGTCAAAGCTCGCAAACCTGGTGCTGCCGGAAACGGGCTTATGACCGCGCACCGCGATCTTTCTCTGCCCATCGAACCTCTCGAACAAACGGCCGCGGGCCAGTTCGCGGGTCCGCCCCTGGCGATGTGGTCCCTGCCTCACCCCCTTCGCCAAGACATGTCCTTCCGTATCGATGTGTGCCGAGGCGTGCGTCTTCATGCACGCCTTTTCGCGTGGATCCTTCTCGCCGGAGTGGCTTCGGCGGCCGCGTACCTTTTCGCCGTCTGGCCCGTGTACGAGGCTGAATGCCTGGTCTACATCCCGCCAGCGCCTCCGCAATTGCGGGCGGCGGCCGGAACGCAAATCCTCGCAACTGACGCCGTAACCCCGCCATCGTCAACCTGGCAGCAGTTCAGGGATGTCACCCGCGGCGAAGTTCTCGAGGCCGCGCTCCACAAAATGCCACCCGGCTGGCGGTCCGGCGGAGAATCCGATTCAGCCGCCATCGAGCGCCTGCGGGGTGCGATCAGCCTCGAGCGCCTCGATGACAGTTCGCAGATTTCCATCAAGGCTAGGGCTTCCCAGGCTGCGCTGGCCGCCGATACCGCCAACGCAGTCGGAGCCAGCTTCGTCGAAAGCGCCAGCACAGGCCAGCAAGCGGATTCTCCATGGCTCCAGCGCCCCGGCGGCCCCGGAACGACGCATGTCTCCGCCCGGGCTTTGCCGCCGCTCCATCCCTCGGTTCTCCCCCTCCTGCCGAATGTCTTCGCCATCCTCCTCGCGGCGGTGGCCGTTGCCCTCGGATCCGCCGTGGTGGCGAATGCTGGCGATCCGCGGGTATACGTGGCCGCCGACCTCGAACGCGCCATCGGTTGCAGTCCTCTGGCCCAGGTGCCCGATTTCCAGCAGGTTGCGAGCCAGGTGGGAGAAGAGTGCCTGCTCCGTGTGGCGGAGGCCTTGGAGCATGCCTGTCGGCAGAACGGATGGAAGCGTTGCATGATCACCGGCGCGGCCCACGGGGTCGGCGCCAGTACGTTAGCCGCCAGGGTCACAGCCATGCTGGAAGGGATGGGCCGATCGACCGTCGTGGTCAACGCCTCCGCCACGCCGGCGCCGTCGCGGGAGACGCTTCTCCAGCAAATTGCCGGGATGACGGATGAGGAAACCATCGCCCTCACCGATGCCCTCCCGCTCCTGGGTTCAGGAGAAACCAGGTACCTGGCGCGATTTGTCGATTCCGCAATCGTGGTCATACAATCCGGCTTAACAACCCATGCTCAGCTGCGCGAGATTGCGAAGTCATTGCAGCGGCTGGATGTGGCAGCCGTCGGATTTGTCATAAACCGTGTTTCCATCAGCAAGGCCGATGCCGC
>DASXXV010000351.1:0-6335 GCA_036502905.1 Occallatibacter sp. | reverse complement strand
GAGATCTTTCAGCTGGTCATCGGAAAGCTTGTCGTGCCAGGCCGGCATTTTGCCTT
Source organism: Occallatibacter sp. (assembly GCA_036502905.1). GTDB lineage: Bacteria > Acidobacteriota > Terriglobia > Terriglobales > Acidobacteriaceae > Telmatobacter. The sequence continues at coordinate 6,279 of DASXXV010000351.1, read as the reverse complement.
TGCCGTTTTTCGCCACGGTAATCAGCTCGGCGTCGGAATGCTTCAGCACCAGGTCAGAGCTGAATGAAGGCACCTTGAAATTCTTTCCCGCGGGAGTGGCTGCGTCGCCTGCCGCTCCATGGCAAGGCGCACAATTCGCCTTGTAAACATTGGCCGCCGGCTGCTGAGCTGCGGCGCACACCAACGCTCCGGCAATCAGCATCATCCCCGCAAAACGAGACCCGCGCTTCATCATCTGTCTTCTCCTCAATAGCAGTTTCTGGAACAACGGTGTAACCCGCCGGCACTTACACCGGCGCGATCAAGTTACTTACCCTCGCGCGGGGCAAAATCATGCCGCACGCTGAGCGTGAACATGTCCCCATGGAATCCACGCGGCAGCGTCGGACCGGCAGGTCCACCCTCTCCGTAGCCGTAGTAGTTGTAGGCCGCCTTCCAGTACCAGCTGGGAAAGATCTCGTACGCTACGTCGGTAAACGGCTGGTGGTAATCCGAATTCAGCGAACCCTGTACCTGGCGCTCGTTCAGGATTTCGGAGGCACCGGTGGAAGCCGAAACCGAATAACCGCTATGGAATTGCAGCTTCTTGGTGGGCGCCAGGGCTAGGCTCATAGATCCAAAGTGCGAAGGCGCGTTGTAATAGCCGTTCCCAAAGAAGGGCTGCAGATTCACATCCGGCGAGCCGGGAATCGAGCAGGAGCCTGCTCCCGGAAGCGGAGAGGTGGAGTAGTAGCAGATATCGGTCCGCGAGAAGTCGTTGTCGTAGGCATAGTTCATTTCCAGCGACCACTTATTGCCGGGATCGATCGTGGTGCCGAACGAGAAGTCGCGCGCATGCGCAAGGTGGTGCACGTACTCCACGTTATTCCGGCTCTCCAGCCAGTTGACCGCGCCCGCCACCGACACCATCGAGTTCGGCCGGTAGATGGTGCGCAGAACATAATGCTGCAACTGGCGGGGGCTGATCTGCGTGAACGACTTGTCGCCAGACATCGCTTCCACATTCAGCTTGATATTCAGTTGCGCCGTGGGCTGCGTCGCGATTCCGAACAACCCCCACCGCTCGTGAATCTCGTCGCGCTGCCAGGCCGGAGTGCTCGCGGGAGTCACCGTGCAGGTGCCGTCCGCGCTCAGAGGAACGTTCGCGCAAGCCCCACGATTGGGAAATGGCGGGGTGAAGGTGGACGTCGTGGTGGTCTGCTGCATGTGAGCGATGTAGCGGTCGCGCCACCGATATCCCAGCGAGAGCTTCAGCTTCTGGAGCGGCGAGTAGGACGCGAGCGCGGTGTTGGACGTGATGGTCTGCCCAAGATACGTCTGCCGATACGCCTGGGTTATGTCCGCCGCAGTTTTGGTGGTGTGGAGCGGGCAGTTCGATGACGTGTACGGAGGTGGGCAGAGGCCTGCATCGTAGGCGTTCGACGTGTTCGCCAGGCTGGTGCCGAACTGCGTCAGCTGGTGCGGCTGCGTCACACCAGGATTCCGGAACGAGCGGTAATCCACGACGTCGGACAGTTCCACCTTCGGCCCGACTTGCGCCGTGATACCCAACGCGCCGCTCACATTGATCCGGTGAAGCGAACCGAGGTGGCTGCGGTCGCCGATACCCCTGTAAGTGATGATATTGCGGCCGGTGGTGTTGATGCTGCTGTCGCTCCATCCGGAGTAATACTCGTCGTAATTGTTCAGTTCGCTGCTGCCGCTGCTGTACAGCATGCGGCCATTGATGGAAACGTTGGGAATAGCCGCGGTCACAAAGCGGAACTGTTCCGTGGGGAACAGCGTGCGAACTGGCTCCGTGCGATGGTAATCAAGTGTTCCGTTGCACTTGTTCTTGATCGTATTGGTCGTGCCGGCAACCACGCAGGTGTTTGCAGCCGTGGTAAAGATATTCAGACCCTGCGAAGCGGGTGTGCCATTGGCGAGTGTGAACGCCAACTGGCCCGGGTCCAGCTTCCAGGTGGTGTCCTGCTTGAAATTTGTGATGAACTGGTCGTAATCCATCACCGTCTTCCGGAACGGCTTCCAGTCGACTCCGCCGGTGTAGAGGTCGTCATTGTAGCGCCACCATTGGTCAAGCAACGGATTCGTGTTGCTCTTGCTCACGTTCGAACTGAAGCCAGGGCCTTCCGAAGACGTACGCCAGTAACCCGCCCGGAAACTCACCCGGGACAGGGGAGCGATGGTCAGATCGGCCCCTATGCTATGGCGGACAGTATTCATCAAGTGGGGGCTGTGCAGGATCGGCACGTATGGAACCGCATTCTCGGGGATGAGCGAGTTACCGTGCAGGTTATAGTCGAAGTACGAGCGGCTGCGGCGGAAATCCGCGCTGAACTTGTAGATCTTCCCTTTGAACATATTCAGCGTCGTGGTGGCGTACGGCTCGCCGCCATAGCCAAAGCTGTTCATGGTCATATCGTCGAAGAACGGAGTTTTGCGCGGATCACTCGAGTGCGCGTGGAACAAGGCTTGGAGCATGCGTGGCCCGGTCTGCTGGTTGACCAGCGTAGCCCACATCGGGTCGCTGCCTGACCGGCTGATCATATGACCGCCCAGTTCAACGCTGCCGTTGGTCAGATAGAAGTGTGATGGCTTTGAGTTCTTTTGCTCCTCCTGCGCCCGGACCGTTCGGCCCGAGAGCAGTCCAATAGCGAGCAATGCGGCTCCAGCCGCGATGCGAACGGCTCTCCGGTTCCGGAGTACGGGCCGATTCTGCGGGTCACTTACATGCGCGAGATGCGTCATCGGATTCCTCCTTAACGGATAAAGGTGTCGACTACGTTGGAGCCGTGAATCTGCGAGTGGCACACAATGCAGGACGTGTACTGCATTGACTGATCGTGCGCGGGCGAAGTCGGTGGGCCGCCGGAGTTGAACATTCTCCCATCCGTTTTGTGGCTGGCTTGCGCTCCGGTGTGGCATTGCAGGCAGAGCTGGTTCATGTTATTGCGGGCAAGCATCCGCGGGTTCGCCGACCCATGCGGCGAGTGGCAGAACACGCAGCCCTCCGCCTTTACCACCGGGTGCTCGTAAATGAACGGACCGGCGTTTTCCTGGTGGCACTTGATGCACACCGCATCCTGTTGCGCAGCTGTCTTAGTCATGCTCTTTTCGAAGGTGCCGTGCGGGTCATGGCAGTCGGAGCACTTCATCAGGCCTTCGTTCACCTTGTGGTGGAATGGCTTGGAGAAGGCGGGCTTCACATCCTTGTGGCATTGGTAGCAGAGATTCGGCTGAGACGCCCGCAGCAGCACGGGATCGTCCTGCGCCGCGTGAACGCTGTGGCATTGCGTGCAACTGACCTTGGCCTCGGCATGCGCCGACTGGGAAAACATCTGGTGATCGCCCTGGTGGCAGGTCAGGCAGCGCTTCGCGATCTGTTCGGAACTGGCCCGGGTATAGCTGAATATCTTGGTGGCATCGCCGCCCGATTCGATGTGCTCCTTCCCCGACCCATGGCAACCTTCGCAGGTTACACCCTTGCCGCCGTGCTCGAGCGCCAGCTTGGAATGCGGGTTGCGGCCGAAGGATGAAGTTTCGGCCTCATGGCACATGACGCAGGCGGCCCCGCCCGCGAACTCCGGTTCCTGTGCCGTGGGGTTCGACGCGTGAGCGCCCTGTTTCTTGCTTGCGCCTGACTCGCTACTCTCGGCAAGTCCGAACCTGCCACCCGATAGCGTCACAAGGGCAATGACGACGACCAACCAAGCCATCCGTCTTCCCATTGACTCCTCCGTCTTTCCAAGTTGAAATGCCGCAAAAATAACCGACCGCATCGCGTAGAGGCACGCCTGTTAGTTCGCAGTTGTGCCGCATCTACTGCATCGAACCTTGTCTTATTGTCGCCAGGTATTCATCGGGGACAGTGCCCGTGAAGCTCGCCAGGACCAATGGTTGCGGTACTTACACAACGTCGAAGGCGCACTCGAAGGGATAACCGGGGGCGTGTCACTTGCCGGATAGTAGCGTTGATCGAACTCCAACTTACTTGCTGATTCGCAAACGACCTGTAAAGAGTTGTAAGCCCACAGGAATGAAGCTGTTTGTACAAAAGTCGTATCTTTCGTGTGGCTGTCTTTCTCGGCATCGCGCTCGCACAAATAACACTTGCATTCGTGCAAGTATTAAGACTGTCAAGTAAAAGACTGAATTTGCGAGAGTGATATCTTGCGGCGCTTACAAAGCTTTACATCGTGTTTGATGGTTCGCAAACGTGATTCTGGCTGTAGCATCGGATCATCAGCGTATCTACTGGATCTTTAACCTCCTGTGAAACATTCCCGGCTTCCCGAGGTGACAATGAGCGAGAAATCCCAGTGCCCGCTTCAAAACGAAGAATGCGCTGTTTGCTTGGCGCAAAAGTCTGTGGAGATTACGCGGCGATCGTTCTTAGCATCGCTTCTGGGTGCCGGTGCGGGTCTGATCGCCACTATCATCGGGATGCCCATGTTCCGCTACATCCTCTATCCCGTGCAGGCTGTCAGCCGAACGGATAAGTGGGCGGAAGTTGGCGATGTAAGTGAGTTTGACAATCTTAACGTTCCTGTGACAAAGACGATTTCGCTGGTGCAGCGCGACGGTTGGCGTGAGGTAGTCTCCAACCAGTCGGTATTTGTCAGTCGATCAGGCAATGGAATGCTCCAGGTCTTGTCCCCGATCTGTCCGCACCTGGGATGTTCGGTGGCCTGGCACGAGAATCAAAACAAGTTTGTATGCCCATGCCACGGCGGCCAGTTCGGCCCCGACGGGAAGCGTCTGTCCGGCCCGCCTCCGCGAGGACTGGACGCGCTGGACGTCCAGATCAAGGACGGCAAGCTGCAGGTCCAGTTTGCGTATTTCCGCTCCAACGTGCCGGACCGCCAACTCCTGAGCTGACGTGCGTCGAGGTGACCCCATGAATAATTGGTTGAAAAAGGGAAGGCTTGCCGGACGTGCGCTCGAGTGGGTTGATGCGCGCACGGGCGTAAAGGGCCTCAGCAAGCAAGTGCTGGATGAGCCCATTCCCGGCGGAGCTCGCTGGGCATACGTGTTTGGCTCGGGCCTGCTGTTTATTTTCCTGCTGCAGGTGATCACTGGGGTCTCACTGGCGCTTTATTACACGCCCACGGTGGAGACCGCGCACACCAGCCTGGCTTACATCACCAAGCAGGTTGCCGGCGGAGCCTTCCTGCGCAGCCTGCACTCCTACGGCTCCAGCGCGATGATCATCGTGCTGGCCCTGCATTTCCTGCAGACGTTTGTTTATGGCTCCTTCAAGGGGCGGCGGGAGTTGCTGTGGCTCTCGGGTGCGGTGCTCTCCCTGCTGGTTCTGGGAATGGGCTTCACCGGTTACCTGCTTCCCTGGGACCAGAAGGCCTATTTTGCGACCGCCGTCGGCACCAACATCGCGGGGCAGGTGCCGCTGGCGGGTGATTGGATCACGCGCCTTCTGCGCGGCGGAGAAACCCTGGGCACGCTCACGCTCTCGCGCTTTTATGTGGCGCATGTCTTTCTCATTCCCGCGGCCATCATCGCGTTTATCGGGGCGCATATCTTCCTGTTCCGCAAGGCCGGTCCTGCTGGACCCATGCACGAACATCCGGTCGAGCCGAAGTTACATCCGGAACGCTTCTATCCGCGCCAGGTGTTATTCGACATGATGTTCGCGCTGGTAATCGTCGCAGGGCTTGCAGGGCTGGCTTATTTGCGCCCGGTAACGCTGGGGCCCATCGCCAATCCGTCCGACTCGCACTTCCTGCCGCGCCCCGAGTGGTATTACCTGCCCATGTTCCAGTGGCTCAAATACTGGGAGGGTCCCGGCGTAGTGATTGGAGTGATAGTGATTCCCGGCCTGGTGGCAGCGGCGTTCTTTCTCCTGCCATTCCTCGATCGCCGGCTGGAACGAAAAATCTGGCGACGTCCCATTCCCGCACTCGCGGTAGCCATTGTGGTAGCGGGCATGATCAGCCTGGGACTCAAAAGCCAGCTCGACGACCAACGCGCGCCCGTGGCGCAGCAGCTTGCGCAGCAGCATGAAGACGAGAAGGCGTACAGCGCGGCGCCCTTCGAGCCCTATGCGGCCTCATCAGGTGCGGCGGCGGCGCACGCAACCGCGGCCGCTAGCGTGGATCCCGTGGTCCGCAAGGGAAAGGATATGTTCACTGAGCTCGGCTGCAGCGCGTGCCACGGCGATGATGGGGTGGGCACGGCGCTGGCTCCTAGTCTCGTGGGCATCACTACGAAGCTGCCGAAAGATCGGCTGGCGGCTCTTCTGCACAACCCCAGTGCGAAGATGAA
>DASXXV010000350.1:0-3695 GCA_036502905.1 Occallatibacter sp. | reverse complement strand
GCGCCATGCGCTACTTTGTGTTCGTTTCCCCGGAGCCCGATTTCGAAGCGATGCGGCCCACGTTCGAGCACATCGCGAACTCCATACGGCTGCAGTATTGAGTTTGCAACCACCCACACGATGGCGCGAAGAGCGACTGGCTTGCATGTTCACTGGCAAGCGAATCACGAACCCTGACAACCGTTTTCAGAAATGCAGCGGCGGCATGCCTTTCTCGAGGAATTCGTATCGCGCGCGCAGCGTGTCAGGCCCCGAAGTAATGGTGCTGTTCAAATGAATCAGAGGATATCCCTCGGGTGTGTATTTCGGCCAGGAGGGCAGGTCCCCCCCATTCGGATCGCCGGTCTTGGCGAAGTTGGTCCAGTAGGTCATCATCGCGTCGCTGAGTTTGCGATCTTCCGGCCGCACATTCCACCCAGGTCGCGTGTCCAGGGTTCCAAACACGTATTCGATGTCGTCGGAGTGGAATGCGAACGTGCCGGGATGATATTTGCTGGGCGTCGCCGCCAGCTCGAAGTGATATCGGTAGACCGGCGATTCGCCGGACTTCAAGTGCGCTTCCAGCCAGCGCCAGGTGCCCATTGCGATGAACTGGTCGCTGCCGAAGTCGAGAGCTGCCCGCACGGCCTGCGCATCATCCTCTGCGGCATACAGCTTGAGAAACTCCTCGGTGCGATCCGGGAATAGCTTGGCCGCCATCTCCTTCCACTGCGTCGCTGTCATGCCATTGCGCACGAAGAAATTGCCCTCGTCCGCATTCCAGCCGGCGATGAGGGGCACGTGCGCCTGCTTCCCGGCCGCATACGTGTCATCCACAGACTCGGTTAGCACCTTGCCGTCCACGTCCGGCGGAAAACCGCCCTGCTTCTTCTTCACTGCATCGAGAACCGCCTGGGTAGACATGGCGCGCAACTCGGCGAGGGACTTGGCGCCTGTCGAAGCCACCCACTCCGCGTCCTTCACTTCGCGATCGGCGAGCGACTCGTAGTTCAGCGGGCCGCGGCCGATGGCGCCGCCGCTCTCGCCGATGGCCTTGTGAAACAGGCCCCTGGCCATGGGCGATGCCATGAGCGTGCTGACTGCGAACGAGCCGGCGCTCTCGCCGAAGATGGTCACGTTGCCGGCATCGCCGCCGAATCCGTCGATGTTGGCCTTGACCCATTGCAGTGCGGCAATCATGTCCATCAGGCCATAATTGCCGGACGCGCCATCTGTCTCCTTTGCCAGGTCCGCGGTAGCCAGAAAGCCGAAGACGCCGAGGCGATAGTTGATGGTGACTAGAACCACGCCTTTGAGGGGAAGGAAGTCGCCGTTGTGGCGCGGCTCGGAACTTGCGCCCCCCGCAAAGCCGCCGCCGTGAATCCAGAACATCACCGGCAGCTTGCTCTTGTCGCCGGCATCGGCCGGCGCGTAGACATTGAGGAACAGGCAGTCTTCACTGGGGTCGCCGTCCTGGAAAATCATGTCCTCAAACACGCGGCCCTGAGCGCAGTGCGCGCCGAACTTCGTGGCGTCGCGGTCTCCCTTCCATTTGGCGGGCGGCTGGGGCGCCTTCCAGCGCAGATCGCCCACCGGCGGCGCCGCATACGGCAGGCCCAGAAACGCCTTCACCTTGCCACCATTGATGGTTTTCCCGTGGACTTTGCCTTGTTCTGTTTTAACGGTGAGTGAGTCGGCATGAGCGAACGAATGCATGCCCAGCAACCATACCGCCGCCAGGGCACACGTGGCCTGAAAACGAAAACCCATCGAAAACTCCTCCGCGAGATACCTTAACAGGACGATGCCCGGCGTCATGGAGTTTCGTTTGTCACATCGGTTTGGATACAGAATCCTGATCGCATCCGAACTCTGACCACTGTCCACTGTTCCCGGTTCACTGCCGTTATACTTGCCTGTTATGGAAACCGTTGGTTGCGGCACTGCGATCGTCACGCCTTTCCGGGTAGATGGATCGATCGATGATCGGGCCCTTTGGGCGCTGGTCGATTGGCAAATTGAATCCGGTATTGACTTTATCGTGGCCTGCGGTTCCACCGGCGAGGCCGCCACGCTGGACGAAGAGGAATGGCTGCATGCCATCCGGGTCGTTCTGGAAGCCGCCGCCGGCCGCGTGCCGGTGTGGGCGGGATGCACGCACAACTCCACCCGCGTCCTCCTCCGCCAGGCCGCCCTGCTGCGGAACATCAGGGGCCTCAGCGCGGTGCTCTCCGCCAATCCGTACTACAACAAGCCCACGCAGGAGGGGCAGTTCCAGCACTTCCTGGCGCTCGCCAAGGCGGTCGACCCGCTGCCCGTCGTGCTCTACAACGTGCCTGGCCGCACCGCCGCCAATCTCGAGCCGGAAACCGTGCTCCGCCTGGCCGAAGCCGCGCCCAACATCCAGGGGATCAAGGAAGCCAGCGGCAAACTCCCGCAGATCGCGCAAATCGTGCACGGCGTGCCGCGCGGATTCAAGGTCTATTCCGGCGACGACAACCTCGCACTGGCGGCCATCGGCATCGGCGCGCACGGACTCATCAGCGTTGCCTCCAACGAGGCTCCCGCCGAAGTCACGCGCATGATCGGAGCCGCCCTGGAGAACGACTGGACCACCGCGCGCGACCTGGAGCGCCGCTATGGCCGGCTGTTCGAAGCCAACTTCTGGGAGTCGAATCCCTCTCCAGTAAAGACCATCCTGAACCTGATGGGCAGGTGCAATGACACCGTGCGCCTGCCTCTTGTCCCTCCCATGGTCACCACGCGCGCCAAGCTGGAACGTCTGGCCGGCGAACTGGGCCTGCTTAAGTTCGCGCCCGTCGGCGAAGGCGACACGCGTATGTTTTAACAAGCAGTGAACAGTGGAAAGTGAACAGATGGTCAGAGGTCAGTGCCCGGATTGAAGCGACGAGCGACGCCGGCATATCGGGAAAATTTCTTTCGCTGCCTGTCGAAATGGGCTGTTCGCAAGGCGTCATGGTAATGACGGCAATACGACGCCGCCTAAAATCCAAACACGGAGGTTCGACATGCAATATCTTCTGACTCTCTACACGGACGAAGCTCGTTTCAACAGCATGACCCCCGAACAGAAGCAGCAGGGGCTGGCTGCGTACATGGCCTACTCCCAAGCCCTGTCGGCAGCCGGCGTACTGAAAGGCTCCAACCGGTTGCGCCCGGCTGCAACAGCAACCACGCTGCGCACCGTCGACGGGAAGGTGCAGGTACTGGACGGTCCCTTTATCGAGTCCAAGGAAGGGTTGGGCGGCTATTTCCTGATCGATGTGCCCGATCTGGACGCAGCGCTCTCCTGGGCGAGCAAGTGCCCCGCCGTGGGCCACGGCGTGGTGGAAGTGCGAGCCATCTGGGACATGAGCCCGGCGGCGCAGCAGAACGCGAATCAGGAAGTCTTCGCCGCGGCCAGGTGAACACGACGGCCATGAACCCGTGCAGTGGCGCGCAGGTGCAGGAGACCGCGGCATCGGCAGCGCGCCACAGCTACGGCAAACTGGTGGCATTTCTGGCTGCGCGCTCCGGCAACCTGGCGGCCGCCGAAGATGCGCTCTCGGAAGCGTTTGCCGCGGCGCTCGAAGACTGGCCAGCCAAGGGATGTCCTGCAAACCCGGAAGCCTGGCTGCTGACCGTAGCGCGCCGCAAACTGATCGATAGCTCCCGGCGCCGCAAGAACGAAGCGCCGGAAGAATACGAACTGGCGG
>DASXXV010000349.1:0-3050 GCA_036502905.1 Occallatibacter sp. | reverse complement strand
GTCGCCTGCTCCATGGCAGTGTATGCATCGGTGTCGGGCATCATGATCGCGAACTCGTCGCCGCCGTAGCGGAAGCAGTAGTCCTGCTTGCGGCTCAGCTCCCGCATCCGCTGCCCGGTGCGGGCCAGCAACTCGCTGCCGATCAGGTGCCCGTGGACGTCGTTCACCAGCTTGAACTGGTCGAGATCGATGAAGGCCAGGCTTACCGGGCGGCTGGCGGCAGCGCTCCGCTCCAGCTCGCGTCCCAGGACGTCGTAGAGGTGCCGGACGTTGAAGAGGCCGGTGGTGTCGTCCGTAATGGTGAGCTGCTGAATGCGGGCGACGTCGTGCGCGTTTTCGATGGCGATGGCGGCGTGGTCGGCCAGGATGTGAAGAAATGCAATGGTGTAGTCGTTGAGCTGTCCGGCGCGCGGATTCAGGATTTCGATCACGCCGTGAGTCCCCTTGCGGCCGCGAAGGGGAAGAGCAATGACTGATCGGACCTTGTGCCTGACCGGGAAGGGTTCTTTCAGGCGGGGGTCGTCGAGCGCCTCCGGAACGATAAGGGTTTCGCCATGCTCCGCCACCCAGCCTGCCACTCCTTCGCCGACCTTCACGCGAAGATCGCGCAAAGCGGCTTCCTCTCCCCCCGCAGCCAGCGCGTAATAGAGTTCCTGCGTGCCGCGGTCGACCATCAGCAGGGTCCACAGCTCCGCGTCGATGAAGCGCTCCATGTGATCGAGAATGGTGCGCAGGATGGCGTCGAGATCGAAGCTCTCGGTGAGCGAGCGCGCCAGTCGATGGAACACGAGCAGGTCGTCCAGCGGGATTCGGTTTGCCGTCTCGTTCGTCATCCGGGAACCAGAAGTCCTGAAAAGTCCTGAAGACACTTAGAATTTAGTCATACTGTCACACACAAATTCGACTGGGGAAAGCGCGAAATCAGGGATTGTGACCAACACTCGAGTGCCGGCCTTGATCCAGGTTCGCCAAGTCCGCAATTATCCGCCGATGTGGACCATCGATCGGGATGGTTTCAGGAAGCCCGGCTCACCGATGTGGTGGCGCGCCTCCTTCTGCTGGACAGTACGGTAGATGTAGTGCCGCAGTTCCGCGTCGCTTGCGCCGCCGCGCATGTGCCCGTAGAGGTCGTGCTCTACCTGGGAGAACAGGCAGGTGCGGATCTTGCCGTCGGAGGTGAGGCGAATGCGGCTGCAGGCGCCGCAGAACGCCTGGGTGACGGGAGCGATGATGCCGATCTCGCCGATGCCGTCCTGGAATGTGTAGCGGCGCGCAGTTTCGCCGGGCTCGTTGGGGGGAAGTTCGCGGAGGGGCAGAACCCGGCTGATGCGCTCCACAATCTCGCGCAGCGGCACAATGATCTGCGGCGACCACAGGCGGCCCTCTTCGAGCGGCATGAATTCGATGAAGCGCACGATGACATCTTCCTGGCGGGCGAAGCGGGCAAAGGCCTCCACCTGATCGTCATTGAAGCCGCGCAGCAGGACGCAGTTGATCTTGACCGGTGGGAACCCGGCGGCCCGGGCGGCGCGGATTCCCCCCAAAACGGCATGAAAGCTTCCCGGCACCCGGGTGATGCGCTCGAAGGTGGGCTCGTCGACTGCATCCATGCTGACGGTGACGCGATTGAGCCCGGCCGCCTTCAGGGGCACGGCGAGCGAATCAAGGAGATGGCCGTTGGTGGTGAGCGCCAGGTCGAGAGGCCCACCGGCCAGAGTGCGCAGGCCGGAAAGCTCACGAATGAGATCGACCAGCCCCCGGCGCAGCAGCGGCTCCCCGCCGGTGAGGCGGACCTTGGTAATTCCCAGCCCCACGAACAGCCGGATCATGCGCAGGTATTCCCCTATGGCGAGGTCCGGGTATTGCGGACCGTCTTCGCCGGTGCGGCAGTAGACGCACTTGTAATTGCAGCGATCCGTAACCGAGACACGGAGGTCGTGAATCACCCGGCCGTGACTGTCGGTCAGCCGGGCAGCACCCATTTCCGTAATAGGAGAAGTGAGGGAAGCAGCCATCGCCAGATTTCAGGCTATACCCTTTTGCCGCCGGGCGCATGGGGAAGGCAGCAGCTATGGAAATTGGAGCAGGGAAGCTGTACGCCGGGGGGAATTTCGTCGATCGCGACGTTAGTCGATGCGCGGGGATCCCCGGCGGAGAACCAGCCCGGCCAACCCGAACACCACGATAATGCCGCAAGCGATCACGAAGTAATAGGCCATGGGATGCAACCATCCCGGGGAATAGCTCAGGTCCTGTCCGACCCAGAGAAGGAGCACGGTGGCGATGACCGAGAACTGGCCGGCGATGACCAGGAACGTGTGCCCCAGGTCGCGCCGCTTGTCCAGCGCCTCCACCTGGTCGGGGGTCAAACTGCGCTCTTCCGGGGGAAGCAGGGGATTTGCCATCTCTCTCTCCTGAATCGGCCTGCGGCGAGCTCCGCCCAGACCACTTTTCATTTCGATTCAATCACATCAGGGGCGAATCGTGCCACCTGGGAGGCCGCGGCATTCCGGTACAGAAGGCGGGAGCACGGACTGTGAAGACGCGCTCGCAAATGGTTGAATCCGGGCGGTTTACGGACGCCGCCAGTGAACACAGTTACTGTGGGACTGTGAAGTTGGCCACCGTAACCAAAGTGGAATGAGCAGTTTAGGAGAAAATATTCGTCTTCACAGCCCAATTTCAGGAATTTTTTTGTTGGTCGGGCAAATGGCGGTTTGTGAGACTCCGGACGGCGGTGGAATTCCCCGTTGCCGAGATCGAGAGTGGCATTTTCGGGGCCCTAGATCGAGAGTGGCATTTTCGGGAATAATGAAGCGCAAATATTTTGGGGCGAACGTGGATTTTCTTAGTTCGCCCTGGGGCTGCCGCCCTATGGTTCCACCGTGAATACCAGCAGGCGAGCGTCACTGGTCCCCTGGCGCGGTGCGGCCACCAGCAGCTTGTTCCATTCGGGGACGTACAGGCCGGTACGGGCGCCCGCCGCCGTGGGAACGCGGGCGCGGGAGACCAGGGCATCGCCGGCACGGATATATAGAACATCCACCAAA
>DASXXV010000348.1:0-6513 GCA_036502905.1 Occallatibacter sp. | reverse complement strand
GCGGAAGCGGCAGCCCGCATCGGCGAAGTGATCAGCGTGCAGGTGATCTCCCGTCCGCACGACGAACTGCCTTCGTTCGTGCAACAGAACAAGGCGGCAGCGCGCGAGCCGGTCGCGGTTTAAAGGAGAAATCAAATGAGCCAAGCAATTGGATTGATCGAAACCCGCGGCCTGGTCGGCCTGGTGGAAGCCAGCGACGCCATGGTGAAAGCTGCCAGCGTGGAACTGGTGAAGACCGTTCAGATCGGCGGCGGCTACGTGACAGCCATCGTGCGTGGCGACTTGGGCAGCGTGCGCGCCGCTATTGATGCGGGCGCGATTGCGGCCAGGGCCGTCGGCGAACTGATTTCGTCGCACGTTATCCCGCGGCCCTACGATGCGCTCGTCGAAAGCATGCTGAACTAACTCAAAACCGGAGTACTGGAAATGGCAAACGAAGCGATTGGAATGATCGAAACCAGGGGACTCGTAGCGCTGGTGCAGGCCACCGACGCAATGCTCAAAGGCGCCAGCGTACGATTCGTGGGCTGGAACAAGATCGGCAGCGGCCTCTGCTCGGTGTACGTAACCGGCGATGTGGGATCAGTGCGCGCCGCCGTGGATGCGGGAGCCAATGCGGGCCGTTCCGCCGGCGACGTTGTCAGCGTGCACGTCATCGCGCGCCCGCACAGCAATCTTGCCGCCGTCCTGCCGCGAAATTCCGCGGAATGAAGCTGCTCCTGGTCCAACCCTACTGCCCGGGCCATACGCGTGGCGGTTTCCAGATTCTGGGTGTGGACGCTGCGCGCTCATCGTCGACTCCATCGATCTCCCCACAACCAAGCTTTCATCGTCTGAGGTGCGGAAGTGACACAGGAACAGAAGACGGCCGATATCTCCAGCCGTAAAGTTGTGACCATGCGCGACGTGCAGGATGCGGCGTGCGCCGGAGCCAGCCGGGTGCTCACCTCGGCCCATTGCGTCATCACGCCTTTGGCGCGAGACTTCCTGCAACAGCGAAATATTCAGGTAGTCACCGGCGCGGCCGCCGCCTCGCCATCTCGCGACGGCGCCGTCGCGGCGTCGAAGAACGGAAGCAACGGAGCGCACCTCGCCCAAAGTCCCGCCAATCCGAAACTCTATTCCACGCCCGAAGCCGAAGAAATCAAGCAGGAAATCTGCGCGGTCGGCAGAAAGCTTTGGATGCGCCAGTTTGTCGACGGCAACGGCGGCAACATCTCCTATCGCATCGGTCCCAACGAGGTCATTTGCACGCCCACCCTGGTCAGCAAGTTCGACCTGGCTCCGGAAGATCTCTGCCTGGTTGACCTTGAAGGCAACCAGGTCGCTGGAACCAGGCCGCGCACCAGCGAAATCTTCCTTCATCTCGAAATCTACAAAGCGGTGCCGGAAGCCAAAGCATGTGTCCATTGCCATCCGCCCCACGCCACCGCCTATGCCATCACCGGCAAAGTTCCGCCCAACCTCGTCATTCCCGAGTTCGAAGTATTCATCGGAAAAGTCGCGATCTCTCCCTATGAAACTCCGGGCACCCCGGAGTTCGCGCGCACCGTGCTGCCCTTCGTGAAGCAGCACAACACCGTCCTGTTATCGAATCACGGCATCATATGCTGGGCCGATACCGTTACCCACGCCGAGTGGTATGCCGAGGTGCTCGAGACTTACTGCTCCACCCTCATGCTGGCGTCGCAGCTGGGCGCTCCGATATCCTTCATTTCGGAAAGCAAAGGCTCTGACCTGCTGGCCATCAAAAAGCGCCTCGGCCTTCCCGACGTCCGCTTTGATCCATCGAAAATGAAGGAGTGCCAATTGTCGGATCTCGAAGTTCCGCAATCCATCGCCCTCGACCCCATGCCCTGCGATGGAGGCGCACGCTGCGCATCGGAGGCGGATCTTGAAAAGCTGGTCAAGTCGATCACCGAGGCCGTCCTGCACGAGATTGCCGGCCGATAATCGATTTCAGTCGCAGAGATAAGTCATTCCGCCACGGGCTCCGCATACCAATGAAAGCTGCTGAACGGCAACTCCGAATCCGTCAGATGTTCGACTCGCGCGACTTCCTCGACGTGGAGACGCTCTGCCGCGAATTCAATGCTTCGGAATCCAGCGTCCGCCGTGATCTCGCCATCCTCGAGAACCAGAACGCGCTCAAACGCGTGTACGGCGGCGCCATTCCTGTGCAAGCCGCCGGAGATTTTGCCCTCGAGACCGGCCAGTTCGGTGAGGAAAAAGGAAAAATCGCCCCCCTTGCCGCCAGCCTTATCGAAGACGGCCAGACCGTGATTCTGGACGGCGGAACCACCGTCATGGCCGTCGCACGCGCGCTTGCCGCCAAATCCATCCACGTCATCACCAACTCGCTCCCTATCGCCGAAGTGCTCGAGTCCTACCGCAATATCGAACTTACCCTCACCGGCGGGTATCTCGATCCGCGCATCCGGGTCATGCTGGGGCCGTTCTGCGAGCAGATGCTCGGCGCCATCCGCGCCGACGCCGTCATCATGGGCATCGGCAGCGTCACCGCGGCCGGCTTCAGCAACAACAACACCCTGGTTGTTGGGTCGGAGAAGAAAATGATCGAAGTCGCCGACCGGATGATCATCGTGGCCGATCACACCAAGTTTGGCCGCGGCGGCATGTTTCCCGTGGCTCCGCTCGAAGCCGCCGACGTGGTCGTGTCCGACATGGAACTGTCCCGGGAATACATCGAAATGCTGCGCCGCTACAATATTGATGTGCGCCTCAGCTGAAACAAACGAACGTCGGCCCCCTTCATTGCTTTTTGTCTGCTAACCTCGAGGGGGACTTTCCCGCGATCAATCCAGCGCGTGTAT
The DNA here is from genome assembly GCA_036502905.1 of Occallatibacter sp. Classification (GTDB taxonomy): domain Bacteria; phylum Acidobacteriota; class Terriglobia; order Terriglobales; family Acidobacteriaceae; genus Telmatobacter. The sequence continues at coordinate 3,679 of DASXXV010000348.1, read as the reverse complement.
CCTACCTTCCATGCATCGGGAGAAACGAAACCTGGTTCCTCGCGCGTGGCCAAATAAAACTGTTCTCCCGGGGCGCGCACCAGCAGTCCTCGTTCTCCTGGCACTCATCTCCATGACATCACGACCGATCGAAGCTCAAACTGCCGCGGCGCCCCGCCCCTGGGACCAGAATCCCAACGGCATGCGCATCTTCATCTGGGCGGGGCTCAAATCGCACTACTCCGGCCAGCATGACTATCCCCAGTTCCTCGCCGACTGGAGCAAGTTACTCACCAGTCACGGCGCCGTCGTCGACGGGGCGCTGCATGCGCCGCACGCCGCCGATCTGGAGCACACCGACGTTGTCATCATCTACAAAGGGGACGCCGGTTATGTATCGGACGACGAGAAAGCGGCCCTTGACGCTTATGTGAAACGCGGCGGAGGACTGGTGAGCCTGCACGATTCGCTGTGCGGTCCCGATCCCGCCTATTTCGCAACCCTGGTCGGCGGTGGCAAGAAGCACGGCGAGGTCAACTACACTCTCGAGGCGCCGATCCCTTATACCGTCGTCGACGCGGCCCACCCAATCATGAAAGGCATGTCGAACTTTACTCTCGACGACGAAGCCTTCTACAACCTGACATGGGCCCACGATCCGGGTATTCAGGTTCTGGCCACCACCGTCATTCCCGGCACCCCCAGTGCCGCCGCTCATAAGGGTGAGGTGGTCCCGCAGATCTGGACCTACGAGCACACCGTGCCCGGCGGCCAGCCCGCGCGCGCCTTCGTCTGGATGCAGGGGCACGAGTACGCCAACTTCGCCAATTACCAGGTCCAGCAGATGCTGCTCCGTGGCATCGCCTGGGCTGCGAACAAACCCGTGGACTCGCTGGTGGATTATGTGCCGCCGCATCCGCCTCGCGCCACGAACCCGTAAACTGGGTGCCCAGGTTGGGCGCGTTATTGTCCTTGCGCCTGCCTGAGAATCGTCCTCCCCCGCCGTTTCATCCCGGCACCGGCTGGAGAGCCTATCTCGCCGTCCACCCGCCGTCGATCAGGATGTCCGTCCCGGTAACGAAACCCGCTGCCTCCGAACACAGGTAGCAGGCCAGCGCGCCGATCTCGTCCACCTTGCCCCAGCGTGCCACCGGGATATTCGCCACGAACTGCGCATTGAGTTCCGGGTTATTCATCAAGGCCAGGTTCATATCCGTGCCGATGGGGCCGGGGCTGATCCCGTTCACCGTGATACCCTCCGCGGCGAGTTCCAACGCCAGCGCGCGCGTGAGGCCCAGCAGCGCGGCCTTGGCGGATGAGTAGGCGCTGCGTCCCGCGATCGACACGTGGCTCATGATCGAACTCATGTTGAGGATGCGGCCGTAGCCGGTCCCCTGCATTCCGGGAACGAACGCCCGGCACATCAAAAACGTGGAGATGAGGCTGGAGTCGATCACGCTGCGAAATTCCTCCAGCGTAAACTCCACCAGGTTCTTGCGAATGTTGATTCCGGCGCTGTTGATCAGGATCTGCGGACGCCCGAAGCGCTCCTCGACGGCCGCAGCCAAAGCCGCAACAGCCTTCTCCTGCGTTACGTCCGCGGTGAACACGGCCGCGGTACCGCCGCGCTCTGCGATCGCATCGCGCACCTTTTCAAGACGCTGGGTATCACGCGCCACCAGCGCAATGTGCGCGCCTTCGTCGGCGAGCGCCTTGGCCATGGCCGCGCCCAGCCCGCGGCTTCCCCCGCTGATCACCGCCGTACGGCCGGTCAGATCGATCTTCATTTTTGCTGCTCTCCTTGCCTCGGCGTGACGATGCCTTACGGAGTCAGGCCCTCGGCGCTAAGCGAAGCCTGTGTTTGAATTTGCTCGCGTTCCCGCCGCGCCGCCTCGGGGTCGAGATACAGCCAGCAGAGCGCAGAAATAATTGCCAGCCCGGCCATCACCTCGATGACCAGGTTCCAGTTCCCGTCCGTGTGCGTCAGGATGATGCCGCCGATTACGGGCGCGACAAATCCTCCCAGGTTGCCCAGCATATTCATCGAAGCGGCCACCGTGGCGCAATACGACCCGCCGATCTCTACGCAGGCATCCCAGGAAATCGGCATCGTCAGGTCGCTTGCGAAACTCGCCAGGCCCATCGCCAGCATGGCCGGCACCACCGAATGAATGCGCGTAACCACCACCAGCAGGGCGGCTGTGGCCAGAAAACCCGCAAACGCGATCGCGCGGCGGGGCACACGTTTGGGCGCAAGCCCGGTTGCCAGCGAGCCGATCCCCCCGAAAAGCAGCGGCAATACCGACAGCGCGGCCGCACGGCCCGGCGATTGTCCCCGCCCCTCGCGCAGGTATGTGGGCAGCCAGGTGATGTAGAAGTACCAGACGTAGGAGAAGCAGAAATATTGCACCCCCAGTATGATTACCGGCCGGGTTAACAGGACGGAGAGCCAGTGCGCCTGTCCGGCGCGATGCGTGGTGAGAACCCTCGACGCCTCCAGCAACTCTCGTTCGGCGCCGTTCACGCTGCGGTGCAGAGCGGGATCGTCGCGGAACCAGTACAAAAACACTGCGCACCAAACGATGCCCGCCAGCGCAAAATGCACAAACGCCCATCGCCATCCGAACAGGTTGATGGCCAGCAGCGCCAGCGGTGGGGTAATGGCCCCGCCCCAGCGCGCGAATGCCCACATCAGCGCCTGCGCGGTCACGCGTTCCCGCGCCGGCATCCAGGCGCTCAGCATGCGCGTCAGGTTGGGGAAACATCCCGCCTCGCCGGCGCCAAACATGAAGCGGATCACGCACATCGATGCGACGTTCCACGCTGCCCCGGTCAGGGCGGTGCACACTGACCAGGCAAGCACGATCTGGGTGAGCACCCGGCGCACGCCCAGCCGGTCACCGAGCAGCCCCATCGGAATTTCAAATAGCGCGTACGCCAGCGCGAACGCGCCGAAGATGAACCCCATCTGCTCCTTCGGTACGTGCAGGTCGTGGGCGATGGGTTCGGCCGCCTGCGAGATCGCAACCCTCTGCACGTACGAGAGCACGGCGAGGCTGATGGCGAGCAGGACGACAAAATAGCGGGCGCGGGTGGGCTTGCCGTTAGCGTCTCCCGCATCGAGTTGGGGCCCTCGAGGCATAGATGAGACTCTAGCGCATCGGGCGTGTGCCACGGTACGCCTGTGATCGTGCGGACATGGGAGCCGGCTTTCGGGGGCGTCCTTCTCCGCTACGGCCTAATGGCGGTCCGGCGCCTTGGTGGAAGCAGTCTGGCCGGGCTTTAAATATTTGTCCCACCATGCCAGCCAGCGCTCGTACCGGTCGCGAATGAAGCTCGGCCGCGTGAATCCGTGGAACTGGCCCGGGTACACCACCAGCTCCGTCGGCACCCCCAGTGACTTGAGCGCCTGGTACATCTGCTCGCCGCCCAGGATGGGCACGTTCATATCCGACGTGCCGCCCATGAATAGCGTCGGCGTATGGATCCGCTTGTCCGCTTCCAGCAGCGGGTAACTCATCTTCAGATAAAGCTGCGTGTTCTTCCACGGCGGGCCGAGTTCGTTGTCGTACTGCAGGATGTACTGGTCGGTGCCGTAAAAGGACATGGGCGCGGCCACGCCCGCTCCGCTGATGGCAGCTTTGAAACGCGGATCGCTCGCAATGGTGTAATCGGTCAGGATGCCGCCGTAGCTCCAGCC
>DASXXV010000347.1:0-19842 GCA_036502905.1 Occallatibacter sp. | reverse complement strand
CGATTGACACATTGCGGCTGCTCGCCGTGGATGCGGTGCAGAAGGCCAATAGCGGCCATCCGGGAGCACCGCTGGGGTGCGCGCCGATCACGTACCTGCTGTATCACAAGCTCATGAAGCACAACCCGACGCACTGGAAGTGGTCGGACCGCGACCGCTTCGTGCTCTCCAACGGGCATGCATCGGCACTGCTCTATTCGACGCTGTATCTGTGCGGCTACGACATGACGCTGGACGACCTGAAGTCGTTCCGGCAGTGGCACTCGAAGACGCCGGGACATCCGGAGAGCGGCGAGTCCGGGGGCATAGAAGTGACGACCGGGCCGCTGGGTCAGGGCTTCGCGATGGCCGTGGGCCTGGCGATTGCCGAGAAGCATATGGCTGCGGTGTACAACAAGCCGGGCCTCGACATCGTGGATCACCACACCTATGTGCTGTGCGGCGACGGCGACCTGATGGAAGGTATTTCGCACGAGGCCGCGTCGCTGGCCGGCACGCTGAAGCTGGGCAAGCTGATCGTGCTCTACGATGACAATCTGATTTCCTTGGACGGGCCGACGGAGTGGAGCTACACCGAAGACGTGCTGAAGCGCTTTGAAGCTTACCACTGGCACGTGCAGCGGGTGAGCGACGGGAACGATTTGAACGCGATTGAAGCGGCAATCGACGCGGCTAAGGGGGCGACGGACAGGCCGTCGCTGATCGCGGTGCGCACCGTCATCGGCTACGGCAGCCCCAAGGCCGGCACCAACAAGGTGCACGGCGAAGCCCTGGGACCGGCGGACGCGGCGGCAACCAAAAAGTATTTTGGATTTCCCGAGGACCAGAGCTTCTATGTGCCCGACGATGCGCTGAAGAACTGGCGCAAGGCGGTGGATCGCGGCAAGGCGCTCGAGGCCGAGTGGAACAAGCTGTTCGATGCTTATGCCGCGCAGAATCCTGAATTGGCGGAACAGTTCAAGCGCACCGTGGTGAACAAGCGCAAGCCGGGCTGGGAGAAGGCGCTGCCTTCCTTCCCGGCGGGCAAGCCAATCGCCACGCGCAATGCGGGCAACACGGTGATGAACGCCATCGCGGATGCGGTGCCCGAGCTGTTCGGCGGCGCGGCGGATTTGACGGCTTCCACCAAGACGATTTTCAAGAACAGTCCGCATTTTGCGGAGAACCCCGCGGGGCGCAACGTGTTCTTCGGCGTGCGCGAGTTCGGAATGTGCGCGGCGGTGAACGGAATGGCGGCGCACGAAGGGCTGGTGCCGTATGGCTCCACGTTCTTCACTTTCTCGGATTACGCCAAGCCGGCCATCCGCCTGGCGGCACTGTCGCGCGCGCACTCCATCTTCGTTTTCACGCACGATTCGATCGGGCTCGGGGAAGACGGACCAACGCATCAACCGATCGAGCACCTGATGATGCTGCGCGCGGTGCCCGACCTGACAGATTATCGGCCCGCGGATGCGAATGAGACCGCGGCATGCTGGCGGCTGGCGCTGGAGCGCAACGGTGCGTGCTTCTTTGCGCTGAGCCGGCAGGATCTGCCCGTAATCGATCCGGCCACCCACGATACGTACGTCGAGGTAAGCAAGGGCGCTTATGTGCTGGAGGATGCCGCCGATCCGCAGGTGGTGCTTATTGGCACGGGGTCGGAGGTATGGCCGTGCGTGGATGCGAAGAAGCTGCTGGAGGCGGACGGCATCCGGGCGCGCGTGGTGAGCATGCCGAGCTGGGAGATCTTCGACGAGCAACCGGCGGAATACAAGGCAAGTGTGTTGCCGGCGGGAGTGCCCAAATTGGCGGTGGAAGCCGGATCTCCGCTCGGCTGGTGGAAGTACGTGGGCAAGGATGGCGATGTTATCGGGCTGGATCGCTATGGCGCGTCGGCGCCCGGACCCGTGGTGTTGGAAAAGCTCGGCTTCACCGGGCCAAATGTGGCGGAGCGGGCGAAAAAGCTTGTGAAGCGGAGCTAGCGCTGCCGGCGATTAACCGAAAGGATCGTTCCACCGTGAAGCTCGTCATTAGTGCCGACCATGCGGGGTTTTCTCTCAAGGAAGATGTGCGCGCGTACCTGACCAAGGCCGGGCACGAGATCGTAGACCTGGGCGCGTACAACGGAAATACCCCTGACGATTATCCGGACTTTGCTGAGAAGATAGGCGAGGCCATCAACACCGGCGTGGCCAAACGCGGCATCCTGATCTGCGGGTCCGGGGTGGGGGTGTGCGTGGCGGCCAACAAAATTCCCGGCATCCGCGCAGGCATGTGCCACGATACCTATTCGGCACACCAGGGCGTGGAGCATGACGACATGAATGTGATCGTGTTCGGAGCGCGCATCATTGGTTCTTCGCTGGCATACGAACTAGCCGACGCATTCATCCAGGCTAAATTCATTGCCAACGAAGAACGCTTCACACGCCGGTTCAACAAGGTGAAAGCAATCGAAACGAAGTACATGTGCGGGCAGGGATCTACGAGCCGCGCCTAGGAATTGGTTGGCCCGGGCCGGCCGTGTTTCAAGCGCAATCTGTCGATTATGGCAGGAGCGGCCTCCTGCCTTAACTCAGAATGAGAGTTGTAGAGGTGCAGGTCAGTAGTTCCAGAGGCGCCGATGTTCCCCTTCGACGTAATCCTCTTCGATATTGGCGGAGTGCTTCTTACCAATGGATGGGACCACTGCGAGCGCGCCGCGGTGCTCGAGCAGTTTCATTTGGACAAAGCAGAATTCGAACGGCGTCACCCCGGGCCCAACGATTTATGGGAGCGCGACATGATTTCGGCCTGGCAGTATCTCGACGAGACGGTGTTCTACGAGCCGCGCAGTTTTTCCCATGAAGATTTTCTGGGCGCGATTTTCGCGCAATCCGTGGAACTGCCGAATGGAGCGCTGGGAATCCTTCGCGAACTGGCGGCATCAGGTAGATACATGGTGGGTTGCCTGAACAACGAAGCGCGCGAGCCGAATGAGTACCGGTTTGAAGCGTTTGGACTGCGGCAGCACTTCGACGTGGCTCTCAGTTCGTGCTTCGTAGGCCTGCGCAAGCCGAAGCCGGAAATGTACCGGCGCGCGGTCGACATACTCGGGAAGCGGCCCGACAGGATTCTGTTCATCGACGATCGCGCGGAGAATGCCGCATCGGCGGCCGCGGCAGGCATGAAAAGCATCTGGTTCAAAGGCGCCGATAGTTTGCGGCGGGATCTCGAATACCTGGCTGTTTTTTGATGTTTCCACTGATTGGCCGCTGGACGCTATGTTCCCATCGCGCCGAATGCAGACGAAAGAGATCGGGCTTAGGTCCTGACGTAACCTCGAATAGCGAATGAACTCTAAAGATTGTGCACGGAGGAAAAGATGCAACTTGGAATGATTGGCCTGGGCAGGATGGGCGGCAACATGGCGGAGCGGCTGCGGCTCGGCGGCCACCAGGTAGTGGGTTTCGACTTCAGCGCCGAAGCGGTGGCCAGGCTGAGCGCATCGGGCAACGTGGGCGCGTCTTCGCTCGAGGAGATGGGGAAAAAGCTCACCGGCCGCAAGGCGATCTGGATCATGGTGCCGCAGGGCAAGCCGGTGGACGAAACCATCGCCAAGCTGGAGCCGCTTCTCAACAAGGGCGACATCCTGATCGACGGCGGCAATTCGAATTACAAAGATTCGCAGCGGCACTACAAAGAAGTCACGGCGAAGGGTTTCCAGTTTGTCGACGTGGGGACTTCGGGCGGCGTATGGGGCCTCAAGGAGGGCTACAGCATGATGATCGGCGGCGATAAGGAAGCCGTCGAGTTTTTGCGGCCCATCTTTGAAACGCTCGCGCCCGCCAAAGACAAGGGCTGGGGCCACGTGGGACCCGCCGGCGCGGGGCATTTCGTCAAGATGGTGCACAATGGGATCGAGTACGGTTTGATGCAGGCCTTTGCCGAAGGCTTCACCATCATGGAGAAGAAGGAAGAACTTGATCTCGATCTTGCCCAGATCGCGGAGATCTGGCGCTACGGAAGCGTCGTGCGCAGTTGGCTGCTCGATCTCACGGCTGAGGCGCTCAAGGAGAATCCTACGCTCGACGGACTGCAGGCCTATGTTTCCGACTCCGGCGAAGGACGCTGGACGGTGTTCGAAGCGATCGATCTGAACGTATCGGCGCCGGTGATCACGGAATCGCTGATCCGCCGCATCCGGTCGCGCGAGGAAAACAACTTCACGGATCGCATGCTGGCGATTATGCGGAATGCGTTTGGCGGTCACGCGGTGAAGAAAGACTAGTGGGCAGTGAACAGTGAAGGACGTGGCGGGACTCAGCCGTGGTGCTGAGAACAGCGGAGATTGGCAAAACTTAACTTGGGCATTGATTAGCTGTCCACCGTCAACTGTCAACTGTTAACTGTTCACTCCAGGGAGCGGCAATGGCGACGATTCAGATGAAAGTGAGTCCGGAGGATCTCTCGCAGGTTCCTCACGGTCGAGAGCGAGTTCCGGATCCGGTGATCATGACGATCTTCGGCGCGTCGGGCGACCTGACCAAGCGTAAGCTGCTGCCTGCCCTGTTCCATCTGGAGCAGAATGGGCTTCTCCCGGACAAGTTTCACATTGTCGGCGTAGCGCGCCGTGCGTTGGGTGACGAATTCGCCCAGGACATGCGGGCGGGAATTCTGGAGTTCGGCGGAGTCGACAAGAGCGATCCGAAGCTGGAAAGCTTCGTCAAGAAGATCAGCTACTTCGCATTGGACTTTGGCGATCCCGGTCACTACGCGGCATTGAATGCGGAGTTGCAGCGCATCGCGAGCGAAGAGGGCATCGGTAACAATCGGCTTTTTTATCTGGCCACCGCTCCCGAATACTTTACCGGCATCGTTGAGAACCTGGGCGCGCAGGGCATGTCGCACACCGACAACGGGCACATCGGAGTGGTGATCGAGAAGCCGTTCGGCCATGACCTCCAGTCGGCCCGCGAACTGAACCAGCATGTGAATTCCGTATTCGACGAGCGCCAGGTGTTCCGCATCGATCACTACCTGGGCAAGGAGACGGTGCAGAACATTTTGGTGTTCCGCTTCGCCAACGGGATCTTCGAGCCCATCTGGAATCGCAACTTCATCGACCACGTGCAGATCACCGCGGCGGAAACCATCGGTGTGGAGGGCCGCGGACCATTCTACGAGAAGGCCGGGGCGCTGCGCGACGTGGTGCAGAACCACGTGATGGAATTGCTCAGCTTCGTGGCCATGGAACCTCCGCCCAGCTTTCATGCGGAAAGCGTGCGGCGGGAGAAGCAGAAGGTTTGGCAGGCCATCCCCACGATCCCCATCCTCAACGCGGTGCGCGGTCAGTATGGACCTGGCATCGTGGACGGCAAGCGCGTGCCGGGTTATCGCGAAGAAGAGCGCGTCGATCCCGAATCGGGCACGGAGACCTTTGCCGCGGTGCGGCTGGAAATCGAGAACTGGCGCTGGGCGGGCGTGCCATTCTACCTGCGGGCGGGCAAGCGGCTGAAGAAGCGCGCCACAGAGATCAGCATCCAGTTCAAGCAGCCCCCCCTGCTCATCTTTAATCGCCTGGCGTCGAGCGGCCCGTGCACCGATATCCAGCCTAACCTGCTGACCATTCGCATTCAGCCGGACGAGGGCATCGCCTTGCGATTTGGCGCCAAGATTCCCACCACCCCGGAAATGGCGGTGTGCCCGGTGGTGATGGACTTCAACTATGCGGCGGCGTTCGGCCGCTCGACCGCAAATGGATATGAGCGGCTGTTATTGGATGCCATGCTGGGCGACCAGACCCTGTTTGCGCATCGCGACGGAGTGGAAACTACCTGGGCGCTGTATACGCCGATCCTCGAAGCATGGGCGGCGAAGAACCCCGAGATATTTCCCAATTACTTTGCCGGAAAGTGGGGGCCGGATTGCGCCGACCGCCTGCTGGAGCGTGAGGGCCGCGCGTGGCGGAATAATCTGGGCAAGCCGGAGTGAACGACAGTGGTCAGTGAACAGTGGACGGCTATCTGCGAGATCCTTAGCAAAGCACCGAAATCTCGGCGTGCGCCGACGTACTCGGCTGATCCCCGATCCCTGTTCCCTGTCCACTGCTTCAAAAGTGCCTGAACGTTTCGCCCGGCCCATTGGACGGAACAATGGGCGTAACATTGCCGCGGTCGACGTGGCTCTCCAGCGAACGGCTGACGATGTCGCGCGACCCGAGGCCAACCGCCAGGGAAAGCGTTAACACGATTCCTCCGAACAGAATGCCGAAGGCCAGGGCTACGATGGCTCCGCCGATCTCCAGGTGATCGAGCACCATGGCCGCTGTAAGGACCAGCACCAGCCATTTCACCCCCAGCGACAGGAAGCGCGCGTACTGCAGTTGCGCATTGACCGCGCTGATGAGGACGGAACGGGCCAGAAAGCGGGCAATGAGGGTTCCCGCCAGCAGCAGCAGAATCGCGCCTACGGCATGCGTCAGGTAAGGCAGAAGCGAAACGGGCAGCGGGGTGCTCGTGGCATAGGACGCGTCGAAGGCCGAAACGCCGATGACCAAGCCGAGCAAAACGCAGGCCCAGAACGATGCCCGGGCGACGACCTCGGTGGGCGAACTGGACGGCGTCCAATCGACGGCCAGCCGCGTACGGGCAAACCGTTCGTCGGCCTTGATCCATGTGAGTCCGCGGCGCAGCAATGCGGAGATGCCCATGCCGATGAGAGTGAAAACGCACAGCGCCACGAAGAAGGCGAGAATTCCTGGCAGGATAGCGATGAGTAGCGAGAGAACGCGATAGAGGGACTGGTGCAGGGCGTCCGACATGTGATGCAGGACCGACCCATTATCGGAATACGCCGGCTGCGGCACGGCCGCGTACTTGGACTGCAGGAACATTGCGAAGAACGTAAGCATCGGACTCACTCCTTTATGTCAACCCTGTTAAATCCCTCATTGGTTCACCAATGCATGGAAGAAGCCGGGACGAGCAGGGTCGTCATGGATTGAACCGGTCCGGCCAGCGCCAGCGCGAGACCAGGTAAGGTTTATCAGCATCGAATGCAGCTGCGACGGCTTCGATGTGGCGTTCGGCATCGGCGCCCGAGGCGTTGATGTTGATGTGGCCCGCTACCCAGGCGAGATAAAGCGGTATGAGCGCGCCCAGCAGGTGGCCACGGTTGATGGTGCGCAGCCGGAACGCAATGAGGAAGTCGTAGACGATGCGGGCCCAGAGATTTTCAGGCATGCGAAACGAAGCGGGGTCCACGACCGAGAGGCGCTTCAGGCCGAGAAGGGTGTTGGGCGGCAGAACCAGCGACCAGATTTCCAGCAGGTTGCTGTAGGCCAGGCGAAAGCCCTCGATCATGGGCATGATGTCGGGATGGGTCTCGACGGAATGGCGCTGGGGAACCGAATTCCGGGGAGGGGGCAAGCGGCGCGCCCTTTGCCAGAAGGCGGCCTTGGCTTCTATATCCGAAAACAGCGACCCCGTAACATGGCCGAGGATGGAGCGGACATCGGGATCGGCCGGTTGGGGGAGCGCGCGGTCGCCCACATCCACCTGTTCAATGGTGAAGCCGGCGACGACGGCCTCGGCGGTGGGCCAAATCAGTCCATCCTCCTGCCCCATGGCAACCAGGCGCTGGCCGGCCGCGCTTAGTTTTTCCGCCATGCGCAGGGAAAGGCCAAGATCGATTGCCAGAGGAAACCGGGCGCGCGTCGCATAGAGAGCGCGCGTGACGGGGTACAGTATTGCCGAGTTCACCAGGCCGGCGTGCGGGGGCAGATCGTAGAAGGGGACCGCCAAGTCGATGGAACCCGACTGCGCCGCGCTGGCGAGGTCATGCAAGGCGTTGGCGCTGAGCGAGCCCGAATCCGGCCCCAGCATGAGGATTGCCTTGGCCTCGTGCTTCTGCGCAAGCTCGTAGGCATTCACGAAATCCGCAGCCGTCAGGGTCCAGGTGGTACGGGTCACCGCGGCGTTGACGATGTGCAGGGGAAGGAAAACGTCCGTGCCGACCTCGTTTTGAGTGGCGATTAGCAGATCGTCGGGCGGAAAGGTGGCGGCGAGCTTGGCCAGCAGGCTTTCCAGCTGGATGGCCGGCAAGGGCGCCACCAGCACGAGGAGGGCAAAGCCAGTTCGGGCAGGTGGACGCGAAAACTCGGGGATGGGGTCTGCGATCGCCATAGAAAGTGCAACGAGTTATTGGAAGTCAGTGGATGCTCAACCGTTGAGCCGGATCCGGTACATCGGGCTGTTCTGTCTTTGATTGTTCACTGTCCACTGTTCAATGTCCACTGCAGGCCTACATAGATAGGATGCCACCGATGGGGATGCGAAGCCAGGCGGGGCGGTTGTTCAGCTCGTAAAGCAATTCGTAGAGCGCCTTTTCCAGCAGGTAGGCGGTGAAGAGCGCTTGGGCCTGTTCCGGGGGCGGAAGAAGATCGGCGGAAATCGTCGCGCAGTAGGCATCGAGGAAGGCAGCAGAGGCCGAGTTCTGCCAAAGTTTCGCCCAGGTAAAAAACTTGTCCGGGTTCACCTTACTGCCGCCTTCACCGGAAAGGAACTGCTCCAGGGCGGAGAAGGCGGCATAGGAGAACGAGCGCACCATTCCGGCCACGTCTTTCAGGGGTGATTGCTTCTGGCGGCGTTCGACCAGAGGACGCGCGGGCTCGCCCTCAAAATCGAGAAGGATAAAGTCGCCGGGCTGGTTGTCCCCCCCGGTGCGCAGGGTCTGGCCGAGATGATAGTCGCCGTGAATGCGGATGCGCTTGCCCGCGGTCGCGATACCTTCAATCGCGTGCGCGCGGCGGATGAGCTCGCGGCGTCGGGAGAGCAGCAGGGCGGCATCGTCCGCGATGGCGTCATTGAGGCCTGGCAGCCGCGCCTTCAGGGCGTCGAGTGCGGCAACTATCTGGGTCTCAATGCGGCGCGCGTCGCGGGCCAGGTCTTCGGGCGTAAACGGCTCAGGCGTAAAAGCGCTGTCGTCGGTGGGTGCGGCGAGAGCGAGGTGCATTTCGGCGGTGCGCCGTCCAAGGAGAGCGGCGGCTTCCATGGTGGCGCCGGCGTTCTCGAGCGCCTCCGGCGGGGGCTGCAGGGGGAAGACAAAGCCAGGCGGCGCAGTCTCCGGGGGCGCCGGAAGATCCGCCACCGACGTGAAGAACGCGGGGAGCTGGTCGAGGAACCATTGCCATCCATCGCCCCGGTTGGCCACCAGGCTCTGCAGCATGCCGATGGTGGTTCGCTGGCCGCCCTGGGGACAGATGGACAGGTCGCCGAGGAACTTAGGGATGCGCGGGAAGCGCGCCACCTCGGTCAGGAACCGGCCGATTTCGACGTCGGGGTTCTCGCCGGGCTGAAGACGGCGGAACAGTTTCAGGATGAGCTGTTTCCCATAGATGATCGAGGTGTTCGACTGCTCGGCCGAGCCTACCCGGGAGAGCAGTCGTTGTCCGCTGTACACCGACGCGAAGGCTGACGATGCCCTTGCATCCAGACGGCCGCACTGGGGCACGGGGTCGCCGGCCGAGGGCGATTCGCGGGGATGATTCCTCTGCGCGTTGGGAGACGGAGATGGAGCTGTGGAACGCGGTGGAGCAGCGGCTTCCCCAGGCTGGGCGGTAATGGGCAGGGGAGCCACGGTGACGGGCGTGAGCGGATGCGGCGGCGATGGCAGCGGCGGGGCGGAGGGAACAACCGGATCGGTCGAGCCCGGAACCGAGTTTGCCACGGCCACTAATTCGGAAGCCGGAAACAGTTCGTGGGGGCGGAGGTGCACTTCCCCGGCGCCGGCCGGGTTATGGGTGGCACGCTCGGGGTGCGCCAGCACTTCCTCGGCTTGTCCGGCGGCGGCTTCGTCGCGGGCATGGTTCCCGGTGGAGGCCGCGACAAGGGAGGCGGCCACTTCCAATGCGGCTTCCCGCCGGGTGGACAGGCCAAGGGTGGCGTTGCGTTCGATCAGGGTGAGCAGGCCCTGGCGGAAGTCCTCGCGCACCGTGGCATCGTGCAGCACGCCGGATCCCACGGGCGAGGGCAGCATGGCAATAATGCTCTGGGTGGCGTTCGCGGTCAGCTCGTCCGCATCCGCGCCGGCGCTGAAAGCCAGCGGCGCCTGGTAGACGTCGCACGAACCATTCCCGTAGTCGATTTCGAAGTAAAACAGGGCCGGCGGAATCGAGGTTGCGGCGGGCAGGTCGGAGGCGGGCGGGACGATGGTGTTGGCGGCAACGGCGGCGGGAAGCTCCGCCCAGTCGATCACGCGTACGGATTGAATCTTGCGAGTCTTGGCGCCAAACCAGCGCTGCCGCGGAAGCCATGCAGCCATCGAAGTCTCCAACACCTCGGCGCCGTGCCCCGCGATGAAGCCCGACCAGCCCTTGGTGAGCAGATCAAGGACAGCGAATTCCTCCGGGGAGTTCTGGGGCGGCGCTTCCAGGGTGAGCTCCGGCAGCTGTTCCTGGCGCACGCCGGCGGGCTGCAGTTCGAGCCACAGGTACGAATAGGGGGCAATGCTGAGGGCGTAGGGCCCTTCGGTGATGGTGGGGAAGGAAACGTAGCCCAGCATCTCCACCGGTTCCATGCCCACGAATGCCGAGAGGTCAAGTGAGACCGGCTGAGCAAAACGGCTCAGGTTGGCCACGCAGAGGATGGTTTCGTGCGTGCCGTCGCCGCGATCGAGATCGCGCAGATATGCGAGAATCTTGCGGTTGGAGGGATTAAGAAAGGTGAGCGTTCCGCGCCCGAAGACCTGGAACAGCTTGCGCAGGGCGATCATGTTGCGGGTCCAGTGGAGAAGGCTGGATTGGTCGCTCAGCTGCGCTTCGACGTTGACCACCTGGTACCCGTAAATGGGGTCCATGATCACCGGAAAGTAGAGCCGGGCGGGATCGCACTTGGAGAAGCCGGCGTTGCGGTCGGAGGTCCACTGCATGGGCGTGCGCACGCCGTTGCGGTCGCCGAGATAAATGTTGTCGCCCATGCCGATCTCGTCGCCGTAGTAGATGATGGGCGTGCCGGGAAAGCTGAAGAGGATGGAGTTCAGCAGTTCGATGCGGCGGCGGTTGTTGTCCACCAGGGGCGCCAGGCGGCGGCGGATGCCAACGTTGATGCGCATGCGGGGATCGCCCGAGTAGGCGAAGTACATATAGTCGCGCTCGTCGTCCGTGACCATTTCGAGCGTGAGCTCATCGTGGTTGCGCAGGAACAGGCCCCACTGGCAGTTGTCGGGAATGGGCGGGGTCTGAGCCATGATGTCGGTGATGGGCAGGCGGTCTTCCTGGCGCAACGCCATGTAGATGCGCGGCATGAGCGGGAAGTGGAAGGCCATGTGGCACTCGTCGCCGTCGCCGAAGTAGGGGCGCACGTCGGCGGGCCACTGGTTGGCCTCGGCCAGGATCAGACGGTTGGCATAGCCCTCGTCGATGGCCGCGCGGAGCTGTTTGATGATGACGTGGGTTTCGGCGAGGTTTTCGCAGTTGGTGCCGTCGCGTTCCACCAGGTAGGGGATGGCGTCCAGGCGCAGCGCGTCCACGCCCATGTCGAGCCAGAAGCGCATGGCTTTCAGCACTTCTTCCATCACCAGCGGGTTGTCGTAATTCAGGTCCGGCTGGTGGGAGAAGAAGCGGTGCCAGTAGTAGGCCTTGGCCGCTTCGTCCCATGTCCAGTTGGATTTCTCCGTGTCGGTGAAGATAATGCGTGCGTCCTTGAATTTCTGGTCGGAGTCGGACCACACGTACATGTCGCGCTGCGGCGAGCCGGGGGGAGCGAGGCGCGCGGCTTTGAACCAGGGATGCTGATCGCTGGTGTGGTTGATGACGAGCTCGATCATTACCTGCATGTTGCGCTGGTGAGCGGCGTCGAGGAATGCTTTGAAATCGGCGAGCGTGCCGTAAGACGGATTGACATCAACATAGTTCGCAATGTCATAACCGTCATCGCGCAGGGGCGACGGGAAGAACGGCAGAACCCAAAGGCAGGTGACGCCCAGGTCCTGGAGGTAGTCGAGCCTGGATAACAAGCCGGGGAAATCGCCGATGCCGTCGTTGTTGGAATCGGCAAACGCGCGCACGTGAATCTCGTAGATGATCGCGTCTTTATACCAAAGTGGATCGACTGCGCTGGCCAGCTTCTTCAATCTGCGGTTCTCCGAGCTAGTTGGATGCGACTAGGGTTCTTCCGAGGGGTCCGATGGCCTTTGGCGCCGGGGCATCGGCAACGTTTCCGCCGTACGGATCACGAGTCCAGGACTTACGGCTGGCGTGCGACCCTGAAAATATGCGCCGGCACTGTTCCCGGCCGCAGAGCGACGTAATTCCGCCGCCCCTGCCACGTATAACTGGGTCCGTTTAACAGATCTTCAACAACATAGGTATCGCCGGGTCCGAGACCCAGCCGGGGAAGATCGAGATCGACCCAGCCGGACTGCTGGTATACCGGGTCGAGATTGACAATAACCACGATTACATTTCTCAGATCGCGCGTGGTCTTGGAGTAGGCGATCATGCTGGGGTTGTCGATGGTGTGAAACAGCAGGGTGTCGTTTGATTGCAGCGCCGGATTGGTGCGGCGAATCTGGTTGATGGTGGAGATGAAAGGGACCAGGGAGCCGGGAGCATTGCGATCGCGCTGGCGGATCTCGTACTTCTCGCTCATCAGGTATTCTTCCGACTCGGAGCGGCCCGGCGCGGGCTTGGCGGGCGCATTCTCGCACAGTTCGTAGGCCGGACCGTAGATGCCGTAATTGGCTGTCAGGGTCGCCGCCAGCACCAGGCGGAACAGGAACGCGGGTTTGCCCCCATCCTGCAGGGACTTGTGCAGGATGTCGGGCGTGTTGGGCCAGAAGTTGGGCCGGAAGAAATCGCTGACCGGAGGCCGCGTAATCTCCTCGAGGTAGCTCTGCAATTCCCCTTTCGTATTGCGCCATGTGAAGTAAGTGTACGACTGGGTGAATCCCGCCTTGGCCAGCCAGTACATGACGTGCGGGCGAGTGAACGCCTCGGCGAGGTAGATCGTATCGGGATATTTGGCGCGCAGGGAAGTCAGGCACCACTCCCAGAACGGCATCGCCTTGGTGTGCGGATTGTCGACGCGGAACACCTTCACGCCGTGCTTGATCCAGAACTCGAAAACCGAGTACAACTCATCCCAAAGCGCCCGCCAGTCGGGCGACTCGAAGTTGAGCGGGTAAATATCCTGGTATTTCTTGGGGGGATTTTCGGCGTATTGGATGGAGCCGTCGGGACGGATGTTGAACCAGGTGGGATGGTCTGTCACCCAGGGATGATCGGGGGAGCACTGAAACGCGATGTCGAGGGCGATCTCCATGCCATGAGCCCTGGCTGCGCCCACCAGGCGATCGAAATCGGCATAGGTGCCGAGTTGGGGGTGAATCGACTTATGCCCGCCGTCATCCTCCTTGATGCGGTGGGGATCGGACGGATCCGGCGCGGCCGACTTGTCGCCGATAGCCCAGGGGCTGCCCACGTCGTCGGGCTGGGATACGGTTGAATTCTCCTTGCCCTTACGGAAGGCGCGCCCGATGGGATGGATGGGAGGCAGGTAGAGAATGTCAAATCCCATCTTCGCAATGTCGGGAAGCTGCCGCTCCACGTCGGCGAAGGTGCCGTGGTTGCCTGGAACCGGAGAGGCCGAGCGCGGAAACAGCTCATACCACGCGGAGAACCGCGCGCGCTCGCGATCCACCCAGAGGGGAATCTCCGGCTCGTACCGGGTGGCGAAGCCCTGGTCGGGATAGCGGTTCATCAGCTCGACCAAGTCTTGAGTGAGCGGGTAATCGTAGTAGGGGTCATTGCGTTCGGCACGTTCGTTCAGCATGCGCGCTGCTTCCAGCAACCGTTTGGAGTCGGCGCCACCGGCGCGCTCGGCGGCTTTCTTGAAAAGGATGGCGCCGGTACGCAGCGCCAGCGGAATATTCTGATCGCCGCCCACGGAGGTCACGGTCCATCCGCCGCTGGTGCTGGGGACCATGGTGGCGTCGGGCTCGGCCACCGCCACGGCCTGGGCCGGATCGCCCTGGGCGGCGAGTCGCTTACGCAACTCGCTTTCCCAGGTGATGAAATGGTCAACCCAGCCGAGCACGGTGAATCGCCAGCCGCCCAGCTTGTCCACTTTGAATGACCCGGTCCAGATGTCATTGCCGGATGGCGTCATGGTCGTGGAACGCCATTTTCGATCGCCGGGGCGCTGGTAGAGCAGTTGCGCACCGATGTGATCGTGCCCGTCGGCAAACACGACTGCGCTCACCGCCACCTCGTCGCCAATGACGCGGCAGGCGGGATGGCGCCCACCATCCACCTGGGGGTTGAGGTCTTCGATGACGACGCGATTACGGCCATTGGATGGCTTCATCGGACCGTTCCCCCGGCCGTGGGGAATTCGCGCCTGGCAAAAGGAACTTCAGCTTCCGCGGTAGCCGTCAGTGTCACAGGCAGAGAGATGCCCGGGCTGGCGGGAGGGATTGTTCTCGAGACAGAAGGCGGCATCCGGTCGCGTCTCCTTCACGGACAGGATGACCGATGCCCCGCGCCCCGTGTCAAATACCGGTCTTCCCGGGAGCTTGAAAGAACCCCGCTCCGAGTTCTTTATCGCACACGCCCCGAAAATCGGCTTCGAGCGTCCTGGCCGTATCGATTTCATGGATGAATTCAGGATGGGTCCGCACGGTGCGAAACGCCGCGTCATGCTCCAGCGCATAAGATGACCAGAAGCCCGCCGGCCGGGCGCGTTCGATCACCCGGGATCCAGCGAACAGAGCGGGGGCGTGCTTCCGCCACCAGGCTAATCTGCGTCTGGCGTTGTCATACGCGCGGCATTTGCCGCGTTCCAGACCCTGTCTCAGATCTGGAACTTGTATCCCATGAGCGGGACGGTGATGATCATTTCCGGCTTCTTGGGCTGCAACTCGAGTTTCTGGCGAAGGCTGGCAATGTGCATGTCGACGGTACGCGTGAGGGTGCCGGCGATGTGGCCCCACACCTGTTCGAGGAGTTCTTCGCGAGAGACGGTCACGCCTCGATGCTCCACCAGGTAGCGGAAGAGCTGGTACTCGCGCGAAGTAAGGTTCACGGGCTGGCCATCGCGGGTGACGCGGCTTTTGCGGGTATCGAGCACGACGGCTCCGAGACGAATCACCTCCTGCATGGCGCCCATATTGTCGGGCCGGTTGGGCGATCGCCGCAGCAGGGCCTCCACGCGGGCCATCAGTTCCATGGTGTCGAATGGCTTGGTGACATAGTCGTCAGCGCCGAGCTTCAGGCCCGCGACTTTTTCCACGGATTGGCTCAAAGCGGTAAGGATCAGGATGGGGGTGGTGTATCCCGAGCGGCGGATATCGACACACAGATCGAGACCGCTGCGCATGGGCAGCATGATGTCGAGGATCACCAGGTCGAAGGGCGCCTGGTTGATTTTCTCGAATCCGCTTTTGCCGTCAAAGGCAACGTCGACCGCATACCCTTCGCTGCGCAGGCGGTCGCCCAGGGTCAGGCACAACTCTTGTTCGTCTTCGACGATGAGAATGTGTTCGTTCATGACCGCGACAACGGAGAATAGCGGGCGTTCGCCTCAGCCACCTCCATGTCTTCTCCTTTTGCGAATTGCAGGTGCAGGTTGAAGGTGCTTCCTACGGAGAGCTGGCTCTGGACGGTGAGCCGTCCGCCCATGGATTCAGCGATCCTCTTGGCCAAGGGCAGGCCGAGTCCGGTCCCGTGAATCTGGGAGGCCTGGACCCGCGGGCTGCGGTAAAACGGATCGAAGATCAAACCGATTTCGGAGGAATCTATTCCCATGCCGCGATCGGCGACCGAAATACGCAGCTCGTCGACGGCGCTGTGGTTGGAGGAGAAACGGGTGGCGCGCAGGGTAATCAGGCGATCCTGGCCGCCATATTTGAGGGCATTGCCGATGAGGTTCTGAAGGCATTGGGAGATGCCGCCCAGGTCTCCCATCACCGGCGGCAGGTCGGAGTCGACGGTCACATCGACGGTGAATCCCGCCGAGTGCACCACGCTTTCGGTGTCGGACATTGCGGCATCGATGATCTTTTTCACCGCGACGGGCCGGAGGACATAACGGTTGGTCCTGTCTTCCGTGGAGGCGAACAGCAGGATCTGGTCAACCAGGTCGGTCATGCTGCGGCTCTGGTGCTGCAGGATGTTGCCGTACTTGCGCATCGCTTCGCGATCACGGATAAGGCCGTCGGCGAGATTGTCGGCCGCCGAGCGAATGACGGCGAGCGGGGTGCGCAGCTCGTGCGACACCGACGCCACGAACTCCATCTGCAATTCCGCCAACTGCATCCGACTCAGCATGCGGCTACGCTGAATGGCCCACACCGCGGCGCTGGAGAGCAGAAACGTGAACGTCGTAATTCCGACCAGCTTGTTGACCGTCCGCCGCGCCGAGGCCGCCAGGTCCGCTTCCCGCCGCGAAGCATCCTCGGCATAAAGCCGTTTCACCTCGTCGAGGTCCTTGCGGACGCGTTCGAAGGCCGGTACGCCGCCCCGGAGATCGAGGCTCACCGCCTCCTGGGTGCTTCCCTCGAGGATAGAGGCAAGCACTTCATCGCGCAGGACGAGATAGGTGATCCAGTCATGATTGACCCGGTCGGCGAGGGCCAGTACCTTGGCAGACCTGGCCTCGTTGCGATATTCCGCGATGCCCTCGGTAACGCGGCGGTCGGCCTCGCGGGTTTGATCAGCGTACTCGACCTGGAGATTGCTGTCCGTGGTAGTGAGCGCATACAGGGTCGCGCGGCGCGTTTCCTGCGCCTCGTATTGCAGTTCCCCGATGCGCTGCAGGCCGTGAACCGATCCCGTATAGATTTCCTGCGCCTCGCTGTTGGCCTGCTCCAGGTCGCGGATCATGAGCAGTGCCACCACCGCTACCCCGCAGCAAACCATGAACAGCAGGAGAACCGCGCTGTAACGCGAGGACGTATTCAAAACGCGATCCAACAGGGGCATCGGATTGAGGGTGCGGGACGGCGTCACGAATTTGGCTGCAGGTTTCAATTTCCGCTCACTGGCTCCGTCTGCACGCGCAGTTTATAAGCCTTATCCTCGGGGAGAAGTTCGTCGATGCGGAGAATTTTGACGGTCGGATCGACATCGCCGATGCGGAGATAACCGATCGCTCCGGGCACGTTGAATATGAATTTTCGCACTCCTGTGGGAGACGACAGGATCTTGGGAGAAACCAGGATTTCCCCGGTAAAGAGGCCGTGGAGGAAGTGGTTCTTGAGTTGTTCCTCGGTCATGCTGCAGACATCGCGAAGGATGGTGCTGCGTTCGGGCTCTCCGGGTTCGCGCATGACCAGGGTAATCCGCCGGCCATTGGCCCAGTGGCTGCGGGTGCCGAGGAAGATCTTGCGCAACTCGGCGGAGGAGACCTCATCGACAGGATTGGAGCGATTCACCACGATGACCAGCGGTTCTGTCGGACCAGCCGTCTCGTTCGCCGCAGCCGAACGTGCGCCCGCGCGCGCCCGGACCATGTCCAACTGGGGCAGGGCGAGAAGTACGGCAGCGATCAAGATCGTGGTCAGTCGGCGCATGCGAAGACTATTGAATCAGAACGTAAAGCCCATCTGGAGCGCGAGTTGGCTAATGCCCTCCTGGTTTCGCAGGAAAGTGTAGTCGTACTGAAATTTCAGGGCGACCGATTCGCTGGCGTCGAAGCGCAGTCCGGCGGATGGACCGTGGCGCAAGCCCACGTCGGAGAACAGCGGTTCGCGGTTGGATGCATTCACGTACTGATAGCGCAGGTAAGGACGATACGAACCAAACTGTTTCGACACCTGGCTGTAGAAACCGGGAGTGTTGAATACCGTCGACGTGCCCAGGATCGCATGGCGATCCACCAGTGCCTCATTGAGCCATTCGTACTTGGGTCGGATCAAAACGGCGTGCCCGGCGAGGATCGACTCGCCGATCCTCGGTTGGTTGGCCGGCGCCATCACATATCGATAGAAGGAGAATCCGGTTTGCAGTCCGCGGATCGCCTCGGGGCGCGCGAAGAGCGCCAGGTTGAAAGCCTTGCGGTTTTCATCATCAAGCTCGTTTTGTACCGGCTCCTGCACCAGAGGCTGACGCGACGCCCGGCCATTGCCCAGTTCGGCAACATAGTGCAATCCCAAGGAACCCGAAGGGACCTCTCCGGTGACGGTCACGCCAACGGTGTGAATGGGAAGGATTCCGCCGTGGTCTTCGAAATCGAAGAGGAAGGGCCTTCCGGTAGTGGTCTGCAGCCAGGAGCTGTGATGGTAGGCCGTGTTGTAGTAGCCGATGGCGGTGTGAAACCGGCCAGCGGAGACGTTGAAGTAGTCGTTGTGGGAGTACTGCAGCAGGTAACGCTCGACATCCACGCTGAAGCTGTTGGGCTCGCCATCCACCGTACCGTAGATATTGGTTGGGCCAGCCTCAAAGACGATTTCGCCCAGAAACTTGAACTTGTCAGACACATCGGAGGTGACGAAAAGGTCGAGCTGCCCTAAGGAAAAAGTGCTGTGGTCCCCCTCGCGGGTGTCGCCGTGCACGGAGATGTCGCCGAAGCCGCGGATGCGCAGCAGGGTACGGCTCACGTCCATACGGTCCATCATGGGATCGGATTGTGCCTGGTCGGAATCGGAGGAACCGGAACCCGCGGCTTGCGCGACAGCATTTTGCAGAGCTGCGGCGCGCTCGGAAGGGCCGCCCGCAGAGGCCACCTGCGTGGATGCCGGGGGTGGTTGGGCGGCGCAGTTCGAGGCGGGGGAACCATCCATTCCCGGCAAAGGCGCAGGGGCGTTCGCGGGGGTCTTGAGCAACGCCGCATCTGCGGGGACGGGCGGCCGATCCGCTTCGAGCTGCTTCACCCTTGTCTCCAGCTGGTCGATCCGCTTGAGCAGCAATTGCAGGGTTTCCTTGTCGGGGGTCTGCGGCTGTTCCTGCGCCGCAAGCGCTCCGATTCCGGCCAGGCCAAGGGCGGCAGAGAACAAAACCCGAGACAGCAAATGAGTAAAGGTACTTCCTGATGACATTGCGAGCGCCTCCCGGTCCACACGGCGTTGCCCTATGGTGGGCCGAAAATCTCTTTGCGACGTTGTTGCACGTCAAAGGCAAACTTCAATTTTGGCAAACTTCGATTTTTGGGCTTATCGACCCTCGAAGCCAGTCGATCCGAAAAGGGATGGACTCGCCAGCCGTTCACCACTGCCGGACGGGGTTCATTCGGCAGTTCCGGAATCTGCAGCCATTACATCCCGCGGGGAAACATCTTTACAAGGAAAATTACCCGTCAAAATGGCCGATGGATTTGAATTTACATGGGCTTACAAGCTCTTTGACCAACAGCAAATAGCGTCGGTTTTGTGTGGCACTTAGGGTCCGTTTGACGCATTTTGAAGCAAACAATCTCCATCCGTTCAGAAACTCCGGAAATGGATTGCATTTCTTGCTCCCGTTCCATCCGCCGGGCCGCGTGACCCTACATGGAGCCCGCCGGTCACGATCACCCCAGCGCCTAAGACCCTTGGCTGGTAACCCGGACGGCAACGGTCAGCCACCGGTCTATAGGCGCCCCGGAGGAGCTTGGCTGCCACACCGGCAGGCTGGACCGGCGATGCGCCGGCCCGTTCTTCCCCCTCGCAGGAACACCGTTCTTTGAAGGTCCTTCTTGATGGCAGGCTGGAAGTTTCTTTCTAAAGGAATCGGGTAAGTCGGTTAAATGACACTAATTAGTGATAGGCATCACGCCGAAGGGTGTTGCGTTGGCTCTAAGCTCTTCTTGATCATGATTAAGACTGCTATCCCCGAGCGGTTGACTTGTTTCATGACCGACGAGCGCGGTGAGCTATGTTCGAACGCGACTCAACCCGGGGTGCGGC
>DASXXV010000346.1:0-13336 GCA_036502905.1 Occallatibacter sp. | reverse complement strand
GCGCACTGCACCGGGGCGAGATGGCCGCAGCCGGGCACCACCTCCATCTGCGATTGCGGAATGAGCCGGTGAATCGTCTCTCCCTGGCTCAGCGGGGTGATGTGGTCCAGGGCGCCCCACACGATCAGCACCGGCATCTTCAGCTCGGGCAGGAGCGTGTCGGTGGCATCGCGGCCAGTGAGCATCGAGGTCAGGGCGCGGTGAATGATCCATGCGCGGTTCCGCGACGTACGCAGAATGTCGGCCGCAATAAAGCTGGGAACCGCGGGGGGATGGGGCATAAGCAATGCATCCAGCTGGTCGAGTTCCATGGCGGACACCGGGGTGAACAGATCGGTATTCCATGCCGGCTTCTCCTGGACGCCGGCGCTGTCGAACAGCATCAGCTTTGCGACCCGCTCGGGATGCCTGAGAGCGAGGTACTGCACAATCCATCCGCCCATCGACCATCCTCCCAGATCGACCTGCTGGAGACGGACTGCATCCATGAAACCGACCACGGACTGGGCCTCATCGGGAATCGAGTAGGAAAAGTCGGCGGGCTTGTCACTGCGGCCGTAGCCTGGCAGGTCGGGCATGTAGACGCTGAAACCGGCACGAACAAGGAAGGGCGCCAGGTTGCGCCAATCCTCGGAACGGCCGCCCAATCCGTGCACCAGCACGACCGGGGGGCCCGCGTCGGGACCCATCAGGTAGTAGTGCATGCGGTGTCCACCCACCGTCACGTACCGGCTTTTCGCTCCACCCAGGCGCATCTGCACGTAGGTCAGTCCGTTGAAATAGCTGAGAGGGCGCTCCCAGAATCCGGCTGCCACGGCCGCAATGAATGCGATAACCAGCAGTGCCGCAATAGCCAGCTTGCGCTTCGATTTCACAGAGTGTCTCCTGTCTTGCCCTGAATGCTTCTGGCCCGCTGCCATGCGGCTTCTATGACGCGCGTGGTAATGGGGTCGAGGTGCAATGCGGAGTGCGAATTCCATTCGGGCCGCTCCACCCAGCGGACCGCGTCCGCATCCGAAGCCGCACCGAGCGCCCCGCCGATCACGCGACAGAGATAATCGGCGATCACGTAGTGGTAGCGCACCCTCTCATCCTCGCGATAGATACGGTCAAGCAGTTCGATGAGTTCGACCGGTTCCACATCCAGCCCGGTCTCTTCCTTCACTTCCCGAATGACCGCGTCCCGAAGGCTTTCGCCCACATCGATCAAGCCTCCGGGGATGGACCAATGGCCTTTCAATGGCTCCCTCCCCCGCTGGACGAGGAGGACCCGGTTGTCATGCACCACGACGCCACCCACTCCCACCAGCGGCGTCAAGGGAAATTCTCTTTCTACCATTTCTTTACGATATTCCCGCATAGCCAAGACGGTCACTGGGCAGGAATCTGGTTGACTCCGCCGTTTATTTCATGCGAACGTAGAAGCAACCTCTGTGATCGAATTCAACCAATTCATGACCGGTGTTGTGATGGGTCTCATTCTCATCATCATCGGGTTTGTGCCTGGCCTGCTTGACAGGTGGGCGGCGGCCATATCGCAGATGGCCGAATCCGTGCTCTCGATGCTGTATGGGGCGCCGGCGCCGGCACGGGAACGCATAGAGTTCGGCCAGCATCGCTGGGTGGGCGCGCTGGGGATGGCTCTCATGGCGCTCAGCCTCTACCTCTACAGAGTTCGCTAAACTCCACGCCGGCGTGATCCTGGCGCCCCTGCCGCGTTTCGCCACGCGAGACATGGTTGCATCCTTCCCCTGCAGCTATCATCAATGGGTACAGGGGCAAATCATGGCCGAATTCACATTGCGCATCGACGGAATGCACTGCGGCGCCTGTGTGCGCCGGGTCAGCCAGGCGCTGGCAAGCGAGGGTTTGAACGTCAAAGAGGTTCGCCTGGGGGCAGCTCGAATCGAGGCAGCTCGAATCGAGACGGCTCGCATGGAGGTGGCTCGCATCGAGTCTGGCCAGGATCCTGACCCGGTTGACCGCGCGCTGGCTGTGATCCAGAAGGCGGGTTACAGCGCCCATCTTGACCCCACGGGCGAGACAAATCCGCCCCACGCAGGGTAAACGCTTGCCCGAGCCCGCCAGAGAATCGGTAAACCTGCCGGTGCTTGGCATGACTTGCGCCGCGTGCCAGCATCACGTGGAAGAAGCACTGCGTTCCACGGAAGGTGTGGAGTCGGCCCGCGTCGACCTGATGGCCCATCGTGCCAGCGTGGTCTTCGACCCAACCCGGGCACAACCGAAAAAGCTGGTGGAGGCCATCCGCGGCGCCGGTTATGACGCCGTGTTGCCGCGCGCCGATGGGTCAGGCGAAGAAGACCGCCGTTTGCATGGCTCCTCTGGAACCGCAGGGGTGAAAGCAGGAACGATGATCGCGGGCGGAGCGGCCGCGATGCTGCTGTCCATGCCGCTCGGTTCGGAGATGGGCGCCGCCGATCACGCGATGATGCGCGCGTTGCCCTGGGTCTACGCGCTGTCCCCTGGCCTGCTGCGCTGGACGCTGCTGGCGGGAACCGCCATTCTGATGGTGTGGGCCGGCGGCGGCATCTTCGCCAACGCCCTGCGCGGACTGCGCCACCGCACGACGAACATGAATACCTTGGTCGCCCTGGGGACCAGCGTCGCCTTCCTCTATTCGGCCTATTCAACCGTCCGTCCTTCGGCCAACCACCAGGTCTACTTCGATGCGGTCCTGCTGATTCTGGGGTTCCTGCTGCTGGGCAAAGCCCTGGAGAACCGGGCGAAGCGCCGGGCTCTTGCAGCGCTTGATTCACTGAGCCGCCTGCGCCCGGTAAATGCGCGTCGCATCGTCGATGGGGTCGAGACCATTGTTCCTCTCGATGAGATTGGTCGGGGCGACCACGTCCTGATCCTGCCTGGCGAGCGCTTCCCAGTAGACGCGACCATCCTCGAAGGCCGCACCAGCGTGGACGAATCGATGCTGACCGGTGAATCGACGCCGCTGTCGCGGGAACCGGGGGGCCGGGTGTTGGCCGGGTCGCTGAACTACGACGGCGCAGTGGTGTGCCGCGCCGAATCACTGGGCAAAGCCACGGTACTGGAGCAGATCACGCGCTTGGTGGAGCAGGCGCAATCCTCGCGCGCTCCCATGGAACGGCTCGCGGACCGGGCCAGCGCGATTTTTGTCCCGGTAGTCCTGGGCCTGGCGCTGATTACATTGCTGGTGTGGATGATCGCTGGTTCCCCTTCCCTGGCGGTAGCCAACACCGTGGCTGTCCTGGTTATCGCCTGTCCCTGCGCCATGGGGCTGGCGGTGCCGGCAGCGCTTACGGTGGCGGTGGGCCGAGGGGCTCAGCTCGGGGTGCTTTTCAAAGGCGGTGAAGCGCTGGAACGGCTTGCACACCTGGATGCAATTGTCCTCGACAAGACCGGGACCCTGACGGTCGGACGCCCGGTTTTGGAATCGGTACATGCGACCTCGAGCTACGACGAAACAGCGCTGCTCCGCTGGGCAGCCGCCGCGGAAGAGCGCTCCAATCATCCGCTGGCTCACGCCGTGGTCGACTATGCCCGTGAACGCGGCCTGAGCTGGCCACCCGCGGCCGACGTTCAGATCGTGCCGGGCCGCGGCCTTACGGCCAATGTCGATGGGCGTGAATGCGTGCTTGGCAACGAGGCGTTGCTGGCGGAGATGTTTCTCCCCCCGCCTCCCGGCATTGCTCCGCCCGCAAACGGCGTCACCCGGCTGTGGATGGCGATAGGAGGAAGCGTGGCCGGATACTTTGACGCGCGCGACGCGTTACGACCCGATGCAGCCGCAGCCATTGCATCGCTTCGCGGTATTCCATCCGGGCACGCCAGGGATGAGGGATCCGGTTTGCGGGTCATCATGCTTACGGGCGATTCTGCGGCAGCGGCCCAACCAATCGCCCGCGAGGCGGGAATCACCGAGGTGGAAGCGGGACTCGACCCGGCGGGCAAGCTGGCGCGCATTCGCGCCCTGCAGAAAAGCGGATTGCGGGTGGCCATGGTGGGGGACGGCATCAACGACGCGGGCGCTTTGGCGCAGGCTGACGCCGGAATCGCCATGGGCAGCGGTGCCGACCTGGCCCAGGAAGCCGGCGACGTTCTGCTGCTGCGCGCTCAACCATCGGCCATTCCCGCGGCTCTCGACCTGGCCCGCGCCACCCTGCGCGTGATGCGTCAGAACCTCGCCTGGGCGGTAGTCTACAACGTGCTCGGTATTCCTCTCGCCGCGGGACTTCTCTATCCCGGCTTCCACATCCTGCTCAGCCCGTGGGTGGCGGCGGCCGCCATGGCCTTCAGTTCGGTAAGCGTACTGGCCAACAGCCTCCGCCTGCGTCGATGGCTGCCCGCTTCGCTGCAGCAGTCGCAGGCAATCTGAACCCGGTGCAAGTTAGACTAGGAGCAGGAATCCTGCGTGCGCATCCTCACCCGCTACATCCTCGGCGAGATTCTCTCCCACGCACTCATCGGATGCGCGCTGTTCACATTCATTCTATTCATACCCCGTTTGCCGCAGATCCTGGAAATGGTGGTGCGCAACAGCTCCACGTTTACCAACGTGCTGCAGATTTTTCTGTTCACGCTGCCGAACCTGTTTTGGGTCACCATCCCGATGTCGGTGCTGGTGGGCATTCTACTGGGGTTCAGCCGGCTGGCTGCCGACAGCGAAGTCATCGCCATGCGGGCCTCCGGCCTGGGAGTTACCTACTTCGTTCGTGTCGCTTCCATTTTGGCGATCGGCGGGGCAGTGATTGGTTTGGTCAATTCGCTGTATATCGCTCCGCGCGCCAACCAGGCCATCCTCGATATGGAACAATCGCTGGCCGCATCGCAGGCGTCCTACCAGATTCAGCCGCGCGTCTTCTACGAGGAATTCCGTAACCATGTCCTCTATGTGCAGGACGTGCGCGGCGGCACCGGGGCCGCCAACTGGCGCCAGGTCTTCATGGCCGATGTCAGCGATCCCGCCGCCCCGCGCATTATTACGGCAGCTTCGGCCACCGTGGTCAACGATTCAACGTCCGAATTGCTGATGCGCCTTCGCGATGGCGCGGAACACTCGGTCGATGCCGCGCAGCAGTACACCATTTCGACATTTACCAGCACCGACCTTCCGTTATCGCTCAATCCACAGAGCGACGTACATCTCGGGCGTTTGGACACGGCCGTATACGCCGTGCCGACGCGCTTGCTCCTGGATCGCATTCATGGCCCGGAAGGCAGACGATATCTGATCGAGTTGAACAGCCGGTTCTCGTATCCCGCCGCATGCCTGGTCCTGATGCTCCTGGGCGTGCCGCTGGGAGTGATGTCGCGGCGGGGCGGCAAAAGTTCAGGATTCGTGTACACCCTGCTGCTGGTGGTTCTCTACTACATTCTCTCGTACACGGGAGTTTCGCTGGCGCGCCAGAACAAGCTTCCAGTGTTCATAGCGGTGTGGCTGGCCAATATTCTGTTCGCCGCCGCGGGAACGTTTCTGCTGTGGCAGATGGCCAGCGGCGGAAAGGTACTCACCGCCATCGTCAACCTCAGTTCCCGCGCGGCCAATGTCAGATTTCCGACTGCCATATCCGAGAACGGCGTTCACATCAGCCGTTTCTTCGACCGCCTGCAACCGCGTGGGGTGCGCGCGTCTTCCCGGGGGGTGTTTCCGCGCATTCTGGACGAATATGTAATTCGCGAGTTCGTCAATACCTTTGTCCTGGTCCTGTCCGGGTTTGTGCTCTTGATGCTCCTTTTCACTTTCTTTGAGCTGATCGGCGACATGCTGCGCAACCATATTGCGCCCATGACCGTTGGCCTCTATCTCTTCAATCTCACTCCCAACATGCTCTACAACATCGCGCCGCTGGCGGTGCTCATCGCGGTGCTCATCACCTTCGGCGTGCTCAACCGGAACAGCGAACTGATCGCCATGAAGGCCACCGGCATCAGCCTCTATCGGCTGGTGATTCCCATTGTTGCGATCTCGGCTATCCTGGCCATCAGCCTCTTCATGTTCGACCAGTTTTATCTTCCCCAGGCGAACCGGCGGCAGGAGGCATTGCGCAGCACCATCAAGGGACGCCCGCCGCAGACGTTTTTACATCCCGAACAGAAGTGGCTCTTCGGGGAACAGGAACCCGGTGGGCAGGGCCGCATCTTCTACTACCAGTTCTTTGACCCCGATCGCAACGAATTCGCCAATCTCTCGGTATTCGAATTCGACCCGCACACGTTCGCACTATCCCGGCGAATCTTCGCAGGGCGCGTCTTCTGGGATGCGAGCAAGGGGGCCTGGCGATTTCAGAACGGATGGGAGCGCCGGTTCAACGGCGCCAACCAGACGGACTTCCGCGAATTCATCAATACCACCTTTCCTGAAATTCACGAGGAACCCAGCTACTTCAAAAAAGAAAGCTGGCAATCGCAGGAGATGAACTTCGGACAGCTGCGGAGCTACATTCGGGATCTGCGCCAGAGCGGCTTCGACACCATGCGCCTGCGCGTGGCCCTCTGGCACAAGCTGGCCTATCCGCTGGTCGCGATTGTGATGGCAGTTCTGGCGATTCCGTTCGCGCTTTCGATGGGGCGGCGGGGCTCGCTTACCGGCATCGCCGTGGCCATTGCCCTGGCACTGGCCTACTGGGTGGTCGATGCCCTGTTTGGCGCTATGGGAAATGTGAATTATCTTCCCGCGCCCCTGGCCGCGTGGTCTGCCGACGTTTTGTTCGGACTTACGGGCGGTTACCTGCTCTTGCGAACCCCAACCTAGGGCCTGTTAACACTACCAGGGCGGATGTCCGGGTAGGGTTAACACGCCCTAGATTCCCTGGTCCGCACAGTCACCGGGATGGGGTCCCGAGCTGCTCGATCAAATCTCGAAAACGCTTGCTCATACGCGGGTCTCCTGGCAGGAATTCCACCCCCACGCCCTGGCCGGAACGAATGTCCATTACCCGAGCCAACGAAGTCAATTGTTGGCCGTTTGCCGAAAAGCGGAGCTCGATCTCCGCATAGCGCTGGAGTTTGAGCCGGGCACGCGTGGCGATGTAGCAGCCGGTCAGACTGATGTCCTTCACCTCGCCGCGAAAAAGCAGTTCGGGGCGGAAGACCACTACCTCCGCATATCCATCGCAGGTAAAGCGTTCGTGCCGCCTTCGTTCCCTGTCAGTTGGTTCAGCATTGTCCATATCTTGCGGCAGGCGATCCTGGCGGGGCGCGCAGAACTCGCCCGTTCGGCCGGCCTCCCCTTGGATTATCGGCCGGGCGGGAGAATTCCATTATTTCGCCCACGGTTGGAATCACCGCGCGGGTCAGAGACATCCAATACACCGGCGACCGCTTCCCGTCACAAACTGCCATCGAGCAAGGTGCGGGTCCGCGTTGCCCATACAATGGAGTTATGTTTCGCGACCTGCGACCACTTTTCGCCTACATGCGCCGTTACAAGTGGGGGTACGTGTGGGGCAGTTTGTGCGTGGTGGGCACGAATGCCATTTACGTGCTTTTCCCCAAGGTCCTGGAAAAGGCCATCGACGGGCTGCGGAGCGGCATTTCTCACCGGCAGTTGTTCTGGTTCGTGGGCGCGCTGGTTGCGATCGGCATAGTCAAGGGCGTCTTTCTCTATGCCCAGCGCTGGATCCTCATCGGCATCTCCCGTGAAATCGAGTTCGACCTGCGCAACGATCTCTTCCGCCACCTCGAAAAGCAGGACTCCGGGTTCTACCAGCGCTACCGTACCGGCGACATCATGGCGCGCATGACCAACGACCTGAACGCAGTGCGCATGCTGCTGGGCCCGGCGATCATGTACAGCGCCAACACGGTGGTTTTCACCGTCGGCGCTCTCTTTTTCCTGCTGCATTACAGTCCCTACCTGACGCTGGTCGCGTTCGCGCCCGCGCCCCTGGCAAGCATCGTTACCCAGTATCTGGGCCGCAAAATTCACGATCGCTTCGAACGTATCCAGGCGAGCTTTTCCGAGATCTCCGCCCAGGCCCAGGAGAACTATTCCGGCGCGCGGCTGGTGAGAGCGTTCGCTCGCGAAGATGCGCAAATTTCCCTTTTCGAGCATCTGAACCGCGAATACATTGCGCGCGCACTGCGCCTGGTGCAATTGATGGGCATGCTTTGGCCTACGCTGGAATTCATCCTGGGCGTTTCGATGATCATCACCTTACTGGCCGGGGGCCACCTGGTGATCGAACACCGCCTCACCGTGGGCCAGTTCGTGGCTTTCAACACCTACATGATCCTGCTCATCTGGCCCATTATCGCGGTGGGCTGGGTGGTCAACATTTTCCAGCGCGGTACGGCATCGGTAACCCGCATCGATGAACTGCTGCGCCAAGAGCCGGCCATCGACGACCGGACCGCCGACCCCTCCATCCCGGGAGACGCGGTGCTGGCGGGCGACATCGAATTCCGCCACCTCAGTTTCAGTTATGGCCAAACCCCGGTGCTGAGGGATATAAACCTGCACGTCCCGGCCGGGTCGAGCCTGGCAATCGTGGGCCCGACCGGCTCGGGAAAAACGACGCTGGTGAACCTCATCTCCCGTCTTTACGAGGCTCCGGAGGGCTCGCTTCTGATTGACGGCCGGCCGATTCGCGAGTATCCGCTGGCCGCGCTGCGCCGCAATATCGGAATGGTGCCGCAGGAGACTTTTCTTTTCAGCGAAACGCTCCGCGAGAATCTCGGGTTCGGCGCGCCCAAGGCGGACGCGGCGGAGTTGCTGCAGGCCGCCGAGGCTGCCCATGTCCGCCAGGAGTTCGAGGAATTCCCGCAGGGCTTCGAGACGACTGTAGGCGAGCGCGGGGTGACTCTATCCGGCGGTCAAAAACAGCGCACCGCCATCGCGCGCGCACTGGTGCGCCGCCCGGCCATCCTTATCCTCGACGATGCGCTGGCCAGCGTGGACACGTATACCGAAGAGCGCATTCTCGGTGGACTGCAGAGTTATAGCGCCGGCTCGACGACCATTCTGATTTCGCACCGCGTTTCCACCGTGCGGCACGCAGACCAGATCGCGGTGCTGGATCGCGGCCGCATCGTCGAATTGGGCAGGCACGACGACCTGCTGGCGCTTGACGGCTACTACGCCAGCCTTTACCAGAAGCAGCAACTGGAAGAAGAGCTCACCGTCGCCGGCTAGAGGATGGTGTCTGGCTGTGGGCGCTGCAGCAAATCGCCGATTCCTACGCACTGTTTCCCTCAGGCATTCCAGTTATGCACCGCGGATTCCGGTCCGAAGTCGGTGTTTTCCATACGCGCAGCTGCCAAAGACGGGGCGAATACCTGCGCAGGCACAGAGTTATTCACTGGGTCCCTGGCCACCTCGCGCCACGCGTCGCGCACGTTGCGCACACAGTCGATGGCGTGTTCGAATTTGGCCTTGGAGGCTGACTGCGAGGCCTTAAGAATCTGCGCGAAGATGGACGCGTAGAACTCGCTCAAGGCCTCGGCAGGGCGGCCGCCCACATCCATGCGCAGCCGCGCCTGCAAATGAATGATGATGTCGAGCGCCCGCCTGACGGCTAATCTGCGCGCGGTCGGGTCGCCGCGTTCCACGCCTTCGATCGCCGCGTAAAGAAAGCGCAGGATTCCATCGTACAGGGCCACTACAAGGTCCACGGCCGACGCGCTATTCAGCGCTTGTTGCTGGTAACTGCTCATTGAAGTTCGGCTCCCCGGCCGCGGTTGCGGCTAACCTTTCCGGTTGTATCCGGTGATGGCGGAATAGATCATATCCATTCCGCTCAATTGCGATGGCAGCGCCTGCAGAATCTGATTGGCCTGGTTCAGCTCCGCCGTCAGGCGCTTCTGCTGGTCCGCGATGAGCGCTTCTTCTTTCGCAACCTCTGCATTGAGATTCGATTCGACCGTGCTATTGGCTTTCTGCGCCAGCTTGAGGATCCCGGACGACGATCCGGTCCCGGCCTGGTTCAGGATATTGGCCACTGTCATCCCCCAGCCGTTTGCGCTCTGGAAGAAGCCCACGACGTCGTTGAAGTCCGAATTCAGAACCGAATCGAGAGCATTTACATCCAGGGCGATGGTCCCGTCGTTATTCATGCTGATGCCGAGCGCCATCAGGCCCGGTATAGCGGAACTCTCGGTGTAGTTCAGGGAGGCGTTGCTGGTCACATCTTTGATTCCCGAGCTCACGGTTAATGCGTTAGCGTTGCCGGCGAGCTGGGAGCGCAGCGTAAGTGTGGATTGGCCGTTGCGGGTAACCACAGCCGCGATCACCCCGAAGTTCTCCGCATTGATGGCATCGGCCAAGCCCGACAGCGATGGACTGGTGAGCGCCGCCATGTCAATCGTATGAGCCTCTCCATCGCCCACCTGGATCGAGATTGTGCCGGAAAGGGTGTCCGTCGCATTTTTGAGGGCGTCCAGGTATCCATTCGGACTCTGGAGGTTAAGGCTGCTCATGAGTTGTTGTTGCAGCAGGGATACAGTCGGCGATCCGAAGAGGGGCTGGGGCTTCCCGGATGCATCGTTGCCCTCCTGCGCGTCGATGGCCTTGATCAACGCGTTATAGTCGTTCACCATCGCATTAATGGTGGTTTCCACATCGGGGTTGTCGTTGCCGATTATCACCTGGATCGGAATCCGGTTGCCGCCCGAGTCGATCGCACTGGGTGCCAGAAGCTGGAACGTGACTCCCGGGATGAGGTTGGAGACGATGTTCGAGGTGCTCGTCAGGTTGACGCCGTCCACGTTCAGAGAGGCATCCGATCCGCTGACCGTTGACGTAAAGCCAAGCGCGCTCGCGCCCGTATCGATCATCTTGGACTTGACGGTAATGGTGCCGGCGTTTCCATCGGTGGCCGACTGCAGCGAGAGCGTCTTGCCGTCGGGACTCAGCGTGGCGTTCACCCCGATTCCCGCGGTATTGTTGATGGCATCCGCCAGGTCCTGCAGGGTGCCGCCGGAAGCGGCGAGACTGATGGTCCGGGACTTGCCACCGCCCACCTGGATGCTGATCGATCCGGTAAGCGTATCGCCGGCGGCCGCGACACTCGCCAGGGAGCCGGTTGAAAAGGAACTACCCGCCGTTGCGGAATAACCCAGCACGATACCGCTCGGGTCGGCAAGCTGGCTCGCCGCGCCCACCACGATTTCGCCATCCGCACCCGAAGTCGCGGACGTCAGGCTTAGTCGCGAGCCGCTGGAATCGGTGAGAACACTGGCGCGGATCCCGATGCCGGCCGCATTGATGGCCGAAGCGAGGCTGTTGAGGGTACCCCCGGAAGGCACACTGATCTGATGGAGCGTTCCGTTCCCCACTCCCAGCCAAACGGAGCCGGTGAGTTTGTCGGACGCATTGCCAACCTCGGTCAAATAGCCGCTCGCCGTGGTCGCAAGACTGTTCACGATCACGCTGTGACTTCCGGCAGCGGCTGCTGAAGTGGCGGAAGTGAGTTGAAGAATGTTGTTATCGGAACTGGAGCCGGTCTTCTGCGCCATGATGCCGGTGAAGTCGGTCAGCTTGCTCAGATCGCTGGAGAGCGCGGAGAGCAAGGTGCCAAGATTGGAGAGTTGCGTGTCCTGGGCTTGCAGCGTGGAGAGCTGGTTTTTCCAGGGAGTCTCCACCTTCTGCATATTGGTGACGATGGAAGACACGGTTGCGGCCACATCGAAGCCCTGGCCGCTGGTCGGCGATCCGAAATTCAACCCTACAGTGCCCATGCAATCTCCGCTCGCAATCAAGCAGGGCGCTTGCCAAGCTGATCACCAGAAAATTGGAAGATGCTCATAACGTGGTCGTGCCCAAATGCGCGAAGGGCGTCCGCGCGGACGCCCTTCCGGTGGATTTCCGCAGCGCGGATTACTGCAACAGCTTTAGGACTTCCTGCTGCACGCTGTTGGCCTGCGCCAGCGCCGAGATGCCGGTCTGGCTGAGGATCTGGTACTTCGACATGTTCGAAGATGCAGTCGCATAATCCGTGGCCTGCACCGCGTTCTGGGCGGCGACGATATTCTGTTGCTGCGTGCTGATCACCGAGCTGACGGCGTTCAACGTATTGATTTGGGCGCCGATGTAACCGTCCTGTGCAGCCACATTAGAGATCGCCGTGTTCAGTACGTTAAGCGCGCTCTGCGCGTTGGACTGGCTGGACAAATCGTAGGTGGTAAGGTTGGAGTTTCCGGTTGCGCTGGCCTGATAGCTGATCATCGCATTGCCGGTGCCCGAGACGGCCGCAGCGGCCCCGCTGGCAGCGGCATCTGCCCCATCCTTGATGGTTCCGGCTATCTGTGTGTACCCGGCTGAGCTGCCTATGACAGGGGCTGCGATACCGACATTGCCCCGGATCTCGATGCCGAGATCGGTCATTGTGGCGGTGTTGTCGCCGGTCGCCTGCGCGCTGCTCTGAACGCTGGCGGTGACGCCGTAACCGCCGCTGTTGATCTTCTGGACGGCCGTGTTCATGGTGTCAGCCGCGGTTAATGTCAGAGTCTTACTGGTCACCGAGGCTGAAGCCGCATCCCACACCGAGAAGGTGATGGTCTGGGCTCCGCCAAGCGCGTCGTTCGCCGAATCGGTGACAGCGCCGCCTTGGGTGACGTCCATGAAAACGCCCTGGCCCTGACTGTAAATCATCTTGCCGCCGGCGTCGCCCACGCTCGCCGAAGAGACTGTAGCGAAGTGCAGACTGTTGGCCGAAGCGCCGGTTGACGAGGAATCGCCGGTGTAAACCGCAACATCGGCGCCGCCGAAGACTTGCTTCTGGTTGTAAGTCGTTGTCGATCCGATGTTGCTGATTTCGGAAAGGATGGAATTGTATTCCTGATTCGCGGCTGCTTGCTGCGAGCCGTTGAGGGTGCCGTTCGAGACTTCGGTAGCCAACGTAACGGCACGGTTGAGCAGGTTCGTCACTTGCGACAGCGCGCCATCGGCCACTTGCAGCAGCCCGACGCCTTCCTGGGCGTTGGTTTGCGATTGTGCCAGTGCGGTGGCGTTGGCCTGGAGGCCATTGACCAGCGAAAGGCCGGCAGCATCGTCGGCGCCGGAGTTGATTTTCGATCCCGAAGACAACTGCTGCAACGTCTTCGACAGGTTGTTGTTGGTGTTGCTCAAGTTATTCGCCGCATACATCGCGGAGAGATTATTCAAGACACCCAGGGACATGGGTTCTCCTTTTGGGATGCATTAATTTACGACCCGCTTCCCGAATGTGCCCCCATGTATTGTTTCCCTGGGTGGCTGCCTTCGGGGTCGTAGCCGTCGCATCTGGCCCCTTCTTCGGCGTTGCTGCCCGGCGACTTTATCGGTTCGCGAAGAGTGTCCCGGGGCGAGACACTCCGCGCGGCGTTACCTTAATCTTTCAACCTTTCCTCTGCGCTGGTCGATAAC
>DASXXV010000345.1:0-3798 GCA_036502905.1 Occallatibacter sp. | reverse complement strand
ACTATGAGCACTTATCCACCTCCGGGGACAGGTCCGGCGCCGGGAGGTCTAGGCAGCCGTATCGAGGAAGCCGTGGAGTTGATCGAGATGGAACTACGCCACGCCGTCGCTTACGTGAACGATGCCGTGATTCCGCAGGTCCGGAAGGAATCCATCACCGCCATGCGCAGCCTCTCGGACAGCCTGCGCAACCTGGCGGATCGCATCGAGCACCACCAGAACCGGCCGCGGGGCCCTCAAACCTGATGAGTGGTTTTGCCCCCAGGGCGAACGTCAGAACGTTTCCCATCGGACCGGCCGCGCCGGCCATGGCCGCGCTCGCCCTGACCGCACTCCTGTTGTCCGGGTGCTCCCACCACCATCGCACCGCCAGTCGCGCCCCGCAGACCGCGCCCCCGCTGGAAGAAACCTACCCGGCGCCCGTACCGGCGCCTCCTCCGGCGCCCTCCGCGAATGCGTCCAACCTTCCCCCCGGCAGGATTCCGCCCACTCCCCTGCCCCCCGGAGGCATCACCCGGGACGACATCCGTTACGTCAACACCCATCCGCCCATCCTCACAGAGGTGGGCTTGGCTACCTGGTACTCCGCCCCGTACAAAGGCCGAAAAGCAGCCAATGGCGAAGTGTTCGACGATGCTGCCTTCACCGCCGCCCACCGCACCCTCCCCATGGGTTCCCTGGTGGTAGTCACCAACCTGGCGACCGGCCAGTGGGCCGCCATGCGCATCAGCGATCGCGGACCGTTTGTCGAGGGCCGGATCGTCGATCTGACCGTCGCCTCCGCCAAGGCCACGGGCGTCTATCGCGCCGGCGTGGTCAAGGTCCGCCTCGACGTCTACCAGACCCCCAAGCCCATCGACACCGGCGGCCGCTGGTGCGTGCAGGTGGGCGCCTTCCACAGCGAGCGGCAGGCCGTGCGCCTGAAGTCGCAGCTCCTGGCGAAATACCCCGACGCCAGCGTCATCGAGTTTCCCGGCCAGGAGAGCAGCTACTGGGTCCGCATTCGCCCCCAGGGCGACAATCGTGGAGCAGCCGAATTGATCGCCAGGCAGTTGCGCCCCTCCGAAGGCGAAGCCTTCCTCACCCGCCTCGACTAGCGCAGCACCTGAACACCAACCTTCCGTCGTTTGGGATGGCATCCGAGCAGGCGCTAATCCGCCGGCAATGTCGATTTTCGTGTTCTTGCAATATCTCCGGACCGATGAGTTCATTGGGGGTGATGCGAAATTCGAGTTTCGAACGAGAAACCTGGAAGCAACCCGTCTCCCCATACCTATGCACCCATCCCGTCCCACATCCCGGTGAAAATCTCCGGCTTGATGCATCTAACCTAGTGAATAGGAGAATGATGCCAATAATCGTTAAGCCGTGCGACGGCCGCTTCAGTGATGACCTGCAGTCAGTTCTTACCCGAAACAGAAATCGAGAGCAATGGGCTGTCCACACCTGCCAGCTTTGCGGCGCATCGGTGGGCGCTGTACAAGTGCATGGGACATGGGTTCCGGAACAGCATTGGCCCACGGTGAAGTACCCGCCCCGCAATGTGGTCGCAAAAAGATACGATCATCTTGCGGCGCCGCAGCAAGATGCAGCTCCAGCCCGGGCGGCCTCCCGTTAATTCCCCTTCCCCCTCCAGAGAGCCTACCCTGGACCCGGCAGCCTTGAAACCCCGACCTTGAAACCCTGCTCGGATGGATGCTCGGCGGTTCTTCCTTCGCCGAGCTCCACCGCGAGTCCCTGAGGTCGGTGGGCTGCTGCCCCGTTTTCGGGTCATCCCGAGAGTTCGATGTAACCGACGCCAACTCAGTGGATTGGCCGGTACCAAACCGTCAACGTGTCGTACCGAGACACGATTGGGATGCTGTCAGGCCGGCTTTGTGACAGAACCCTACAACTCGCGCAGCGAGACGGCGACGGGGCGCAGCGCTGCACGGACGGCGGGAAGCAGGCCGCCGAGAACGCCCATGGCCAGCGCAAAAATCACACCCATCACCAGCAAGTTGAAAGTGATCTTGAACGCGAAGGCTATGCTCGAGAAAGTCGAAAAATTCATGGTCTGGGTGGTCATGCCATTCAGCGGAAGCACCACCACGCAGCCGATAATGCCGGCGATAAGCGAAATCAGCAGCGCCTCGAACAGGAATGAGAGGATGACGTTCCAGCTTGAGAAGCCGAGCGCGCGCATGGTGGCAATCTCGCGTCCGCGTTCGGCGACGGCCGAGTACATGGTGTTGAGAGCGCCGAATACCGCGCCTATCGCCATGATGGCAGCCACCAGACCGCCCAGCACGGTGATCAGCTGGGTCATGGCAGAGGATTGCTTGGCGTAGTAGTCCACCTCGCGCTCGACTTCCAAATTCAATTGGGGATCGGAAGTGATCGAATCCTTGAATGTGTCGAAGGCCGCGGGCGAAGTGAGGTGAACGGTGGCTGATTGAAAGATGTTCTCTGGGCGCTTGAGCACTTCGTTAAGAATGCGCGCGTCGCACCACACTTCGGAATCGAAAGACGATCCGCCCGCGTCGAACACTCCCACCACCTTCCAGTGGCCGCCGCCGAAGTTCACCGTGTTGCCGACGGTCAGGCCCTCGTAGGTTTTCGATGCATTCTTGCCGACCACCAGTTCGTCCAGGCCGGAGTGGAACATCCGCCCTTGAACCATCTTCACGAATTCGCGGATTTCGAGCACGTTGGTCGAAACGCCTCGAACCTCCACATTCGCGTCCGTGCCGGTGCTGATGAGCGGTATAGGAACGACGCCGACGACTTCTTGCGTGACCAGCGGCTGCCCCGACGCGTCCCGTGCCACGCCCGGCTTATCCTGTACCAGCTTCACGGAATCGAGAGTGATGCCGCCCATCATTTCCGAGGTGGAGCCGGCCCGCATGACCAGCGCATCGTCGGGCGAACCTGAGGCCACCAGCGTGGCCCGGAAGCCGCGCGCCAGCGAAAGCATGGCCACGAATACTCCCACGGTCCCGGCAATGCCCAGAATCGCCACGACGGTGGATGTCCAGCGGGCCCGAATGCTGCGCAAATTGTAGGAAATCGGTACCGATCCGATCACCGGCGCCAGCAATCCGGCAACGATCCCACCCACGATGACCAAAACCAGGAGCAGGGCAGCGATGGCCGCCAGGGTGACCACTACACCGAAAAAGAGCTTTGGCATCACGCTCAAACCCTCCGAAGCGCATTCACCACGCGCATGTGCATCGCGCCATAGGCGGGAAGAATTCCGCTCGCAAAGCCGACCAAGAGAGCGGCGATCACACCGTACCCCAGCGTCTTCGCTGTAACGAGAAGCGGCGGCAAAAGACCCGCCATCGCGCGGCTCAGCTGTGGGATAGCAATCAGCGCGAGCAGCAAGCCCACGCAGCCTGCAAGAGCGATCACCATCGACTCGCCCAGGATGAATCCAAGCACGGCGCGATCCGGGAAACCGATGGCCTTGAGCACGCCCAGTTCATTGGTTCGCTCGCGCACGGAGATGGCCATCGTGTTTCCTGTGACCAGCAACAGCGTGAAGAAAACCACAGTCCCGATCGACATAATCAGGAATTTGATGTTTCCGAATTGCTTCACCCAGCCTTGCGCAAATGCGGATTCCGTTTCGGTCTTGGTTTCGTAAGGCGAATTCAGGTACATGTTGTCGATGGTCTTGGCGATGCGCGGGGCGTCGTCGGGGTTAGCAATGCGAATCGTGTACCAGCCAACCTGGCCCTGAACCCTGGCAGGCACGCTCTCTTTAAAGTATTCCCACTGAAACCAGAACTGCGTCTCGTCATCTTCCCGTTT
>DASXXV010000344.1:0-28731 GCA_036502905.1 Occallatibacter sp. | reverse complement strand
CTCACGCCCCCTTCATCCTTTCGCGATACGATAGCTTTGGCCGTTGCCGTCCGGGACAGTCTAAGGTCATAGAAGGAAATCGAAGAATTGAATGAGTGAAAAGCGTTGGGTTGTATTGATAGCAAGTGAGGTTGGACGTACCGAATCCGTTTCCGACCGCGCCATGGAACGTCTCGTTGAAGCCATTGGAGACGAAGGGTACGAGGTCGTCCGAACCACATCACCGGAAGACGGGCTCTCGCTCGTGACTTCCGATCCCAGCTACTCCGCCGTGCTGCTGGACTGGGACCTTGAGGGCCAGTCGCAGTTCGAGGAGCGCGCTGCGCTCGAAATCATTCGCGGCGTGCGTCACCGGAACAAAAAAGTCCCGATTTTCCTGATCGCCGATCGGACGCTGGTCTCCGAGCTTCCGCTGGAAGTGATCAAACAAGTCTACGAGTACATCCACCTGTTCGGAGACACACCCGCCTTTATTGCATCGCGTCTCGACACCGCCATCGAGCGCTATCACGAGCAGCTTTTGCCGCCGTATTTCCGGGAACTCCTCAAATATAACGACCAGTCGGCCTACTCGTGGGACGCGCCCGGCCACATGGGAGGGGTGGCATTCCTCAAGCACCCCATCGGGCAGGAGTTCCACCGCTTCTTCGGTGAAAACCTGCTGCGTTCGGATTTAGGCATCTCCTCGGCGCCGCTCGGCTCATGGCTCGACCACCTTGGACCTCCGGGTGAATCAGAGCGAAATGCGGCCCGCATCTTCGGTGCAGATTG
This sequence comes from Occallatibacter sp., assembly GCA_036502905.1. Taxonomy (GTDB): domain Bacteria; phylum Acidobacteriota; class Terriglobia; order Terriglobales; family Acidobacteriaceae; genus Telmatobacter. The sequence goes on along the minus strand of DASXXV010000344.1, from coordinate 27,960 downwards.
GACGTTCTATGTGCTGGGAGGCTCCAGCACTTCCAACCAGATTATCGGGCACGGCGTGATAGCGCAGGATGATATGGTTCTGGCCGATGCCAACTGTCATAAGTCCATTTGCCACGCGCTGACCGTCACCGGCGCGCGCCCTGTCTACTTCAAGCCCACACGCAATGGATACGGCATGATCGGCCTGGTGCCGCTGACGCGCTTCTCGGCCCAGTCGGTTCAGGAGCTCATTGCCCGCAACCCGTTCGCCGCCGGGGCCCGCAGCAAGCAGCCCACTTACGCCGTCGTCACCAACTCCACCTACGACGGACTGTGCTACAACGTCGACCAGGTCGTCAGAGAGCTCAGCGATTCTGTTGCCCGTGTGCACTTCGATGAGGCATGGTACGCCTACGCCAAGTTCCACCCCCTCTACCGCGGCCGCTTTGCTATGGGGGTGCCGGACGACATGGAGAACCGGCCCACCATCTTCTCCGTGCAGTCGACGCACAAGATGCTTGCCGCCTTTTCCATGGGCTCGATGGTTCACGTGAAGCTCTCGGAACGTGCTCCGTTGGAGTTTGACCAGTTCAACGAATCCTTTATGATGCACGGAACCACTTCACCGTTTTACCCGCTCATCGCGTCGCTTGACGTTGCCGCGGCCATGATGGACGAACCGGCCGGCCCCACCTTGATGGACGAAACCCTGGCCGACGCCATCAGCTTCCGCCAGGCGATGAGCTCCGTGGCTCACCGCCTGCGTGTGGAGTCAGAGAATGGCAACGGCTGGTTCTTTGGAATTTACCAGCCGGAGTATGTTGTCGATCCGGAGAGCGGTAACAAAATTCTTTTTGAGGACGCCGAGGATGAACTGCTCGCCACGCAGCCCAGTTGCTGGACTCTGAAACGCGGCGAGGAGTGGCACGGGTACCAGGACCCGGATTCGCCTGACGACTACTGCATGCTTGACCCCGCCAAGGTAACCATCCTGACGCCCGGGGTCAACGCGCAGGGCGTAATGGCTGACTGGGGCATTCCGGCTGCCATCCTTACCGAGTTCCTGGATTCCCGGCGCGTCGAGATTGCTCGCACAGGCGACTACACGGTTCTTGTGCTCTTTTCGGTGGGTACCTCGAAAGGCAAATGGGGCAGCCTGCTGGAGAACCTGTTCGAGTTCAAGCGCCTCTACGACTCCGAAGCGTCGCTCGAGGAAGCGCTGCCGGAATTGGTCCAGCGGTTCCCGGCCCGCTATCGCCATCTTTCTCTCAAAGAACTTTCCGAGGAGATGCACAAGGCGATGATCGAACTCAACCTCGCCGGCTTGGTAAATGCCGCGTGCGACGAGGATTTCGACCCGGTCCTCACGCCCTGGCAGACCTATCAGAAGCTCGTCCGCCATGAAACTGAGCGCATCCCTTTCCGACAAATGGCTGGGCGCATCGCGGCCGCGATGCTCGTGCCCTATCCCCCCGGTATCCCGATGTCCATGCCCGGCGAACGGCTTGGCAACCCGGAGTCTCCTGTCATCAAGCTGATTCTCGCCATGGAGGAATTCGGAAAGCGGTTTCCGGGCTTTGAACGCGAGGTGCACGGCATCGAGGTGGACGGCAGCGGCAACTACTCGATGCGCGCGGTGATCGAATAACCTGGAGCGATTCTTAGGAGGACTCCATGGGCGCCCAAGAAGGAGTTCGGTTACAGATTTCGTCTTTGGCGGGGCAGCCTCTCCAAAGTAGATGTTGATCGATGTGGATGATGTCCTTGGGAGGGTGCTGCCGGCATGATGCTCTTTTGCGGGCAGTTTCGATAGGAAGCGGAAGTTTTGTCGATACCTGTCGGTTGAGCAAGGTTACGATCAGGAAAACAATGATGCGAACCTTCGTTCAATCATCCTCCGTTTTGGCCTATCGCTCGGAAGCATTAAGAAACCGGCCGGGGACTGTTCCGCCGCCCCCGCCGGGTGCTTTAATCCTGATTACTGCTTGGAGGAGGTTTGGCTAGGGGACTGGCTCCTCCTTACTGCACAAACCTACCGGACAACGGATGCAACCTGATTGGAGCCCGCTTGAGCATCCGCGAGCATCGCTTCAATGTGAGAAAGCCGCAGTTCCAACAAATCAATCCTCGTCTGTTGGCTCTGGGCCTTGCGGTATTGCTTCTGCAATTCGTTCAGCAACATGCTGGAGAGGTATTGATAGCGAACCGTGTACGGGCTTCCATCGGGGTTGTAGGCGACCAGGTCCGGATAGATCTTGGCAACTTCTTCCGCGATCAGCCCATACTGGCGTGCGCGTGCTCCTTTGTCGTACTCCGGCTTGTAGTAAAAGGTGACCGGGCGCAACTTCATCAGCGCGCTGGTTACATCACCCATGTCCTCGATATCCTGCTTATATTTCTGCGACGAGGTAAGGGTGCCGAGCTGCCCGTTGGAGTTGATGTATACGGGAACGCCGCTGCCGCTGGTTACGCCGTAGACGCCGGCAATATAGGCCGACTGCTGGACATCCCCGAGGCGGAGAGTGTTGCTCTCCCCATCGATTCCATCGTTGCGCAGGTAAAGATTGTAGCTCCCCGTCTTGTTATTGACCCCCGCTCTAAATCCCACGTATGTATCGTTGCTGCCGGTGAGGTTATTAATCCCGGACTCACCTCCGAGAAAGGTGTTGTAGGCTCCGGTCGTCGAGTAGGATCCACTGTCAAAGCCTAAGTAGACGTCGCCGTTGCCGGTGGTCGTGTGCGCGCCCGCGTTGCTGCCGATGAACACGTCGGCATTTCCCGAGGTGACACTGGCTCCGGCCGCGTTCCCGATGAGTTGATTATTGCCGCCGGTGATGTTTGCGTTACCCGCGCCGATGCCGAGCATGGTGTCGTTTTTGGCATCCTGGTTCAGCACAGTGGAGCCGGCGATCTGATAACCCCCTGTACTGTTGACTATGCTGCCGCTGGTTCCTAAATGCCCCGTGCCGTCGACAAACACCGGTTGGCCCGCGGTAACGCTGGTTCCGTAGACGCCGGCAATATAGGCGGACTGTTGAACGTCGCCGAGGCGAAGAGTGTTGTTCTCGCCATCGACTCCGTCGTTGCGCAGGTAGACGTTGTGGCTCCCGGTCGTGTTGCTGACACCCGCCCTGAATCCCACGTAGGTATCGAAGTTGCCGGTAATGTTATTGACCCCGGACTCGCCCCCGACGAACGTGTTGTAAGCCGCCGTCGTCGATGCAAAGCCACTGTCGAAGCCAACGTATACGTCGCCGTTGCCGGTGGTCGTGTTCCAGCCAGCGATGCTGCCGATGAAGACATCGGCGTTTCCTGAGGAGACATTGTGACCGGCCCCGTTGCCGAGAAACTGGCTATTGCCGCCGGTGGCTCCGGGATTGCCGGTTCCATAGCCCACCATGGTGTTGTTCAGGGGATCCTGGTTGAGGACGGTGGTTCCGTTGATCTGATATCCCCCGATGCTGTTGACCTGGGCGCCCGCGGTTCCGAGATGGCCTGTGGAGTCGACAAACACCGGCTGGCCCGCCGACACACTGGCACCGTAGATGCCGGACAAATAGGTGGAGGTCTGACCGGACCCGATCCGAATGGTATTGTCTTCTGCGGCAACCCCGGGGTGGGCGACGTAAATGTCGTTGCTGCCGGTCGTGTTGTTGAATCCGCCGTGGAACCCAAGAAACAGATCGTTGTTCCCCGTCGAGTTGTTGTAGCCCGCGGCGAATCCCGCAAAAGTATTGTTGCCGCCGGTTTCCGTTAACAGCCCGGTTGCAGCGCCAAGATAGGTGTTGTAAGCGCCCGTCGTGGCGTTATGGGCCGACCACCATCCGAGGTAGACGTCACCATTCCCGGTGGTCGTATAGGACCCGGTTCCGACTCCGATCATGACGTCGGAGTTGCCGCTGGTGATCCGGGCGCCGGCGCCGTATCCGATCAGTTGCGACTCGCCGCCGGTAATCGTGCTGTTTCCGGCGGACTGACCAATCATCAGATCGAGCTTGCTATCTGCGTTAAGCTGGGTCACTCCGCCAATCTGGTAGCCATTGGTGGAGTTCACGACCTGGCCGCTGAGGGTTCCGCCGACCGCGCCGTTGCCATCAATATTGAAGGCTGCACCCGTCTGCGGGCTCGAACCATTCTGAATGTAGAGCGGTGAGCCGGGGACAAGATTGCCTGAGATGCCTTGTGGTCCCTGGATTCCCTGAGGTCCTTGAGGCCCAGCCGGGCCCTGCGGACCGGTTGCGCCCTGGGACCCCTGCGGTCCTGGCACCCCGGCGGCGGCCAGGGCGATCTCCAACTCAGGCTCATGGCTGGTGAGCGGCGATTCCTTGCTATCGAAAGAGAAGCCGCCAACCGTGGATGTAAGGCTAAGCGCCATTCCGTTATTGGCAAGGGCTCCGCTCGCCCATTGCTGTACAAGCGACGTCACGTCGATCGAGACGAACTGGTTCATATTGGTCTTGGTGATCGCGGTGGGCTTGCCTCCGGTGGCCGATAACCCAAGCGTCGGCGCATTGGTAAAGGTCAGGCTAGCTTCGCTCCATGGAGTGTTTATTTCGTACACATCAAAGCCGCCGGAACCAGTGACGGCGTTGACGTATAGCCGCAAAGTTGCCTTAGAAACGGTGGCATTGGACGGAAGGCTGGAAAGGTCGAACTGGATGTAGGCGTTGGCGCCTGCGGTTACCGCCAGCTGCGGCCATGCGCCATAGCTGGTTTTTGGGGTGGAACTGAACGTGAACGTGTCCGCGCTGGGTGGCGCCTGCTGCGCCTGCATAGGCACGCAAACTGAGATTGCGGACAAGACCAGATGCGCGGCCACGGCAGCGCCTCGGCGAAAGGTGAGCTTCATAAAGGAATCTCCTTGGATGTCTGGATTGATGTCAGGGCGTCGCAGTGGGTGCTTTCCCACCCTCAACTGAAAAGGCGACAAAGCCCTCGGGATTCCTGCATGGCGGAGTTGATTTTTTTGATGGCGATTGCGAACGCTGCACGATGCGATCGCAAAACCCGTTCACCCTCCGGTCCCTCTTCAATCGTCCTCGCTCTTTAGCTGGGAGTTCGAGGTGACGTACAGAGTTTCGCGAGCATGCACCTGGCCCGCGCTCCAGATCACGACCACAAGGACTCAGTTTCATGGAACGCTTGCGGCGTGAATCCTGTGCGGCCGTTCCCTCCCAGGAACGGCCGCAGTCTTTTTATCGGTTCCGGGGGGCCCAAACGGATGTCTTCCGGGTCCAGCCGGAAACGTTGCCCGCTTTCGGGCTAGCCAGAATCCAGCCAAGAAATATCCGACTTGCAGTATCCTGTTGAGGCCACACCCTGCGACAAGCCCGGCGCGGAGACTCTCGTTGGATATTCCCGGATCAAAGGACATCCATGAACTCCTAGCCGCTTGGGGCAGCGGGGACGCCGGAACTGAGGAGATGCCGGGACTGGCTCAATGAACGCTGAACGTTATCGGCAGATCGACGCACTTGCCGAAGCCGCATTGAAGCTGGAGGGATCGCGCAGATCCGATTTTCTGCTGCGCGCCTGCGGCAGCGATCAGGAGTTGCTGGAGCATGTGAACGCCCTGCTTCACGCTTACGATTCCTCCGGCGAATTCCTGGAAAACCCGGCATTCGAAGCGTGGGCTCGCGATGTGGCAGAAGCCGGCGCCGCGCCATCCCTGGCCGGGCGCCATGTGGGTCGATACCTGGTCAAATCGCGGCTGGGCGCGGGCGGCATCGGCGAAGTGTGGCTTGCCCAGGATCAGGAACTGGGGCGCGAAGTTGCCCTCAAGTTCCTGTCGCGGGAACTGGCCGGGGACTCCGACCAGGCACGCAGATTTCGCCAGGAAGCCCGAGCCGCTTCTTCACTCAGCCATAACAATCTGGTCACAATCTTTGACATCGGAGAGTTTGAGGGCCGACAGTTCATCGCCCAGGAATACATTCGCGGCAAGACCGTGCGGGAAGCCCTCGGGTCTGGTCCTTTGGGGGTGGAAACTGTAGCCGCCTTCGCTCTCCAGATTGCCGCCGGCCTGGGTGCGGCACACGCCGCGGGCATCGTTCATCGCGACATCAAGCCGGAGAACATCATGATCCGTCCTGACGGAACGGTGAAGATCGTCGACTTCGGTATTGCGCGCTTCACCGACCAGGCATTCAAACCGCTTCAGCGTGTTTCCACAGGGCTCACGCGGCCGGGAATGATTCTCGGCACGGCAAGATACATGTCTCCGGAGCAGGCCCGCGGCCTGCAAGTGGATGGGCGCAGCGACATCTTCAGCATGGGCGTGGTGCTTTACGAGATGCTGACCGGCTCGGCGCCTTTCACCGGGCCCACACCCTCCGATGTGCTGGCCGCCATCCTCACCCACGACCCCGCCCCGCTGTCCCGAAATACGCGGGCCGTTCCTCCCGAATTCGAGCGCATCGTTCGCCGCTGCCTGGCCAAGGACCCGGACAAGCGGTATCCCCATGCCGATGCTCTCGAGGAAGATCTCGAGCGTCTCATAAAAACCGAAAAGCACTCCCGCCCGCGAATTCTTCCATGGGCCATCGGCCTATCGGGTGGGCTGTTGCTGGCCACAGTGGCGGTCGTGCTCCTCATACCGTTGCGGCGACAGCCCGTCACCACTTTCAGTTCCATGCGCCTCTCGGCCCTTGCCACCAGGGGAGACGTCTCGGATGTCACCATCGGCCACGACGGAAGGTTGCTTGCCTATATCGCCAGCGAGAGCGCCACGCAAACCATTCACCTACGGGAAATTTCCGCTCCCAGCGACCGCATAGCCTTCGCGGCCGGCAAAGGCAGCGTGTCAGGAATCATGTTTTCGCCCGAGGATTCGTATCTTTATTATCGGCGCACCGGAAATGACGGCATTGGCGAACTGGTTCGCGTCCCCGTGAAAGGCGGCGTTCCTGAACACGTGGCCGGGGACGTAAGCGGAGCCGCGACGTTGTCGCCGGATGGAAAGCAGGTCGCGTTTGTACGTCTAACCCCATCCACGTGGGAGGCGGCGCTGATGGTCGCCAACGTCGACGGCAGCAGCGAGTTCCCCCTGCAGACCGTGCGCCGGCCGCGGTATTTCGACGAAGAAAGCGTCGCCTGGTCGCCCGATGGAAAAGCGATCGCCTGTTTCGCCGGCGAGTTGACCAGCGAAGGGACAAGTACGTTCCGGCTGGTGGAAATCAATCTCCGCCATCCGGCCCAGCGCCTCATCACTTCGCAGAAATGGATACCTCGTGGGCTGGCGTGGGCGGCACCCGGAGACGTGTTGATTGTTACCGCCGTTTCTCCCGGAGATCTACGGCAGCTATGGACGGTGCGGCGGGACAACGGAGAGGTGACCAGGCTGACCAACGACCTGAACAGTTATGGGCATGTCTCGATCACCGGCGACGGTAAGTCGATGGTCGCAGTTCAAAGCCAGGTATCGCAGACGATCTGGGCCGCTACCAGCAACGACAATTCCCGCTTCGAGCGCGTCAGCGCAACGCCTCTATCGGGGCGGACCGCGGTGGCCTGGACCGTCGATGGAAAGATCATTTACACCGATCCGGCCGACGGTTATCGCAATATCTGGCGTATGGATGCGAATGGGGCTAATCCGCGGCGCCTGACTTCCTCTCCAATCGACAAAGATGAACTCGCCCAGACCAGCGATGGCCGTTATATCGTGTATCAACAACACGAATCGCATATCTGGCGTATTCGCGGCGATGGTTCTGAGCCGAAGCAATTAACGAACGGCCGGCACGACGTGCATCCGGCGCTAACCCCTGACGGCAAGAGTGTCATCTATGCCTCGTTTGAAGATTGGACTCCCGGAATTGGCGGAGAGCCGACCTTGTGGCGGGTTCCCATTGACGGAGGCGAGGCTGTTCAGGTGACTCAGCAGCCCACTTCCATTCCCAGCGTTTCGCCGGATGGCAAACGTATCGCCTGCATCTATTTCCCCGGCAAAGACCCGCGCCTTTCCAGCGCTCTGCTGGCCGTCACCCGGATTGATGGCAACGGAGAGTTCACTACTTTTCCGCACTCTTACCGGGACGAAACGACCATCTCCTGGAGCCCCGACGGAAAGGGCATCGACTTCGTCATGAGCGTGAGTGGCGTGGGAAACATCTGGCGCCAGCCACTGAGGGGTGGATCGCCCGTGCAGATTACGCACTTCGACCGGGATGACTTGGGGCACTTTTCATGGTCCCGCGATGGGCGCCTCCTTTGCACCCGCGGTAATACAACGCACAAAGCCATACTGGTTCAGAATTTCCGCTGAGCTTTGGTCTCCTATGTACTGCGGTTATTGCGAGAGTGCGCCCAAGCTGGTTAGGGATCGTGGCGACATGAGGTTGCAGGACAGCGCCGCCGGCTTTTCGTCTTTCTGGGTTCTGCTCTCGTTGTCTACGGGTGGATGTACCTGTATGGCGTCACCCGCAGCCTCACGCAACTGCAGGCCGGCATGTTTCTCGCAGCTCTTGTATTCAATGGGCTGTACAGCTTTTGGGGAAACTATTTGCCAAGAGCTTTTCCCACTTACTTGCGAGGCACGGGCGAGAGCTTTGCGTTCAATATCGGGGGAAAGGTCTTGGGTGCGTCGGCCGCTCTCGTCACCACTCAATTAGCCAATGTGATGCCGGCGCGGGACGCTGGACATCGTTTGGCCTATTCCGCCGGGATGGTTGCAACGCTGGCATGCATTATTGCTTTGCTCATTGCCTGCCGACTCCGGGAGCCGGAAGGCGACCTGCTTCCCGACTGACCACCTACCATTCGCATTGAGATCACAACGAACCCCCAGGTGTTCTCTGATCAGCAACGGTCTCGCAACACTGCTATCGCGGAGCGTCTGGCCAGCCGGAGCGGTGGGGCAAGCCTCAGGTTGATCAAACCGCAGTTGTCGCCCCGGCGTGTCCCCCGATATCGTTGCGAGCATGAGGAAGATCACCTGGGCCTTTTCTGTCATTTCGATCTCCATCGTATCCACCTTGCTCTGTGCTCGCAGCTCGGTTCAAATCGCAGAGGAAACCGATTGGCCGACCTACGGGAGCGATCCTGGCGGTAGGCGTTATTCGGCAGAGTCGCAGATCAATCGAAGCACTGTGAACAACCTCACGGTGGCGTGGACATATCGTACCGGCGCCAATGACACGCCGACCAAGCTGATGCGCAAGGCGGCGTTCGAAGCGACGCCTATCCTGATTGACGGGAGGCTGTTCTTGAGCACGCCTTACGACAACGTGATTGCTCTCGAACCCCAGACGGGAGTCAAGCTGTGGGAATACAACCCGGGCGTGAATCTGGAACGGAATTACTCAGAGGTCAGTTCGCGAGGCGTCTCAGCCTGGCACGACCCCCGCAAGAAAACCGGTGCGCCGTGCAGGTTGCGAATCTTTATCGGCACGCTGGATGCCCGCCTGATCGCAGTGGATGGCGAAACGGGGAAGCTTTGTACGGACTTCGGCGCGAACGGCACCATTGATCTCAATCAAGACGCCGCCACACAGACAGAGTGGACAGGCGGGTACCAGGTAACTTCTCCGCCGGCGATCTACCGCGATCTGGTGATTGTCGGATCTTCGATCGCCGACAACTGGCGGGTGAACACCGGGCGTGGCATTGTCCGCGCGTTTGATGCGCGCTCGGGCAAGCTCCGCTGGACCTGGGATCCCATTCCCTGGGCGAAAGACACTCAGCCGCGCACGGGAGCCGGCAACGCCTGGGCAGTTCTTTCGGTGGACGCCGCGCACGATCTGGTGTTTGTGCCCACCGGCAGCGCGGCCCCCGACTACTTCGGCGGCATTCGCAAAGGGGATAACAAGTGGGCCAACTCGGTGGTGGCTCTGCGCGCTTCGACCGGCGAACTCGTCTGGGGATTTCAAGTGGTGCATCACGATTTGTGGGATTACGACGTCGCTGCGCAGCCCTCGTTGATCACCTGGGAGGACGGAACACCGGCGGTCGCGATTAACACCAAAATGGGACATGTGTTTGTGTTGAACCGGCTGAACGGCGCGCCTCTGCTGCCGATCGAAGAACGCCCCGTACCTCATTCCGATATTGCCGGCGAGGAAAGTTCACCGACCCAGCCGTTTTCAACCATCTCGCTGGTGCCGGAGACCTTTGAAGCTGCCGATGCCTGGGGACCAAGGCCTGAAGACGCGAAGTGGTGCCGGGAAAAGATCGCCGCTTCGCGCAACGAAGGAATTTTTACGCCTCCAAGTTTGCGGGGCACGGTACAAGCGCCCGGCAACGTTGGAGGCGTGAACTGGGGCGGCGCCGCCTATGACCCGCAGCACCATGTCATGATCGTGAACACCAATCGCCTCGTCGCGTGGGTCAAACTGATTCCGCGCGCGGACTATGCCGCTGAAGTGCACAAGGATCAGGACAACCGCATCTACGGAGAGTTCGGCGATCAGGAGCCCTCTCCCTATGGGCTTTACCGCTCGTTTCTGTTTTCCCCCAGCGGCACTCCCTGCAACCGACCCCCTTGGGGCACAACCGAAGCCGTGGACTTGTTTACCGGAAAAGTCATATGGAATGTTCCTCTAGGCACGATGGTGCCCGGAAAAGCGACGGGCTCGATTAACCTCGGAGGGCCGATCGTCACTGCCGGTGGACTGGTCTTTACCTCCGCGACCATCGATCCGCACCTGCACGCGTTCGATTCGGACTCTGGCAAGGAATTGTGGAGTTACCAACTCCCCGCTTCAGCCAATGCCACACCCATGACCTACACGTGGAAAGGCAAGCAGTATCTGCTCATTTGCGCAGGCGGCCACGGCAAATTAGGCTCCCGGCAAGGCGACTACGTGATCGCCTTTTCCTTGCCGTAGAGTCGGAGATCCTTGGCCGACATTCCGACCGCGATCAACTTTGGATCACCGCTAACGACGCACGATGAGGACTGACTCGTTTCGAATTTCAGTTGACTTGGTACTGAGGAGCAGCTCGGGCTGATCAATGGCCCCCTTGCTAGATCAGAGCATGGATGAGTGTTGGCGAGACCTGCGGACTTGAATTTCAGTAAATCGTCAGGCCCGAGGTCATTGTGCAATTGAACCGGGCTCAGTCCGCTCTGCTAAGATCCACACATCCGGCTCGCCCAGCGGCTTGAGCCGAGGAGGTCGAAATGAGTCCAACCACACGGCGCAGTTTTCTCAAAACAGGTATGGCCGCCGGAGCCATGGCGACCGTCGGATCCCTTCCGCTAGCCGCCGCCGGGCGGACCGCGACCGATGCCGTGGTGCTGGGCCGCTCCAAGATCGAGGTGACGCGGCTGGCCTTCGGAACTGGAACGGACAGCGGTGCGGTGCAAGCCGGGCTGGGGCAGCAGGAGTTCACGCGCCTGGTGCACTACGCGTACGACCGCGGCGTCCGCTTCTTCGAAACGGCTGAAGCCTACCAGACACCGGGAATGCTGGGCGAGGCGCTGAAAGGCTTGCCGCGCGACAGCTATCAACTGATGAGCAAGGTGACTACATTCCACGAGGGCATTAACCCACAGGCCAAGTTCGACGAGCTGCGACGCATCTCGCAGACCGAGTACTTTGACATCATGCTTTTGCACTGGCAGCACTCGGCCGACTGGCCGGAGACCACGAAACGTTGGCAGGACGGGATCCTTGAGGCGCAGCAGAGGAAGATCATCCGCACGCATGGCGCCTCAGTACATGGCTTGCCCGCGCTGCGGCAGATGCCGGGCACCAAGTGGCTCGACGTGGGACTGATCCGCATAAATCACAACGGCGCGCGCATGGATGGGCCGACCTATGAGGACACCAACCACCCCAACAACGTGAGCGAGGTGGTCAGTCACATAAACCAGTTGAAGAAAGAAGGGCTGGGTGTGATCGGAATGAAGCTGTGCGGCGGCGGTCAGTTCGAGCATAGTCACGACGACCGCGTGAAGGCGATGCGGTTCGCATTCCAGGATGCAGGCGTGGACTGCGCCACGGTCGGGTTCAAAAGCACGCAGGAGATCGACGAAGCCATCAGCAACATGAATCTGGCGCTCTCGTAACGCCCAATGACGGAATTGACATCCCTAACGGACCGCACTGGCAAAGCATGCGCGACAAACCTCCCGGAATGCCGTAAACAATTGGTTGGCGAGCCAGGGAGTCGCACTTTCAAGAAAACGGAAGCTCGATATCTACATCAGGAAAGGGCCCAGCCGGAACGGTCCTGCCGTCGGATAAACGGCGCAGCCTGAGGACAATTTCTTGCAACCATCTTCGGGCCATCCCACTCGATCTTCTGGCCCGTGCGCATTGACACGCAGCCCAGCAGCATGATTTCCGTTAGACGCGCGGCGATCTCAAAGCGCGAGTAGCAGATCTCCGGCTTGTTTTCCTTCACGGCAACGAGCCATTCCTGGGCATGGGCAAAAACATTACCTCCGCCCTTTTTACCGTAATGGTTACGCGGAATGCGCTCCGGATATTGCGCCATCGCCGGGTGCTTGGTGTAGTGGAGGAATTTTTGTTCGCCCTTCAGCTTTACGAAGAAACTCGCTCCATAATCGTCCGGTGAGAAGACCGTGCCTCCATTGCCAATCAGCAAACAACCGCTATCGGGAACCTCGCCGAGCAGCGCGACGATGTCGGCCGTCAGTTCGACCGGCGGCTTGTTGCTCAGGTCATGGCCGCCACGGGCCGTGGGGTCAGGCCGGCCGCCGTCATGCCACCACAGTGTCACTGCATCGTGCTCGATCTTTCGGTAATGATGGAAAAGATGCGGATGTTCGACGGGAATGCGCCCTTTGCGCTGGGGAAAGTCGAAGCGAATTTTGGAACCGATAGGATAGGATTCCTTGTTCATCTGGCCGAATGGCATCGCTTCAATTTCCGTCGGGTAATCGAGATTTAGAGCGCGAAACGGCATGTTGACCGTGTGGCATGCCATGTCGCCCAGCGCGCCGGTGCCGAAATCCTGCCAGCCGCGCCAGTTGAACGGCTCGTAAATTCCATCTTGATCATCTGGATTATTGCTGCCCTTATACGGCCGCATCGGAGCCGGTCCAATCCAAATATCCCAATCTAAGGTCGAAGGAACCGGATCTTCTCCGAGTGGACGATCCATTGCCTGCGGCCAAACCGGGCGGTTCGTCCAGACGTGAACTTCATGGACTCGTCCGATGAGTCCGTCTTGAATGGTCTCTACGGCGCGGCGCAAACCATCCGCGGCGCTGCCCTGATTGCCCATCTGCGTAACGAGCTTCCTATCCTTGGCCATTTTTCGCAAATAACGCGCCTCGTAGATCGTCTGCGTCAGCGGTTTCTGGCAAAATACAGCCTTGTTCCTCTTCATCGCCGCCGACGCCACAATCGCGTGCATATGATCGGGAGTCGAAACCGTCACCGCATCGATCTGATTGCCCATCTGGTCCAGCATCTGGCGGAAATCTCTGTAGAACTTCGCGTTCGGATATTTCTTCGTCTGAGTCTCGTAAGCCTCTGAACCAGAATCCACGTCGCACAACGCGACAATGTTCTCCTCGGCGCAGGCATCGGTGTCGCTCCGGCCTTTACCGCCGATTCCGATGCAGGCGATGTTCAACTTGCTGTTAAGATTTTGTCCGCGCAAAAGCGCTGGCACGCCAAACGCGAGTGCACCGGCGGCCATAGAACTCGTTTTGATAAATTCACGGCGGTCGATACACGACAGCAAGGTGGTTTCGGGAGCTTTCAGTGAGAGCAATTTTTTAAGTTGTTTCGACACACGCAACAGCATACACGCGGAGGGGAACCAAGGAGCAAGATTCCTGTTGTACGGCTCTTCCCGATTCGCTGCCTTTCAGTCTTTCCAAATTGAAGAAAGAGGCTGAAGTGGAGTCAGATTGGTTGCGGGCCAAGGCTCCTTTGAGATGTTTCTTTGAGTAAGGATAGCCTTCCATTGACGCCGATTCCTCCACCCGCTTCAAGCCGGTCCTTGATCACATTGTTCGGCGTCCTGCCAAGAGTTCGAGTTCCGGGCGAGATGCAATTCGCGCTATCACCGCAAGCCTGTGCCGCCTTCCGCCGGCGGCGTCCCATTTTCATGTGATTCAAATCACATCCAGACGTTCGCCGCAAGGAGTTTGATGTGAGCCATCCCACAATTCGCAGGTCTGGAACACTTTCGGCTCTCCAATACAAACGCCACGAGGTGAGAACATGCAGCGAGTCCGTAGAGGGTGGATTTTTATCGCCCTGGCCCTGATTGGACGATCCCTTTCCTCCGTCAGCCGGGCGTTTCCCGCCTCTTCAGACAAAATGAAAGCTCCTGCAGCACCCGCCATCTTTCCGAAGTTGAACGATTTCGGAACGGCCCGGCAGATCTATTGGATTCGTCTCCAGGCCCACCGCCGACCGCCGCATAACGTACCGATGTCGCCGTCGCAGTGCTGGAGTGATTGTATTGACCTTCAACGCTTCAACTGCACAGGAGGAGATTCGTAAATGAGAAGCAGCATTGTTGTCGCAGTGATCACATCCGCATTGGCTTCCGCAGCCTACGCAGGAACCATTCAAGGCAAGATATCGGGCGTGAACGGCGAATCGGTGGTATGGGTCGAGGCCCCGGCGGGCAAAACGTTCCCGGCGCCGTCGCAACATCCACTCATCGACCAGAAGGGGCTCATGTTCGTTCCGCACCTGGTCGTTGTCCAGGTCGGCACCACGGTTGACTTCACCAACAGCGACAGCGTGGCGCACAACGTTTTCTGGAGCAACGTCGGCGGCAACAAGAAACTCGGGCACAATCTCGGCACCTGGCCCAAGGGTCAAAAAATGAGCTTCAAGTTCGACAACCCCGGCGTGATTCCCCTTCTCTGCAACGTGCATCCGGAGATGTCGGCTTACGTGATTGTTTCTCCGACGCCTTATTTTGCCAGGACGGATGCGTCCGGCGATTTCAAGATCGAAAACGTTCCCGACGGCAGCTATACGGTTACCGCCTGGCACGAAGGGGCGAAGCCTCACTCCAACCCCGCCAATGTGACCGGCGAAACCAAGGTTGATTTCACACTCAGTAAGTAGCGAACGATCGGGATTACGGAATGAGCCGGCGTGGTGCTTCCTCACAGCCGGCTTAGGGAGGTCTTCATTTGCTCAAGCGTTACGAAAACAAGAAGGCTGACCCCGGCTGGTTGAACACCAACTTCCCCTGCATGATGGCGTGCCCGGCTCATACCAATGCGGGCCGCTACGTTGAGCTGATTGCCCAGGGCGAGTTTGAAGAGGCTTACCGCTACGCCCGCGAACCCAATCCCATGGCCAGCATCTGCGGCCGCGTATGTGCGCACCCATGTGAAACTGCATGCCGGCGTGGCGAAATCGATCATCCCATCGCTATTCGCGCCCTCAAGCGATTTCTTACCGAACGTCACGGGCCGGAATCGCGGTTCCCGTTAGATGTGAACACCAGGCGAACCGGCAAAAAACTTCCCTACAAGATTGCCGTGGTCGGAAGCGGCCCTGTTGGCCTCTCCGCCGCGCACGATCTTGCTCTCATGGGCTATGCAGTTACGATCTTTGAAGCCGCCCAGGTCCCCGGCGGGATGTTGTACCTGGGAATTCCCGAGTACCGGCTTCCTCGCGATGTGGTGAAGGCGCAGGTGCGCGAGATTCTGGCCACTGGCGACATCATGCTGAAGCTGAACCAGGCGGCAGGGCGGGACTTCACAATCTCCGAATTGCGCAATCAGGGATTCGATGCCGTCCTTCTCGCCGTGGGCGCACACCGCAGCCGCGACCTTTCGATTCCCGGCGTCAATTTGGATGGCGTCCACAAGGGCATCGATTTTTTGTTGAACGTCAATCTCGGCTACCGCTTCACCATCGGCAAGCGCGTGCTGGTGATCGGCGGCGGAAATGTGGCAATGGATGTGGCTCGCTCGGCGGCCAGGGAAGTTGTCCGCCAGCACGTCCCGGGCATGGAGAACCAGGGAGTGCAGAATCAGGAACCGTCGCAGCAGAACGAGGATGCCGTGACGACCAGGGAGATGGTGGATGTGTCGCTTTCGGCGCTGCGCCTGGGAGCGGAGGAAGTACACCTGGTGTGCCTGGAACCGCGTGCCGAGATGCCCGCCGCACTGGAAGAGATTGAAGAGGCGGAGGCCGAGGGAATCATTATTCATCCTGGGTTCGGACCCAAGCAGGTGCTGGGAAGCGACGGCCGGGTCGCCGGGCTTGAGGTTCTGCGAACAAAGCAGGTCTTTGACGAGAATCGGCGCTTCAATCCGACATTCTACGAGGGCAGTGAGAGCACGCTGCCCTGCGACACCATCATCATGGCCATCGGCCAGGCGCCTAGGCTTGATTTTCTTCAACCAGAGGATGGAGTGAATATCTCCCCGCGCGGTCTGATCGCGGTTAACCCGGAAACTCTGATGACGTCGGCGAAAGGCATTTTCGCCGGGGGCGATTGTGTCTTTGGTCCACGCCTGATCATTGACAGCGTCGCGGATGGCAAGCGCGCTGCCATCGGCATCGACGAATTTCTCCGCGGTACACAACACCCTGAGCCAGTGATCGAGATCGAAGTGCTCCAGCGCCACAGCATGACGCTGGACCTGTTGAACCTGGTGCGCCAGCCCATTCCGATGCTCCCCCTGGCCCGCCGAACTGGAGTCACCGAGGTTGAAGTCGGCTACGACGAACAAGCAGCAATCGAGGAAGCGCAAAGGTGCCTTCATTGCTGGATCAATACCGTCTACGAGGGCAACGAGGCCGATGGCAGCCTCTGCATCCTTTGCGGCGGATGCGTGGATGTGTGTCCTGAGAACTGTCTCGAACTCGTCAGCCTGGATCGCTTTGAATTCGACCCCGATACGTTACAGACCCTGGTTGAGAACGAGAGCCTGCTGAATGTCGAACTGGACGAAGTCAAGGCCGAGGAACTTGGCGTGATCACCGGATCCGTGATGTTGAAGGATGAGACGCGCTGCCTTCGTTGCGGACTCTGCGCGATGCGGTGTCCGGTTGGAACCATCACCATGGAGTCCTACAACCTGGTTCCCGCCGAAGCTACAGGCCTTATTTCCGTCGAGTCCATCGACGCGCCGTTCCGGGCCACAGGAGGGAAGAAAGGCTAGTTATGGATGAAAAGAATGCAATGACGCCGACAAGCGATGAGAAGGAGATCAGCCGTCGGGCTCTATTTGCCAAACTGGGACTTGGGTCGCTGGGGCTGGCCGCCGCGGGCACGCTGGGATTCTCATATCAGTTTCTTTCTCCCAATGTGCTTTACGAAGCTTCTCCCATCGTGAACGCAGGCAAGCCAGAGAGTTTCTCGCTGGACTCTGTAACCCTCGACGCAACCACCGGAATCTTCCTGATTCATGTGCAAGAGGGCTTCTTCGCGTTGAATGCGGTGTGTACGCATCTCGGCTGTCTGACTGCATGGAAGCCTGATTCGGGCCAGATTGCCTGCCCTTGCCACGGCAGCAGATTCAGCCGTGAGGGCGTGAAACTCGCCGGTCCTGCCCCCAAGCCTTTGCCGTGGCTGCGAACCTGGATCAACGACGATGGCGACCTTCTTGTCGACCGCTCGACCAACATCCCCGCCATGCAATTCCTGAGGATATGAGTATGGAAGCCGGCAGGGGCACCTTTTTGCGCGATCTTCGCGGCACGCGAGTATGGCGCTCGGTATTTCGCAGCGGGACCGGAGCCAACACTCTGCACCGCGCCCTTGCGATTCAGCAGAGCATCTTTCTGCATCTCTTCTCCACCAAAGTACGGAAGAGGATGTTGGCCTTCAAATCCACCTGGTACCTGGGAACCCTCACGCTGGGGACGCTTCTCATTCTCGTCACAACCGGCATTCTGCTCATGCTTTACTACCATCCGTCGGTGCCGCAGGCCTACGCCGACGTGAAGGACCTTAAGTTCGTGGTCTCGTCGGGAATGTTTCTCCGCAATCTTCATCGCTGGTCGGCCCATGCCATGGTGTTCCTGGTCTTCGCCCACATGTTCAAGGTGTTTTACCGCGGAGCTTACCGTCCGCCGCGCGAATTCAACTGGGTAATTGGCATTATTCTGCTGCTGCTCACGCTGCTGCTCAGCTACACGGGCTACCTGCTTCCCTGGGATCAGTTGGCCTTCTGGGCGATCACCGTCGGCTCGAACATCTCATCGGCAGTTCCGCTGATCGGAAACAAGATCCACTTCCTGCTGCTGGGTGGAAACCAGGTGAATGCCAATGCGCTGCTCCGCTTCTACGTGCTGCACTGCATGATTCTGCCTCTGGCGGCCTTGTTATTCGTCGCCGTCCACTTCTGGCGGATCCGCAAGGATGGAGGGCTCTATGTGCAACAAAGCGAGCCCCGGAAGGCAGGGACGGCAGAAGAATCTCAAAAGAAGGTGCCAACCCTATGACGCAGCCGAAAGATTTTGTTGCGGTCGCCGGGTCGGATGCGCGCAAGCTGCCGACGCGCGTTCTGTTTGTTACGCGGCGCACCTCGGCCCAGGTACGCACAGTCGACGAAGAACAGGTTCAAACCTATCCTGAAGCGCTCTTTCGAGCTCTCCTGGCAATCGAGTTACTGGCCATCGGCCTGGTACTGATTTCGTTGTGCTTTGACGCGCCGCTGGAGGGACTTGCCGACCCTACCAACACCCCCAATCCCGCCAAGGCTCCGTGGTATTTTCTCGGGCTTCAGGAACTGCTGCACTATTTTCCGCCAGTGGTGGCCGGCGTCCTTATCCCTACGGTGTTCGTCGTGGCGCTGGTGGTCATTCCCTACTTCAACATCAATATCGAAGCCGATGGGGTTTTCCTGAAGCAACGGAATCGGCGGCTGCGGATCTTCCTCATCGCCACGTTGGCGCTCGTGCTTTTTCTATTGTTCTTCGAAGTTTATGTGGCGCTCGTGCCCACGCTGCTGGTGGCGGCATTCATGCTGCTTGCGGCATTCAGTTCTCCCCAATCCACTTCACCTATGCGGCGTTATCTGGCCTCAAAGACACTGTCCTGGTGGATCATGACCTGGTTCCTGATTGAATTGTCGGTGCTGACGGCAGTAGGCACCTTCTTCCGCGGCCCGGGCTGGTCCTGGGTTTTGCCATGGAGGAGCTGATGCGATCACTCAAGTCCTTCATCAACTCCTGCTGGCGCACTCTATTTGGCGATACCATTCGCGCCTTCGGGACGGTGAGCCTTCTGTTGCTCCTGGCTCTCGCAATTGCTCCCGCAAAGAATCATTTCAGTGAATGGCGCCACTATCAGAACCAGTACCTGCACATGATCCGGAATCGTGGTGACGCCAATACGCTGCAGAGGCACTTTCGCGGCGGCATCCAACAAACCTGGCTTCCGGAACTGGGTGTGGTCGATCGCTGCGCCAGTTGCCACACCGGCGTGGGCGAGCCAAGCCTTGCCGATGTCAGCACCCAGCCATTTCGCCGGCACCCTGTCATTCCCCACTCATTGACTGAATTCGGGTGCGTGATTTGCCATCGCGGGCAGGGGGCCGCCGTGACCGCTGGAGATGCCCACAACAGCAAGCTGGCTGGCGAGGAACCCCTCTTGCCGGCGCGCTTCATGGAAGCATCGTGCGGACAGTGCCATCACGTCGCGCTCACCGGCACGCCCAAGCTGAACCAGGGCAGATACCTGCTATCGCGCTATGGATGCGTTCGATGCCACACCGTTAAAGCGCCTGACGGCACACGCGCCACGGCCGCGGATGTTCCGCCTTCCCTCATACACATCGCCGACAAGACAACACGCGAGTGGATCTATGCATGGCTGAAAGATCCATCGGCCTATGCCGCGTCCTCGACAATGCCGAACTTCCAACTCAGCGATGCGGACGCCCGAGACATTTCCGCATTCCTGATCGCCAACAGTAAATCGCAGCCCGGCGATTCACTGGAAGAAACGGCGGGGCCGGCGCCTGATCCCGCAGCTGCGGCCAGTCTCTACGGTGAATCCTTCTGTGCCTCCTGCCACGCTGTTCAGAATGCCGCAGGCAACCTTGTGGGTGGAGATCTCGGTCCCGAACTGACGCGTATCGGGAATAAGGCGAAGCCGCAATGGCTTATGGCATGGCTGAAGGATCCGCGCAGTTACGATCCCAACACGCCCATGCCTCACTACCAGTGGAGCGATGCGCAGTTAAAGCTGCTGGCGGGATTTTTGCAGGCCAAGAGCGACCCGGACCTCCTGACAAATGTGCATCTGGATTCAGCGACTGCGCCGCAGATCGCCCACGGCAAGGCATTGGTTACTGAGTACGGCTGTGCGGCTTGCCATGAAATCAGCGGCATCCGGAAGCCCGTGAACTTTGCGCCGGAGCTGAGCCGGATCGGAAGCAAGCCGGTGGCGCAGCTTGTGTTCACCTCGGGAATGCCGCACACATTGCCCGACTACCTGGCGGGAAAGATTCTGAAGCCACGCTCGTTTGGAGCGGGTTTACGCATGCCGCAATTCAACTTCAGTCAAGCGCAGGCGGAGGCGCTTACCACGGCCCTACTTTCACTTACCGAGCGGAGTTACACGCTGCCCCCGCGTCTGCAGGTGGCATCTATTCCAGAGTCGTCGTATCGGCCCGCGGGAAGGGCCGGAAAGCTGATGGATGAGTTCGCGTGCCTGAGTTGTCACCGCATCAACGGGCGCGGCGGCGATATGGCGCCGGACCTTTCATGGGAAGGCAGCTCGGTCCAGCGCGCGTGGCTCGACGACTTCCTGAAAAACCCGAATACCCTGCGTCCTGCACTGATCCGGCGCATGCCGAAGTTCAATATCTCCGACAAGGATCGGGCTGAACTCACCGACTATATCCTCACCGTGTATCAAACCGCATCTATCGATCGCGATGCGTTGCCATCCAGCGGCTATCCAGCCGATCTTGTTGAGCACGGCAAGCAGATCTTCTACTCGAAGTATTCCTGCCAGGCCTGTCACATCTTGGTATCCGGACAGGACAAGGGCTACATTGGCCCCACTCTTAGCCAGGTGGGCGCCCGCCTCAATGCCGCCTGGATCTATCAGTGGCTCAAGAATCCGCAGAGCCTGCGGCCGGGCACAATGGAACCGAATTGGGACATGAGCGATGAAGACGCGCATGCCCTCACCGCCTTCCTCATGATGCAAAAAACTGCTGCGAGCCAGGAGGCAAAACCATGAAGCGGATCGCGTGGATTGTCGTGGCAATGATCATCTTTGCATGCATCGGCTGCAGGCAAAAAGCGGTGCCGCCCGGCGTAACTCATCCGACTGCGAGCGGCGCCGCATTGGTCGAGACCAGCGGGGGCAAACAAGTTGGCACTGTGGGCACCGCTCTACCGCAACCAATCGTCATACAAGTCAATGACGGGCAGGGGAATGCGGTGGCCGGAGCGATGGTGAAGTTTCGCGGTCCAGGAGGCGTCCACTTCGATCCCATTGAAGGCGTGAGCGATTCGAGCGGACAGTTCACCACAAACGTGAGCCTGGGCGGAGTCGCTGGACGCTACCAAATCCTTGTTTCATCCAGGGACAAATCAGAAAGAGAAATCACGCTGAAACTCGACGAGATTGCCACCGGATATCAGCAGCAGCTTGGCTACCAGTTGGATCAGAACTATTGTTCCCGCTGCCACAGTTCGGAGTCTTCTCCAGAGCGCGTCTCCAACCATGACAATCTCGAGGTGAAGCCGCATGAATTCACCGACGGCGACACGCTGAACAAAATGAGTGATGCCGATCTACTGGCGATCATCAGTCATGGCGGCCCCTCGCTCAATCGATCGCCATTGATGCCCCCCTACGGCTCCACTCTCAGTAAGGCCGAGATCCAGGCGTTGATTGCCTATATTCGAGTGATTTCCGATCCGCCCTACAAGGCGGCGGGCGTGGTATATACCCAACAATAGTCGTTGCGCACCACGTGCGCTATGGGACGTGCGTACCCAGATCATTAATGCGTCGCGTCCTCCCACTCCTGTTCCGCGCGCGCCATCAGCGCATCTCGATCTTCGGGCAATACCCATCGCATGCTGACAAGATGGCCCACTGCCAGGCCGTAGCGCCGCAGATATTCCTGCTTGCCCGAGTACCGCTCCGCGATCGACGGTCTGGGGTCGTTCGTATTGGTCCGCTCCGCTTCCGTCTTTGCAAATCGAATGTATGAACCTTCAAACGACACGCGCTCTGTCGGCGCGCCGATCGATGGATCGCGCAGGTTCCATCCCGTGATGGTCGCCAGAGGGACCGTGACTTCTGGCAGTTGGATCCCATCCCTCTCATTGCCGTCAGCGTCGACCTGCGGCACCAGCACGGGAAACGGGATCCCTGCACGGGGCGGCTGCGCGGTGAGAATTCCTTGCCGCCAGCCCGGCCCGAAATCAAGATGCACGGCCTCATTAGCCTCGTGCGGCTTGTTGACCCCCGGCAGGTTCGGAAACGCATATTTGTCGATCGGCACCAGCGTTTCATCACTCAAATGCGGGTAACTGCTCGGGGGCGGTTCGGTGCCGTTCCGCACCCATGCGTCCATGTTGGCAATCATCGCCCGCCAAAAGAAACGAATGGGAAGCGGCGACTGGGGTTCCTGTCCCGAAAGGTCGCCCTGCCCTTTTGCCGGCGGGAGCGGTCCGGAAAAATGTTGCAGCCCCGTGAAATGGTAAATTCGCACGTGGTCTGAAATCGCGGCATCGCGCTTACCATCGGCGCTCACATGAATCAACGCGGCCGCGCGCCCCCAGTACTCGTACGAAGTGTTCGAGAAGAAGATCTTAGGTAGGGTTTTGTCCGCGACTGTGCGATCCAGAAGTCCGGCCGACTCGCCAGTTACCGGATCCGTCTCGGGCAAATCCGTGAATGGAAAGATATCCGTCGGGAAGAATACGGACGACGTTGGCTGCGCATCGCGCGAGGGCTGCGCAAACCGGTAGTTGAAGCTGCCGCGCCCGGCGCCGGCTACGTGCGCCAACACTCCGTCAAACACCATCCGCCCATCTTCATCTGTGTTGAAACCCTGATAGAGGAAATCCCGCAGAAAACGCCCGTTTTGCGAAATACCTTCGCCGTACACGCGCGCCGCCGGAGTGATCGCATCCCGATCGTGCTTGGCATAGGAAGCGAAGTCTCGAATTGCCGCAAAACCGCCCCCCGCCACCACCGGATCGGCAACCACGTAGACATACTCATAGATGCGCCCGGGCAAAAATCCTCCATTCAAATGGATGAACCGATCACTCGCCACAAGCTGGCCGTCGACGTTGTGTGCGAACTGCCACTGCGCGTGCGGGATCACGGTTCGAGGGGCGTTACGCGAGTCGCGAACCGTCAAGACGTTGCGCGAATCGTCCGGCGCGCTCACCGGGTATTCGCTCCCGCCGATGTTCCCGAGAATCAGGTGCCCCAACGGAATTTCAGGCATGGCTTTCGATAGCATTACGTCGCCCCGCAACAACCCGCTAATCGTTTTGCCCCCATCCTTCGCAACGGGAGCCCGAAAACGCAAAGCATCTTTGCCGGCTGCGTCCCACTGCCATCCAAGGCTCACGATGGTAAAGCCCATGCGCAGCAGCCATGCATCTCCGGCATCCTTCTCCACGTTCCAGTCGCCTCCGTCGACCAGCGCAACAATGCGGCTGCGCCCTCGATTGGGGACTTCCAGCAGGAGCGATCCGTTGGCTCGTTTCGGATCCTTGGGACGAATGGCCATGAAATCCGCCGAAAACTCGACCTTGCCTTCGTTCAAATTCGTAGCGTTCTTCAAATCCACGATGGCGACGTTATGGAGGTTGTCGATGGGTAGCGAAAAGTAGACCGTCCCCACAATCCGTTCGTAGGGCCCCGAATCGCCGAAACTTTTTCCGGACAGTACATCTTCGCGTGAGGCAACTTCGACGCGCAACACGTGCGCTGCCGAGATCTTTGCTGACGTCAAGAGAAGCATGACAAGAACCAGGCGGACCATCCTCGCAAGCATGCCCGGAGCATACCACGCAATCCCGACTGGAACCTCCCAGTTAGCCTGACCATACGTGAATCGAGCGGATGTAAGAAAAGAAGTGAGGTAATGCGATCAAAGCATGTTTCACGAGTCCAACCCGGCGGCCACAAACAGCCCATGCCTGGGTGGAGATTGTGTGGGAGACGCCGGTGGTCTTCAGCCATTCGAGATTGGTTGGGTCGGTGCCCAGTAGAAGTGGAGTCGAGGACGGTTGCGGTTCACGACTTCTTGCATTGTGACCAGTAATGCTGCGGGTCGCCATCGAGCGCGGTGAGATCCGCGGCATCGAGGTGAACGGCCTGGGGGAACGTCGGGAGCGCCTGATTGGGCGGCCACTGGAGGGAGACGGGTCGGAATTGCTTGCCTGGCTTCGTCGAAAAGCCGCAAGATGAGCGGCGCTTGCCCCGGCGGCAGCGCCGCTCAGGACATCCCCGGTCGGATGCTCCGAAGTGGCGCAGAGTCATACCTCGACTTTACATTCAGCGATTCGATTACGGGAGTGGGGTAACTCGAGTTCGCAGCCGCGACGCAACGCAATCAGTTCCGCAACGATCGCGACGCCGATCTCCTCCGGGGTGGCCGCCCGAATGTCCAGACCGACGGGAGCATAGACCCGCTTGAAGTCTTCCGGAGCAACGCCTTCTGCCAACAGTTGCTGGTAAATGGCCAGTACTTTGCGTCCCGAGCCAATCATACCGATATAACGCGCCGGGGTCTCAAGGGCCCAGCGAAGCACGCGCAGATCGTGGCGATGTCCGCGTGTCGCGATGACGAGGTAGCTGGAGTCGCTCGGAGAGAGACTCGAAAAGATGTCTTCCATGTCGCCCGCATGCACCTCGTGTGCGTCCGGGAATCGCTCGCGACTGGCGTACTGATCGCGATCGTCGACAATCACGGTTTCAAAGCCCGCCACGTTCGCTACTTTATACACTGCCAGGCCCACGTGGCCGGCGCCGAAAATGTAGAGCCGCGGTGAGGGCATGACCGGCTCAATGAACACCTGCAAGGAGCCGCCGCACACCAGGCCATTGTCGTCGTCCGGCTGTTGATCGAGGTTGAAGTTGAAGGTTCTGGGCTTGCCGTCACGCATCACTTCCGTGGCCCCCTTCCGCACATCCGACTCGACGCAGCCTCCGCCCACCGTGCCAACAATTGACCCATCGTCGCGTACGAGCATTTTGGCGGCCATTACCGACGGAATGGAACCTCGCACGTTCACAATTGTGGCCAGAGCGCCCCGCCTTCCCTCACGCTTCAGCTTGCCGATTTCGTCAAAAATGTCCATGGGCCCGCCTTTCGAAGTTGGATAATAGCGCAGAGAAGATGGCGGAAACCGACCGGCATCCACTGTACCACGGGTTCAAGCAGTCCAGAAGGCCGCGGATTGTTCACGGAGCCGGCCAACACAGCCTGTGATTGCCGCAATGGCTGTCTCGATTTGCTCGGCGGTGTTCTGCTTGCCCAGACTGAAGCGGAGGCTGGAGCGCGATTGCTGCCCGTTGAGCCCCATGGCCATGAGGACACTGGATGGATCTGCTGCGCCGGACGAACAGGCTGAGCCGCGCGATGCGGCGATACCGGCCTCATCCAATGCGAGCACCAAAGCGTCTCCGCCGACGTGTTCGAACAGAATGTTGCTGGTGTTGGAGACGCGGGGCACGCTGTCGCCGTTGATGCGTATTTCCGGCACGACACCGATGAGCGCAGTTTCGAGGCGATCGCGCAAGGCGGCAACGCGCTCGATGGAGCCATCCGTCAGTCCCGCCTGGGCGATTGCGCTGGCCCGGCCGAGACCCGCAATGCCAGCGACGTTCTCAGTGCCAGGGCGGCGTCTCTTCTCCTGGTGGCCGCCGTGCAATTGCGGACGCAGCGGAGTGCCCCGCCGCACAAACAACGCGCCCACGCCTTGTGGCCCGTGAAACTTATGAGCGGAGATGGTGAGCAGGTCGCAGTTGAGCTTGTCCACCGAGATCGGCACCTTTCCCGCAGCCTGCACCGCGTCGGTGTGGAACCAGATATCCGCTTCCGCGGCGATGCGGCCTATTTCTGCCGCGGGTTGCAGCACACCGGTTTCATTATTGGCCATCATCACGGAAATCAATCGCGTGTTCTTCCTGAGCGCCGCCCTGACTGTGTCGGGTTCAACCTGTCCGCTACCATTCACGTCCACGCGCGTTACTTGGCAGCCTTGCTTTTCGAGCCAGTGACAGGTGCTGAGAATAGCGCTGTGCTCAATGGCGGAGACAATGAGATGGTCGCCCGGATTCATCATGCCCTTGAGTGCCAGGTTATCGCCCTCAGTTCCGCCGCTGGTGAAAATCACCTCGGCCGGCTGGCAGTCGAGAAGCGCGGCCACACGCTCGCGTCCCTCCTTCACATGCGCCAGCGCACGCCTGCCGCAACTGTGAATGGATGACGGATTACCAAAGCTTTCAGTGAAGCACTGAAGCATCGCGTCGAGAACGTCGGCGAGCACGGGGGTGGTGCTGTTGTTATCGAGATAGATCATCGGTAGCCGCCTCCTTGACATCCTGGCCTCGCGCAGCATCATGGAATGGAATGCACCGCAATTGTTCGTTTCGCTCCAGTTACAGGGAACGGTTCGGGCTGCAGAAGCACCGTGACTTGTAAGTCTCCGAGAGCACAATTGGCGGCAATGGCAGGCAGTCGCATGAGAGCGCTTTTCACCTCGGCCGAAACGTGTTCACGCGGCCCGGGTGCATACACGCGTACCTGCAACTCATTGGGTGTTCCTGGAAGGAGCGCGGCGGCAAAATCGAACACTGCCGGAATCGCAAAGAGCGACTCGTCGAGCATCGCAATCGAAACGCTCCCCTGAGATCCCAGAGGGATGTCGGCAGCGATCCTGTTCTCGACGCGCGCCATCCTGCGCAGAGGCGATCCGCAAAGGCAGGAGCCGGGCACGATGCGCGACAAGTCGCCAGTGCGATAGCGAATCAACGGCATGCCGGCGCGACCGAGGGTGGTAAACACTACTTCGCCCGTCTCTCCCTCGGAAAGCGGTTCTCCGGTGTTGGGCGACACAATTTCAAAATAGAGATCTGCCTCGCGCAGATGGTAGCCGCTGTGCGCATGGCAATCTACGCCCCCGCCCAGTCCCATCTCGGTTGAACCATAATGCTCGAAGATCGCGCTACCGGTGGCTTCGCGAATTCTGTGCGCCAGGCTCTCCGCAACGTGGTCGCTGCACAGGATGATGGTACGCAGGCGATGAAACACTCGGCGCGCGAGTTCACCACGCTGGAGAGCAAGAGCCAGCATCTGCACGGGAAATCCGATAAGGAGCGAGACTTTCTCGCGGTCCATCCAGTCGAGCGCCTCCACGGGATCGAGAATGAATCCGTGCGAAATGGGTGCGATGCCGGCGCGTGCGATTCCGCGCGCCAACTGATAGCCGACACTGCCCTCGCGTTCCCCAGGCAACGCAATCAGCATGCGGTCACCCGCCGCGCCCATGGATGCCACCCCATGCGCAAAAAAGTCGAGAGCGAGTTCCTGATCCTCGGAAGTGAAGAAGATCCGCTTCCGGCCGCCGGACGTTCCGCTCGACTCGAGAGTCACCACGCGGCTGATTTCGCTCTGCGGCACGCAGAGGAATTCGTGCCCGCGCTCGACGATGTCTGCCGGGCTCGTGAGCGGAGCCCCTGCGAATTCATCCAGCGAGCGCGGCCAGGCTGCGGGAACTCCGGCCATCCGCGTTGCATAGAACGAGCTCTTTCGTCGCGCCAGAGCCACAGTTTGCTGAAGCGCGCGAAGATGATATCGCGTGATCGCCTCACGCGTAAGCGTTTCCGCAGCGGCGCCGACCCGCCGCGCAGCCCAGACGTCGAGCGGATATGTCTCGAGAGCCGCGGAGCGCGCGGTCATACGAGCGGTCCTGTTGCGAGGGTCCTGCTGGTTTGGCGGCGATAAAGTGTCTGGCCCAGCGCTCCGGTCAGGTTGTAAGCGCATAGCGGCACCAGTTTCTGAGCCGGGGTCAGCACGTGCAGAAAACAGTCGCGCAGTCGGTCGAGATCAATGTTCCATACGTCCTGAAATGC
>DASXXV010000343.1:0-35191 GCA_036502905.1 Occallatibacter sp. | reverse complement strand
TGATTCCCTCTTCATGGCGCGCATCGCTCCCGTGGCGATGCTCTTCATTCCCTGCCGCGGAGGCGTAAGCCACCGTCCCGACGAGTACGCATCCCCGGAGTGGATCGGCAGCGGCGTACACGTACTCGCCCGCACCCTCGCCCACCTCGCCAGCTAATCATGACAACACGTCCGTCCAAAAGCGTTGTCATCCTGACGTGACTTCAAACATCAATCCAAAAGCATTGTCATCCTGACCAGCGCAGCGAGCAAGGACCTGCTTTTCGCGATTTCGGGGCTCAGTGTCATGTGACCTAAGGTTCCGAACCCCATATCTACCTGGAATACACATCGAACGCCGCCGACCCGCCGATTGCTCCGCCCGCTTTGCAATAAACCCGGCCCGTTGTATCCTAACCCTCAACCTGCACCGCCGGAGGTCCCGAAATCAGCGTCTAAGTAGATAGATTGGACCTCCCGCCGCAGGATTCCCCGCAATGAGCACGGCCGCCACAACCCGCATCGTCGGCGCTCCCGTCCCCCGCAAGGAAGGCGTGGACAAACTGCTCGGACGCGCACAGTACCTCGACGATCTCGAGTTCGAGGGTTTGTGGCACGGAGCCACCGTGCGCAGCACCATTCCCCGCGGCATCATTCGCGCCATCCACTTTGATCCACGCATCAACTGGAGCGAATTCACGGTCGTCACCGCCTTCGACATTCCCGGCAGGAACTACATTCAGCTCATCTTCGATGACCAGCCATGCCTCGCCGACGAACGCGTCAATCACTGCGACGAAGCCATTGTCCTGCTTGCCCACCCCGACCGGCAGAGGCTGCGTGAAGCTGCCGCCGCGGTTCGCATCGAATACGATCCACTCCCCCCCGTCTTCACCATCGACGACAGCGAGCGCCGGGACGTCATCGTCTGGGGCGAAGACAACATCCTCAAGAGCTTTCTCCTCGAGAAGGGCGACGTCGATTCCGCCTGGTCCCGCGCCGCGCACATCGTCCAGGGCGAATACCGCACCGGCGCGCAGGAACATCTCTACATCGAAAACAACGGCGCCATCGCTGCATACAGCGAAGACCACGGCATCACCGTCTGGGGCTCGCTCCAGTGCCCGTTCTACGTGCACAAATCGCTCATGGCCGTTTTCAACTTGGCCGCCGACAAGGTGCGCGTTATCCAGGCCGAGACCGGCGGCGCCTTCGGCGGCAAGGAAGATTATCCCTCCATCATCTGCGCGCACGCGGCTTTGCTCGCCATGAAAAGCGGCCACGCGGTGAAGATCGTCTACGACCGCATGGAAGACCTCGCCGCAACCACCAAGCGCCACCCTTCGCGCGTACGCCATCGCACCGCGCTCGATGCCGACGGCAAGCTGCTGGCCATGGACATTGAAGTCGCTACCGATGGCGGGGCCTACCGCACGCTCTCTTCCACCGTTCTTTCCCGCGCCACGCTTCACTCGCCCGGCCCCTACGCCTGCCCCAATGTGCGCGTCCGCTCCCGCGCCTGGGCGACGAACACCGTTCCCTACGGCGCCTTCCGCGGCTTCGGCGCACCCCAGGCCATCTTCGCCATCGAACGCCACATGGACGAGATCGCCGCCGCCATCGGCATCGATCCCATTGAGCTGCGCCGCAGAAATTTCCTCCGCACCGGCGACACCAGCGCCACCGAGCAGATCATGCGCGACCCCGTCATCCTCGACCAGTTGCTCGATCGCGCCCTCTCTGAAAGCAGCTATCATGCCCGCCGCGCCCGCTTCGCCCAGGAGAATCAAACCAATCCCGTCAAGCGCGGCCTTGGCATCTCCGCCTTTTATCATGGCTCCGGCTTCACCGGATCGGGCGAACGCTATCTGAACTCGCTCGCCGGCGTCGACGTCACCCCTGAGGGCACGGTCCGGGTGCTGGTCTCCAGCACCGAGTTCGGCCAGGGCACCAACACCATCCTCACCCAGATCGCTGCCGAGTCCATCGGCATCGATTACGCCGACGTCGTCATGGCTCCGCCCGATACCGGCATCGTCCCCAACAGCGGGCCCACCGTGGCCTCCCGCACATCCATGGTCGTCGGCCGGCTCATCCAGAGCGCCGGCACACAGCTCCTCCAGATGCTTCGCGAGCACGCCGGCCTGGGCGACGCCTTCACCCGCGAAGAATTCTTCGCGGCCTGCGAACGTTATCGCGCCGCCCATGGCGAAGTGGTCTCGCTCTGCCGCTACCAGGCACCCCCCGACATCTACTGGGACGATGAGACCTATCGCGGGGAAGCCTACGGCGCCTATGCATGGTGCGTGCAGGTGGCGCAGGTTGCTGTCGATACCATCACCTACTCCGCCGAAGTGGAAGACTTCTGGTCCGTGCAGGAAGTAGGACGCGTCCTCAATCCAGTCCTCGCCGGCGGCCAGGTCGAAGGCGGCATCGCCCAGGGCATCGGTTATGCGCTCTACGAAAAAGTAGTCTGGCAAAACGGCCGCATGGCCAACAACCAGATGACCAACTACATCATGCCCACCGCCGAAGACGTGCCCCCCATTCACGTCTTCTTCGAAGAGATTCCCTTTGCGTACGGGGCGTTCGGCGCCAAGGGCATAGGCGAATTGCCGCACGATGGACCCGCGCCTGCCATCCTCAACGCCATCAAAGATGCCACCGGCGTAAGCTTCACCGCGATCCCCCTGCTGCCCGAAGATATGTTTGCCCGGCTGGCCGAACCCGCCTCCGTCGAGGAGCCCGCAACCGTATGAGCGCAACCTGGCCGCCGATCCGCATGATCGTAAACGGTGCCCCTCGCAAGGTAAGCGTCCCGCCCATGAAGCGCCTCCTCGATGTGCTGCGCGAAGACCTGCGCCTCACCGGCGCCAAGGAAGGTTGCGGCGAAGGCGAATGCGGCTCCTGCACGGTACGCATGAACGGCGAGCTCGTCAACAGTTGCCTTATCCCCGTGCTGCAGGCCGACGGCGCAAGCGTCGAAACCGTGGAGGGCCTGGCCGGCGACGGCCGCATGCATCCCCTGCAACAGGCATTCCTCGCCTGCGGCGGAGCGCAATGCGGCATCTGCACCCCCGGCATGCTAATGGCCGCAACCCATCTCCTCGATCGCAACCCGCATCCCACCATGGCAGAAATTCGCGAAGGCCTATCCGGCAACCTGTGCCGCTGCACCGGTTTCACTCGCATCTTCCAATCCGTAATCGCCGCCGCTTCCCAATCGGAACCGGCAACCTCGGAGCAGAGCAGCCAGGCGGGTTCCCCAACCTCGGGTATTCGGCAGTGGAGTGATCATGCGCGGTGACGCCGAGGCACACCAGATGGTCGCGCCCGGAACTCTCGCCGCCGTGCTCCAACTCATCGCCGGCGAACCCGGCCAATGGACTCCTATCGCCGGCGGCACCGAGCTGATGGTGGCCCACGCCGCGGGCCGCCTGCCCCCATCCAGGCTGGTAAGCCTGTGGGGGATCCCCGACCTGCGCTTCATCACCACCCGCCCTGACAGCATTACCATCGGCGCCGGCGCAACCTTCACCGACATTCGCAACCACGCCGGCATCGCGGCCGATCTGCCCCTGCTCGCGCGTGCCGCTACGTGGATCGGCTCCATAGCCAACCAGTCACGCGCCACCATCGGCGGCAATCTGGTCAACGGCTCGCCCGCCGCCGATTCCTCGCCCGCCCTGCTTGTCTATGACGCAGAAGTGGAGTTCATCTCGCTGCGCGGCGCGCGCCGCATTCCCTACAGCGGTTTCCACACCGGCTACAAGAAGAACGCGCTGGCCCCCGATGAGCTTCTTTATGCAATCCACATTCCGCGGGGATTTGTTTCCCACCGGCAATATCTGCGCAAAGTCGGCACTCGCCGCGCCATGGCCATCTCCAAGGTCGCTCTCGGCGCGACCGCGCTCATCGCCAACGGCCTCGTCACCGAACTCCGCCTCGCCGCCGCCAGCCTGGCCGCCTTCCCCACCCGGCTATATCGCACCGAGGATGCATTGTGCGGCCAACACCTCGATGCCGCCTGCATCAGCGCGGCGCGCGCCGCCCTGCTCGCCGAAGTCCTCCCCATCGACGACATTCGTTCCTCGGCCGAATACCGCCGCCGCGTCGCTGCCAATCTGCTCGACGAGTTCCTCGTTCCACTCCTGACCCCGGAAGGACCGCAATGAACTCGGTCCTTGCCGCGTGGAACGAGACCGCAGAATCCACGGCCATGCAAGCCATGCTCGCCTGCTGCTCCGTGCATCGATGGGCGGAGGCCATGGTGGCCCTTCGCCCCTACAGCGGCGTCGAAAGCCTCAGCCTCACCGCTGACGAAGTCTGGAGCACCATGGAAGAGCCCGACTGGCTCGAAGCCTTCGCCGCACACCCCCGCATCGGTGAGCGCAAAACTGCGGCCGCCCCCACTTCGGCAACCGCATGGTCCGAGCAGGAACAATCATCCACCGCGTCGGCAGCGCAACCGGTGCTCGCCGATCTCGCCGTCGCCAATGCACAATACGAGCAACGCTTCGGCTTTACGTATATTGTGTGCGCAACCGGCAAAAGCGCCGAGGAGATGCTCTCCATCCTCCAGAGACGCCTCGCCAATGATCGCGACACCGAACTGCGCGAAGCCGCCGAGCAGCAGCGCCAGATCATGCAGATTCGCCTCGGAAAATGGCTGGTGGAATGAGCGGAATTACCACCCACGTTCTCGACACCGCGCTCGGCAAGCCCGCCGCCGGCATTGGTGTGCGGCTGGAATTGTTTGACCAGGATACCTGGATGTTGCTCGCGGAAAGCGCAACCGACGCCGACGGGCGTTGCCGCAACCTGGCCCCCAATCCCTCCGCTGGCCTCTACCGGCTCACATTTTCCACCCGCCCATACTTCGCCGGACAAAACCGATCCAGCATCTATCCGGAGATTTCGATCACCTTCCAGTGCCGCGCCGAGGCGCACTATCACTTACCGCTTCTGCTCAGCGACAACAGCTACACAACCTACCGGGGAAGCTGACGCATTTCTCTTTCCGCCATGGCCATGTAGCTTTGCGCAGGTAGCAATTCCCTGGCGAACTTGCTACGTTACGATATTCGTTTCGTTTACGACAAAAGGAGAAATGCGTACATGGCACGTCTGGGTGAAAACCGGTATGGCAAGTCACGGGTTCGCTTGTCCCGCATCACGCGGCGCGGCGACTGGCACGATTTCCAGGAATGGACCGTGGGTGTGCTGCTGCATGGGGACTTTGAAACCAGCTTCACGCAGGCCGACAACAGCCGCATCCTCCCCACCGACACCATGAAAAACACCGTCTACTCCATCGCCCGCGATTCCCAAGCCTCTGCCATTGAGGAGTTCGCGACGGAGTTAGGCGACTACCTTCTTGCCAACAATCCCCAGGTCTCCAAACTCGTCATTGAGATTGAGGAAAAGGCGTGGGAACACATGCATAGCGATGGTGTGTCGCAGCCGACCACCTTCCGGCTATGCGGTCCGGAAGTGAATAAAGTGGTCGCCATGCGCGAACCAAATGGCAAGTGGGATATCACCTCGGGCATCGACGGCCTCACCATCCTCAAGACAACGAAGTCCGCCTTCACCGGCTACATCAAGGACCGGTTGACCACGCTCCAGCCGGCCACCGACCGCATCTTCGGCACCAGCGCAACCGTCGCGTGGACCTACGCAACCGAAGAGCCGAAGTACGACAATGTAAGAGCGCGGATCCTCGCGTCGCTGCTCCGTACCTTCGCCGCCCACCACAGCATGAGCGTGCAGCACACGCTCTTCGATATGGGCAAAGCCGCTCTTGACGCAGCCCCCGAGATCGCGAACATCAAGCTGACTATGCCCAACCTCCATCACCTGCTTGCCGACCTGGGTCCTTTCGGCCAGGACAATCCCAACCACATCTTCGTGCCCATCGACGAGCCCCACGGCTACATCGAAGCCACCCTCGAACGCTAAATGGGCGGTTGCCCCACCTTCCGCCCATTTGTGTTTGGGGACCCGGCTACTGCAGGTTGGCGAGATCCTCCGGCGCATCGATATCCACATCCCCGCCGGCAAACTCCACCGCCGCCACCGGAAGCGCCGCATGCTCGATCACCGATCGCGCCCCCTTGTCCCCGCGCAACGCCCGCAAATCGTCGAAAGTCTCACGCGGAAACACCGCGGGAACTCCGTTGATTCCGGCATACGATGAAGCAGCAATCGCCGGCACGCCAGGGGACGCAAATGCGTTCAGTAGCGCGCGCAGGTGATCCGCCGTGAGCAACGGCTGATCGCAGCCCATGAGGAGAACGCCGTCAACGTCCGGCGCACATACCGCCAGCGCGCGCATTCCCTCGGCAACCGAACGGCCCATTCCCTGCCGCCAGCGATCATTGTGAACCACGAGCGCCGAGCTCGACTGAATCGATGCGCGAATCATCTCGAACTGCGCGCCGAGCACCACCAGCACCGGCCCCGCGCCCGCATCTGAAGCCCTCCGGATGGCACGGTTCAGCAGGGTCTCTCCATCGTGGACCAGCATCTGCTTCGGCCGTCCCAGCCGCCGGCTTCCGCCCGCTGCAAGAATCATCGCGGCAATCGACATTGCCCCCAGTCTACAGGCTTCTTCTTGACCTCCGCCGGAGAACGCGCAAGACTAAAGCAACCTGTAGCGCAATCCAGGACAAGCGAAAAGGAGACGAGTGACCGACCAGGCGACCACCACGCCCACGGTGTACCCGGGCCGCGAAGCCCCCCGGGATTACGGCCTGCGTGTTGGAGTACTCGGGCCTGTCGAGACCCTCGCGCAATCAGTGTCCGCGGTGGCCCCGTCCACTTCGCCCTCGCTGACCATCCCTCTCGTATTCGCGCTCGCCGGCAATGCCACCTGGTTTGTCTACCTTCTCGCCACCGTGGCGATTTTTCTCGTCGGCTTTTGCGTGAGCCGCTTCGCTCGCCTCTCCGCTTCACCCGGCTCGCTCTACACTTACACCGCCAACACTCTGCCTCCCATCTTCGGCGTCACCGCGGCTTGGGGCCTCCTCATCGCCTATCTGGCTACGGGAGCATCCGTCGCCGGCGGAGCGGTCTACTACGCCAGTGTCCTGCTGCAGCAGTTCTTTCACTGGGCGCCTCCCTCCATCCCCATCCTCGCCCTGGTCTGCGCCGCCGCTGGATGGATCGCCTATCGCGACATCAAGCTCTCTGCCGAACTCATGCTCTGGATCGAAATCGCTTCCGTGAGCCTTATCCTCGTCGTGTTGGTCGCGCTCGTCTATCACTTCGGCTTGCAATTCGATCGCGATCAATTCACTCTCAAAGGCGCCCATCTCACTTCCCTGGGACCGGCGCTGGTCCTGGCCATCTTCAGCTTCGTCGGCTTCGAGAGCGCCACCACTCTCGGCGTTGAGGCACGTAATCCCCTGCGCACCATTCCCCGCGCAGTGCTGCAATGCGCCCTGATGATCGGCGCATTCTTCATGATCTGCGCCTACTCCGAAGTCCTCGGGTTCCGCGGCGAGTCGGGCAAACTGAGTGAGACCACCAGCCCGCTCCACATCCTTGCCGCCAGGGCGGGCATTTCCCCTCTGGGCGTTGCCATCGACCTGGGCGCCTTCATCAGCGTGTTCGCGTGTGTGTTGGCCTGCACCACGGCCGCAGCCCGCGTGCTCATGCGCATGGCCCACGCCCGCTTGCTGCCTTCCATGTTCGAGCGCACCAGCACACGCCACGGCACGCCCACCGCTGCGGTGGTTTTCTCCGTAGGAATCATGTTCGCCGCCACCACCGCCATGGCCTTGCGCAATGTGACCGGCTCCGACATGTACGACCTGTTTGGTTCGCTCTCCGTCTTCGGCTTTCTCACCGCCTACGCGCTGGTGGCCGCGGCCCTGCCGTTTGCGCGATCGGCGCGCGGCCAGCATTCCCACGCGGTAGCCGCGGCCAGCGTCGTTACGGTCGCAGTGACAATTTTCATCACCATCTTTGATCTACGCGCCAGCGCCGACCCCGCCCACGCCCGCATTCCATACATTTATCTCGCCTGCATCATCGCTGGAATCCTGGTATATCTGCCGCGCCGCCGGCAAACCGCTCTCACCGCCGATTAGGCCGAAGTCCATCTAGGGGCCCGCAGCGCATCACGGCTGCTCATCGTTCTCCCCTTGAATGACAATCAGCAGCACCAGTCCCACAACCGCGAACATCCTGAACGCCGGCTCCTGTCCGTTCCACGTGTGCGATTGCCACATCAGGAACCACTCCGCGCCGATGGTTAGAAAGGCCACCAGCCACATCAGCATGGAGAGCGTAAGGGCCATTACGGGCACCCGTTTGGCACGGTTAAACCCCGCCGCCGGTAATCGCAGCGCCCGCACCATGCGCACCACGCCCCACCACAGCAGAACCATGGTCGCGGCTTCCCAGGCAATGATGGAGATGTAAAAAGCCAGGTGGAATCCGGGCGACGGCAAGGCCCGCCACATTCCGTGGTTCCCCGGAAACGTCGAATCCATCGTCAGCACGTGCCGCACGAACTGGTAATTCGAATTGAAATCCGTGAGATTGTTGAACACCACCAGCGTGTAGAACAAGGCAACAGCGGCGACGAGAAGAAGTTTCGCAGTGCGCGTGATCATCGTGTCGTGCTTTTCTCCTCGCGGCCGGCCCCCTTGGCGAAGGTCTTGAAATACGCCGTCAACGCATCCAGCGTTGCGTCGTCATAGCCAGGCTGGCCCGGCATCTTCGCGCCTGGCGCCACTCCCGCCGGATCGCGAATGATCGCGCGGAACCGCGCCGCATCCCGATCCGCCATCTCCCCCAGTTGTAGCCAGGAGCGCCCCGCCATCGTGCCGCCCTCGGCGCCCATATTGTGGCAGCGAAAACAATCCTGCCGCGCGATCACATAGCCCATTCCCACCGGCGAATCCGTCGTCCACGTGCCCGCCGGCCGGATCGCGCCGAACACCTCGGCCTCTTTGCGCATGTCGATCCTCACCACGCCATAGGGAATCTGCGGCTCATCCTCATGCGAGAGCACTTTGAAGGACGGCTTGAACTCCGGATGCGAAATAACATACGGCGCCATGGTCCCACCCTCCCTCGCCGCCGGCCAGTGGTCCCGGTCTCGCCCGTTGATGCGCAGCACCAGGATCGGCCTGTGCGCCGCCAGGTAATCCTTCGGGTAGTTGGTGCGGTAATGGTCGTAACAAATGGCGACAATCATGTCCGCTGAATTCCCCAGCGTTTCTGCCAACGTGGTCAAAGCCACGCCGCTGATCTCCGTCTTCCCGCGGAAATTCGAATCGTCGCTCACGCTGTAAGTCTCCTGCGGCAGTCGCAGAAGGTCCTCGTAGCGCACGTAACGCGTCTCTCCGGCGGGAACCCCGCCAAGCTCGCCCCCCAATTCCAGGTCTCCGGACGACGACCGCCCGGCGTGAAGAATGGTCGTCCAATCACCTGTCGGCGCCCCCGCAAACACCAACGCCATCAAGAGCAGAAGCGATCGAAACATGGCTCATCCTAACGTGCGCGGGCGCGCGCTCCCAAGCAAATTCCCCTCGTCGCCGTGCTACATTCAATCCAACATGAGCACCAGTCCCACACCGGAAGAGAACCTCGCGTCCCTCGGTCTCGCGCTGCCCCCGCTGCCATCGCCAGGCGGCAACTACGTTCCCGCCAAGCGCGCCGGCGACGTCCTTTATCTTTCCGGCGTCGTCTCCAGCGGCCCCGACGGCATCATCACCGGCCTCGCCGGCGTAGACCGCGGCATCGACGAAGGCTATGCCGCCGCCCAGTCCTGTGCTCTCACGCAACTGGCCATCCTCAAGCGCGAACTCGGTTCGCTCGATCGGGTCGCAGAGGTCCTCACCCTGAACGGCTATGTCAACGCCGCGACCGGCTTCCACGATTCGCCCGCCGTCATCAACGGCGCGTCCGACCTGCTCGTCAAGGTGTTCGGCGAAGCCGGACGCCACGTGCGCGCCGCCATTGGCGTCAGCGCCCTCCCGCGCAATGCCCTGGTTGAAATCCAGATGACAGTCCGGGTAAAAGCGTCGTGAGAGAGCACGTCCTCGTCGCCGAGCCGACCCACTCCGTCTGGGACCGTTCGCTGCCGCCGCGGCTTCACATCGCTTCCGGCGACGAAGTGCAGATTGCGTGCGTCGATTCCAGCGGCAGCCAGGTGCAGCCCGGCATGACCACCGACCAGTATCTCCACATCGACCGTACCCGCATTCACGCCCTCACTGGTCCCATCTGGATCCAGGACGCGGACCCCGGCGATGTGCTCGAAATCGACGTTCTCGCCACCCGTCACTACGGCTGGGGCTGGTCGAGCGTCGTCGAAGGACTCGGATTTCTGAAAGAGCGCTTTCGCACTCCCTATCTCTTTCACTGGCATCTCGACGGCGAGTCCACCAGTTCCCTTTCCCCCGCCGTCATCCCGCTCCGCCCCTTTCTCGGCGTCATGGGCGTGGCGCGTGCCGAAGACGGATCCTTCCGTACCCGCCCGCCGGGCCCCTTCGGCGGCAACCTCGATGTACGCGAGTTGTGCGCCGGCTCCAGGCTTTATCTTCCCGTCTATAATTCGGGTGCCCTCTTCAGTTGCGGCGATGGACATGCCGCCCAGGGCGACGGCGAAGTCTGCATCAACGGCATCGAATGCCCGCTTGACGTCGTATTGCGTTTTCAATTGCACAAGCATCAGCCGCTGGCCGGCCCCATCGTGGAGGCCAGCGATCAAGCCGCGGCTGACTGCAGCACCGATGCCTGGATCATCGTCGAAACCGGCACCGACCTTGCCGCCGCCGCGCGCGCCGCCACCAGCCGCATGATCGATCTGCTCGTCGGCCGCTGGGGATTCAGCGACGTCCACGCCTATATCCTGTGCAGTATCGCCATGCGCCTCCGCCTCAGCCAGGTCGTTAACGAGCCGGTCCACACCGTGGCGGCTGCCATCAGCAAACAGATCCTGCCTTCCCGTGAGTTATTTTCAGTGCATGACCGTCAATGATCCCGCCGTGATAGCCGAACTGCGCGAGCTCTATCCGCAGTACGAAGACGCACTCGTCACAAATAATGTGGAAAAACTGGTTGAAATGTTTTGGCGCGATCCACGCGTGATGCGATTTGGCGCTTTCGAAAATCTTTATGGGCATGAAGAAATCGATGCGTTTCGCAAAGCGCGGCCCGGCGGAAACCTGGCGCGCAAGGTAACGCGGCTCGACATCGTGAGTTTTGGTAAGGACTTTGCCAGCATCACCTTGGAGTTCGAGCGCGGCCCCGAGCACGGGCGCCAGAGCCAGACCTGGGTTCGCTTTTCGGAAGGCTGGCGAATCGTGTCGGCGCACGTTTCCCTTATAAGTTCCTTATAACCTCATGGTCCGCACACCATCTCGCAACATTCCGCAGTCGATACTTTTCCGTTGAAAAATATTACACAGTCGTTATTCTATGTCTAACTCCGTGGTCCAAGCAGGATCCAAATAGCCCCAACCAGCTCCACTTGAATCAAGTTTCTTCTCTCACTCTTTTTTTGAGATCCACGATCGTAGAAACTTCATCCCCAAGGGCTTTGAGAGCCTCAGCTTCGGGCTCAAAAGACCTGAGGGGAAATCCCTATTTCGAGGCTGAGACATTGAGGTATCCCATGCGATCTGCAACTTCCCGCTCCTGGTTCGTCCGGTTGCTGACATTCGTGGCGGCCATTGCGCTATGCGCTTCCTATCTGCACGCACAGCAGACCCTCGGCGGCATCACCGGTGAACTAACCGATCCGCAGGGCGGCGTGATTCCCAACGCTACTATCACGCTCCTCGATGAGAACACCGCATCCGCGCGCACCACCAAGACCAATGCCTCAGGGATCTATACGTTCGTGAACCTTCCCATCGACAGCTACACGTTGACTTTCACGGCGGACGGATTCGACATCCAAAAAACGCCCCACATCGGCGTGCAGGCCAACCGCACCGCCACCGTGAATGCTCAATTGCGCGTCGCCGCAGCCAAGGGCGAAACCATCGAAGTGGATGCCACGCCGCTGATGAACGCCGTCGACACCACCAACGGTTACGTGCTCGACACCGGCCAGATTGAATCGGTGCCCCTCTCCACAGGCAGCTTTACAGGAGTGGCCATTCTCTCCACCGGCGTCAACGCCGAACTCCCCGGCGGAACCGGCGCAGTCAGCGGCCTCGGCAATGCCCCCATCTGGTCTAACGGGCAGCGCGACACCTCCAACAGCTTCCTCCTGAATGGCGTGGACGCCAGCAACCTGTTCAACGGCAAGAGCACCAGCCAGGTGCCTTCGGCGCGCGTCATCAACAGCACTGGCGTGTCCTCCAGCACGGGCGCGGGCGGCGTCATTCAGACCCTGGCGTCCATCTATCTCTCCATCGGCAACGCCATTCCCACGCCCGCCCCAGAGACGCTGTCTGAGGTGCGCGTGAACGCCTCCATGTATGACGCCCAGCAGGGCTCCACTTCCGGCGCGCACATCGACATGAGTACCGCGTCGGGAACCAACCAGTACCACGGATCGACCTACGTCCATCGCGGCACAAACTGGCTCAATGCCGCACCCTTCTTCTTCAACCAGGATTCGGATATTCCCGCCTACAACAAGGTTCCGCAATTGCATCGTTATGTGCTCGGCGGCAGCATCGGCGGCCCCATCATCAAGGACAAGCTCTTCGGCTTCCTCGCCTATCAGCACCTGCACGTCTCCGACCAGGAGATCGGTGACTCCGTGATGGACGTCCCCGTCGGCCTCACCGATGATCGCTCCGCATCGGCCCTCGCCGGCCTGTCGAATAATTCGTTCGGAACCAATCTCAGTGCCTCCCAGATCGACCACACCGCGCTCGCGCTGTTCAACTCGCCCGCCTTGCCCGGCGAACCGGGCAAGTGGCTCATACCCAACGATGCCCGCAACGGCGTCGCTCCTACCGTGGCGCACCTCGACAACGCCTTCCTGCCCGGAACGGGGCGCTTCACCGCCGACATGGCGGTCGCCGATGTCGATTACAACGCCACTTCGAAAGACACGCTCGCGCTCAAGTACTTCTATCAGCACGACCCCGCCCTCGCTCCTTTCTCCTACTCCAGCGTCCCGGGTTTCACTGAGCATCTCGATTCCGGTTCGCAAGTCGCCGCCATCACCAACACCCTGAACCTCAAGACCAATCTCAGCACCACCCAGACCTTTGGCTTCATTCGCGAGAAGATCTGGGGCACCAACGAGCAGCCCTTCGGACCGGATAAAATCCCCGGCGGAGCGGCCGGCGATGCTTCCATCAACATGTTCGGCTCCACCTACTTTCCCGGCGTCTCCATCTACAACGTACTTGGCTCTTACCAGCCGCTCGGCACATCGACGGCTATTCTGAACATCGGCCCCAATGCCGAAGGACAGGCACCCAACACCGGAGTCTTTCAGAATCGCTGGTCGCCTTCCGGGAACGCCATCTGGATTCTCGGCAAGCACACCGTCAGCTTCGGTGCCAGCTACAGCTACACCCAGCTCAACACCATCGACAAGCGCACCGGTAAAGGCACCATCGCTACCGATGACTTCAGCCAGTTCGTTCAGGGATTCGTCACCCCGGGAAGCTCGGCTACCGGCTTTTACGTAAGCTCGTTCCTGCAGGGCGACGCCAGCCGTTACTATCGCGCCAACCAGTTCGGCACCTATTTCCAGGACAAATGGCAGCTCACTCCCACCCTCTCGCTCACCGCCGGGCTTCGCTTTGACCGGGACGGCGGCCTCACCGAAAAATACGGTCGCATCTTCAACTTCGACTCCAAGACTTACAAGTACGACATCGCCTCCGACACCATTGAGAACACCGGACTCATCATCGCCGGCAATAACAAGAACGGCACCCAGGGCGTCAGCTCCACCACCCTCACCGGCCGCCAGTGGGGCATCGCTCCCCGCCTTGGCGCCGCCTGGCAGCCCGGCTTCTTCCACAACAAGGTGGTGGTCCGCGCCGGCGGCGGCATGTACTACGATCGCGGCGAGCTGTTCAGCTACTTCTCCCCCGGCTACGCCATCGGCACCGTCACCGGCGGCCCCTTTGGCGTCAACCAGCAGCTCCCCTTCGTCAATGTCTCCAGTTGCCCCGTCGCCAGCGTCACCTATCTCTACTACTACCTGCCCACCTGCGGCGGAGCTGTCGATCCGGATACGGGCCTCGAGGTCGGGACTCCCTCTGCCGCCGCGGGCGATCTCGAGAATCCCTACGGGCTGTCGCTCCTCGCCCCGCCCAACAACCCCAAGGCCTCCGACCTGGAAAATTACCTGCCCAACGCTGCCGGCATCATGAACTTCGGCCAGCCCATTTCGCTCGGCGTCTACGACCGCCGCAATAAGCTGCCTTACACCATGAACTACACCTTCGATTTTCAGTGGCAGCCGCGCAATGACATCGCCATCGGGATGGGCTACGTCGGAAATCGCGGGCGTCACCAGGTCATTCCTGTTCCTTTCAATCAGCCCGTCATTGCTTCTCCCGGCAGCCCCACGCTCGGAGGTGGGCCCTTTCAGCAGAACTACACCTACGGCTACAACGTGGGCGGAGCCAAGCTCGACGACGGCACTCCTTACCTGGCTAACTACGAAGGCGGAAATGTCGACCTGCGTGTCCCCTACATCGGTTATGCCGCCGAGTCGATCACCTACGTGGCAGCCGGTGTTGATGCCTACGATGCCCTCCAGGTCCACGTCGACAAGCGCATGAGCCACGGCATCCAGGTCGGAGTGTCTTACACCTACTCGCACACCCTCGACGAACAGAGCGGCCTGGGCCTGTTCTACAACGGCAACAATCCCTTGAATCTTCGCGAAGCCTATGGTTCCGCCGACTTCGATCGCACCCACGTCCTCAACTTCAACTACGTCTTCCGCATTCCCGACACCGCCAGCAAGAGTTCCCTGCTCGGCAAGATCGTCAACGACTGGTCGTTGATGGGACTCACGGTTCTGCAGAGCGGCCAGCCCTACAGCATCATCGACTTCTCCGGCGCCATCGGCAGCGTCTTCTACTCAACCGCCGACGGCATCACCAACCCCATCGTTCCCCTGGCCAATGGCTGCAATCCGCATAACGCTCTCACCAAGGCCTCGGGCGCATGGTTCCCCGTCACCGGCGTCACCGCGCTCAAGCCTGAGTGCTTCACCCTTCCGCTGCTTCCCGCGGGCGGCCTCAACGGCGCCATTCCATCATCCGATCCGTACGAGACCGGATTCACCACCGGTCAGCGCAACATCTTCCGTCAGGCACCGCAGCGCCGCGCCGACGCTTCCCTGGTCAAGGTCATCAACCTGAAGGAAAAGTACTCGCTCAAGTACACCTTCGACGTCTACAACCTGACCAACACCACCAGCTTTGACATTCCCGGAAACGAAGTCTCGCAGAACCAGTACTACTCCGCCTTCCCGCAGGCAGGCACCACGCCCTTGCCCACCGGTTGCGCCGCCGACGGTTCGCAGACCAACAGCAGCTTCTATAACTGCCCCGGCGGCCTCGGCATTGTCACCCACACCATCGGCAGCCCGCGCCAGATCCAGATGTCTCTCCGCTTCGACTTCTAGCCAGGTGGGGCCGTTGGCCAGAAACACCGAGGGCGGCTCCGGTGCCGAGCCGCCCTCGGTGTTTCTGGTCTAAGGAAAACCTGGGTGCCCCGGGTCCCGATTTTGGGACCTGGGTACAGCGTGCCGGCGCGGCGGAGCAGGTGGGATGCAAGCGCCAATTCACCCGCTCAACGTCACCGCAAGCATCTCCTCCGTCGCCAGCCAAAACGCCCGACCCAATTCCTCCGACGATTCAAACGTCTTTCCCTCCACATGGCGAGCGGGAAACCGGAACGTCAGCTTATCCTCTGAAAACGGCCACGGTTGGAGCCGGAAGTGCCGCGGCCCGATTGGATGTACCCCGACTTCAGTCGAAGTGCCATCATTCAGCGGTAGCGCATGCAGAAGATTCGCCGGCTTGCCGAACGCCACGCAACTCAGCAGGGAAAGATTGTCGCAGGCCTGCAAGAGCCGGAAGTGCTCCCTGATTGTTTCTTCCGCTCGTTCCCGCGCCGTCAGCGTCACATCGATCGCCACGGCGCAGAATAGCGCTTCCTGCAAGGTGCGCTGCCGCTCCAGAAAGGCATCCAGCAGAGCCAGCCCATCCGGCGAAATCGTCGACCGGTCGGCGCGCTCGGTAAGCAGATTGTAGGTGTGCATCGAGATCAGCAGGCCGGCATAGGCGTCCTGTTCTGCAATCATCCGCACCGCACGCTCGCGTACCGCCAGGTAGTCGGCGATATCGATCTCCTCAAACGCCGAATACTTTCCCACCAGTTCCACGGAAAACGCCGACGGCTTCCCAACTCGCGTGATCGTGGGATGCGCATCTCG
This sequence comes from Occallatibacter sp., assembly GCA_036502905.1. Taxonomy (GTDB): domain Bacteria; phylum Acidobacteriota; class Terriglobia; order Terriglobales; family Acidobacteriaceae; genus Telmatobacter. The sequence goes on along the minus strand of DASXXV010000343.1, from coordinate 18,816 downwards.
GGCCGCCCACCCGTCATCGTGCGTCGATATCCCGTGCAACACCCGCTCCCGCGGTTCGGGCCTGCGAAACTGTTCGTTTCCCCACGCCGCCGCAAATGCCCCCGCCAGCCGTGCATGATCGGGATGCCGTATCAGCCACCATCCCGTTTCCGATTCCATCCTCAGCATCGACGCACCTCTAACCTCAATCGGGGTGCCCTTGGTCTCCCGATGTCGAGACCTGGGCAAAACCTACTCCGCCAACGCCGCCCGGCTTGACTCATGCCAGTTATGCAGCACCATCCACTCCAGAAACATCACCACAAAAAAGAAACTGAAGCCCAGCACCGTGGCCGCCATCACCAGCGCAAACATGTAAGCCGTCTCCATCTGATTGTTTGCGTAAAGAATCGCGTACCCCAGCCCGCCTTCGCCCACCCGCGTCGAACCTGCAAACAGCTCGCCCGTCAGGCCGCCGATCACGCTTATCCCCGCGGAGATCCGGATTCCGGTAAAGAAATTCGGCATCGCATGCGGCAACCGCAGCTTGAACATCACCTGCGCCGCGCTGGCCTTGTGCATCATGAACAGATGCACCAGGTTCTCGTCCACGCTGATCAGGCCCTGCGTGGTATTGGCGATAATGGGCGCCAGGCAAATGATGAACGTCACCACCATCACCGCCGGAATCCCTGCGCCAATCCACAAAATCACCAGCGGCGCAATGGCTACAATCGGCACGGTCTGTAAAAGAACGCTGTATGGATAGATCAGTTGGCGCAACCACCGCCACCGCGCAAACACCATCGCCACCGCCACTCCAAACACGATGGCGGCAAGCAGGCCCCCAAGTGCTTCCTCCGCCGTAATCGAAAGCGAGTTCAGAAGCGACGGGAGCCGCTCTCGTGTGGCGGAAAGCACGGCCATGGGTCCCGGCAGCATGTAGGCCGGGATCTTCGCCCATGCAACCGCGCGGCTCCATAGCGCCACCAGGAAGGCAAAAACCGCCATGCTGTTGAAGACCAGCGACGCCCGCTTCTTCATGGGTGATGCACCCCCCGCAGCATGCGCGACGCATTTATCACTGCTTCTTCGAATGCAACGGACTCCCGCGTTTCGGCGGTTCGCGGCCAGGGCAGGTCAATCGGGATCTCGTGCGCAATCCGTCCCGGCTGTGCCGCCAGGATCACCACCCGCGATGAAAGAAACACCGCCTCTGCCACTGAGTGGGTCACAAACAGCACCGTCCACTTCTGTTCGGCATAAAGCCGCAGCAGCTCTTCATTCATGCGGTCGCGCGTCATCTCGTCCAGAGCGGCGAACGGCTCGTCCATCAGCAATATGCGCGGCCGGCTCACCAGTGCGCGCGCAATCGACACGCGCATCTTCATCCCCCCCGACAGTTGCCGCGGGTAACCCTCTGCCACCTCGCTCAGCCCCACCAGCTCGAGCATCCGCCTCACGCGCTCCCTGCGCATCGGCCTGGCCGCGTGCTCCAACTCCAGCCCCAGGCCCACGTTCTGCTCCACCGTGCGCCACGGCAGCAGCGTGGCATCCTGAAAAATAAAGCTCATCATCTCGCGCGCGTTCTCCGGACTCATGCCGTTTACACGCACCGCTCCTTCGCTCACCGGGCTCAGTCCCGACACGATCTTCAGCAGCGTGGATTTCCCGCAGCCAGACGGGCCCAGCAAGGTCACAAACTCCCCCCGCTGCACCGTCAGGGAGATGTCCTCGAGCGCCAGCGCGGCATTGCGAAAACGCTTGGTTACGCCCTCCAGCGAGATCTCCGGAACCGTCACGGCGGCGGCAGCGGCGGTCACCATCCCGGATCTCCCTTCAGCGGCAGGTAAACCGCCGATGGATAGAGCTCGTTATGCAGAATCCGTTGCGTCGATCGCGTCCAGTTCCAGTTATGCGCGCGTTCGGGTGAAATCGGAGTCGATGGATTGCGGTCGTACAGCGGAAACGCGGAACTGGCAATCTCCAGCCGCAGCCGCTCCCCGGGCGCCAGCGCAAACGCAATCGGCTCCAGCGTGAATTCCCATGCTTGAACCGCATCCGCCCTGTACCCGCTTTCCCGAAAAAGCCACGAGCTCCGCGCTATGCCGATGCACAGGAACTCCGCTCGCCCATTCGGCTTCACGCGCACCAGCTTGGCGGTGAAATCGGCATGCGCCGCCGACGTCGCCGCAAACAGCCTGACCCGCGGGCGCCCCAATATTTCCATCTCGCGAACCGCCCCCGGCGATGTGTAGACGAGAACATTGTTGCCCAGTTCCAGCCCCGCCTGGTCGAAGGAACCACTCGCCGCCTGCGAGCCGCCCGGCGCCAGGACAGGAACCTCCGGATCATAAACAAACACGTCGCACGGCCCGTCGCTTGATGGAGCCGCCGTTGAAAGCGTCCCGTCTCCCCGGCGTGAATTCGCATGTCCATTGCTGCCCAGGCAGAGCGCATACGCGGCTTCTTCCGGCCATTCGTTCACGCTTCGCCACGCGTCGGGCCCGAGCGCAAAGTAGCGAACCTGCGCTTCCGATGAAAATTCGCCCGAATCCTTCAGCCAATGATTGAACCATCGCAACAGGACTTCGTCCGTGTCAAGGTTGGCCGCCTCTCCCAGCCCCGCCTCGCCCGCGCGGTCACCCCATGGAATATGCACCCACGGACCAGCTAACAGGTACTGGTGTTCGCGCGCGTGCTCCGATCCGGCATGCTTGCGAAGCGCCTCGTACCCCGCGACCGATCCTTCCAGATACAGATCGAACCAGCCCGCAATATGCAGTGCCGGGACCGTGATCCTCTCCAGGCGCGTGCTGATGTCCATTTCCGCCCAATAGTCCCCCGCCTCGCGATGTGACATCCAATCACGCACATACTCCGGCAACTCCGGTTCGGCAATGGCCGGATGTTTCCCGTACGGCGCGAACTGCGCCTGCGCGCGAAGATTCACCCACGCCGCCTCCAGCCCGTCGCTCGCTTCCCGCAGTCCTCTCCGGCGCGCGTCCTCGCGCAGCATCTGAATGCCCCAACCCAGCGTCGCACTCAGCCTCAGCGCGCCATGGTGATAGAACCATCCTTGGTACAGATCGGCGGCAGTCATGTGCGGCGCAATGCACAGCAGTCCCTCCGGCTGTTCGGCAGCCGCCAGCAACTGCGTCGCTCCCTGGTACGAGAAGCCGTACATCCCGATCTTTCCATTGCACGCCGAAAGATTGCGCAGCCACGCAATCGACTCCGCGCCGTCCCGACCCTCGTGGCGAAACGGATAGAACTCCCCTTCTGATCCGCCCCTCCCGCGCACGTCCTGAATCGCCACGTGATAGCCGTGCTGTGCGAACCACGCCGGGTGCGCATACACCACCGTCGACGCTATATCGCGCCCGTAAGGCTGGCGCATAAACAGCGTCGGCCATGGCCCGTCCCCCGCTGGGTAGTAGTGGTCCGACACCAGCACCGTGCCGTCGCTCAGTCGGCATCGCACCCCCCGCTCCAGCCGCACTCCATCCGCAAACTCGAGCAGCGCCATCCTTAAGCCCCATGCCTCGGCTCGAACTGGTACATGGCCAGCAGGATCTCGGCGATGTGTGCCGCCGCGTCGTTGACCCAGCGTTCGCCATTCTCCGCCGTGGCCGGCGTGGGATCCCCCATCACCCCGCTGGGTGCGATGTCTTTCGTGAGCCACGCAAAGTTCGCCGCCGATCCCTCCGGCTTCAGCAACTCCGGCTGATCCACCCGGGCAATGTAGTTGCTCGTGTACTCCGCTGTGCGCACCAGGTCCGGCTCCGCATATAACAGAAACGCCGTTTCGATCTCCCCGGCATGAAATCCGTACGTCTTTTCCTGCGCGCTGACACCCTCGAATTGCGCGCCCCCCGAACCGAAAAGTGAGAACGTACGCAGACCGAACTCCGCGCGCAGATCGCGAGCCAGTACATCCACCAGCGAAGTATTCCCTCCATGCGTGTTGTAGAGAACCAGCTTTTGAAATCCCGCACCCGCAATGCTCGCCCCCAGGTCGCGCACCACCGCAAGAAATGTCTGCGCGCTTACCGAGAGCGTTCCCGCAAATCCGATGTGCTCGTTGCTCTTCCCATAGCAAACCGGCGGAAGCGCGTAAATAGGCAGCCCTGCTGGAATGCGCTCCAGCGCTTTACCGAGCAGCAGGTTATTGATCAACGTATCGGTCGCCAGCGGAAGATGATGTCCGTGCTGCTCGATCGCCGCCGTGGGCAACACCAGCAGCGTCCTGTCGCGCGGCAGCGCATCCGCCTGCTTCCATGTCAGGTAAGAAAAATTGCGCGCATCCGGTATCCAGGTCCTCACCGCGTAGCGCCCTCCCTGTGAAAACTGATCATCTTGCCCGGATTCAGCAAGCCGCACGGATCATATTTCTCTTTGGCACGCAGCTGAATGTTGTCCTCGCGAAACCGGCCGGCATCCTCCAGATAGTTCACGTGAGGATTGGCGACGAACACCCCAATCGACCGGCAGTACGCAATCATCTCGTTCAGGCGCTCCTCCGTCGTGAAACGCACCACCGGAATCGCGCCCGCAAAAACCACGCCCTCGCCGTTCTTCATGAACTCGATGTGGAACAGGATCTCGGTTCCATACCGCTCGCGAAGCAGGCGAAACTGCTCGCGGCAATTCGTCGCTGAAAATCCGCATTGCAGGTAGGTGTAGGCGGCATCAGCCTTCATCGCCCACAGCGTCGTGTGGTTCCACGTATAATCGCTTAGCAGCGGTTGAGTGCGCGGCCCTTCGTAGGCTCCCGCGAATGTCACTTCCCCGCCCGCCTCTTCCGCCGCCCCGCGCAAAGCCTCCGCCTGCGCCTGCGCAATCATGATCAGCACCAGCGCCTTGCCCTCGCGAACAATCTTCTTCACCGGTGTAAAGAACGACGGAATCGGCCACTCGAACACGGTCACCAGGCGCTTGGTCCACGCCGGATCAACCGCGATGCGCTCCGCCATGCTGAATGCCTCATCATACGTATTGAACGCCGCCGTCAGTTGTACCCACTCCACCGCCGGCGTAAGCGCAAACCAGATACGTGTCAGCACCCCGTTGGTCCCCCACGCGTGCAGAATCTCGTGCACCGCCGGCCCGTCATGCCGCACCACGTGCGGCTCCTCCTCCATGGTCACCACTTCCATTCCGCGCACGGTGTCGAAATCGCGCAAACCGCCGTGCGCCACCGATCCAATGCCCCCCGACCCTCCGGCCAGAAACCCGCCCACTGAAGCCTTCACCAGCGTCGACGGATACATGCGCAATTCCCAACCCCTCTTGCGGGCCTCCGTCTCCAGCACTCCCAATCGCAAGCCCGGCTGGCAAACCGCCACGCCCTCCGGCGTGATCTCCTCCAGTTTGTCCATCAGCGAGAGGTCAAGCACGATACCGCCCTGCAGCGGAACACACTGCCCATAATTCCCCGTCCCTGCCCCGCGCACCGTTACCGGAATTTCGTGCCGGCGGGCAAAGCCCATCACCGCCAGCGTCTCTTCCACGCTCACCGGCTGAACTGCCACGTCGCCCGTCTTGCCCGCCAGCAGCGGCCGCAGGATCGGCGAGTACCAGTAGAAGTCATGGGAAAGCCGGTCGAGCACTGCCGGCGCCGTCAGCACGCGCGCGCTGTCGCGGATCAGTTGAGACAACTCTGCTGCCCACCGCATTGCCAGTCCGTCCTGCATGGAAAAAGTCCTGCGAATCGTTGCCAAGCTGACGTCAATTGTCTTTGCGGCTGGACCACAGTCGAAAAGCCCGCAGCATTCGCGGATGAGTAAACAGGGCATAACATTCATCGCGCAGAATGGGCCCCTCAACAACACATCGCATGTCGCTGCGCGAAGCCACCTCCGCGGCGGGAATCCGGATCTGGTTGCAGTGGCAGTTGGCGTCCGCGATCGTCGCCCCGTACACCACGCGATCCAGCCGCGCCCATAATGCCGTGCTCATGCACATGGGACACGGCTCGCAGGTGGTGTACAGCGTATAACCCGCAAGCGAAACCTTCTTCAGCCTCTTCGTCGCCAGCCGGATGGCGCGCACTTCCGCGTGAGCGCTGGGATCACACTGTTGCTTTACCGCGTTCAATGCCCGCAACAGCAGCCGGCCCGTGCGGGTGTGAACAATCGCGGCTCCAAACGGTCGGGGATTGGCGGTCGGCATGGAGCGCGCCGTGAAAGCCGCGAGAGCAGCCATATACGCATGATCGCCGCTTGGTTGCGCTGCGGAAGTCGCGCCGGCGCCGGGATCCACGTTCGCCTGGGCGCGCCGCCGCACCGGTCCGCGCCGCAAAGGTATCGATTGAACTCCCATACTCGAACTTAGCACGGCCCGCAATCGGTCGGTTCAATAAAATCAACCGGCACTTCCACATTTGCGCGGGCAGCTAAAATCCTTTTATGACGGCTTCCCCGGCCACGAATTCCGCCTCCATCCGGTCCCTGCGCTCCGCCCTCGCGAATGACATCACGCAACCCTCACGCCTGGCCAATCAAGCCCTCGCGAATTCCAATCAGAACCCCGCCCACAACACCTACCTCTGGCAAGACCCGCAATGGACCCGCGCCGAGGCCGCTCGCGTGGAAGCCATGCCCGCCTCCCCGGGCGGCCCCTTCGGCGATGGTCGCGACACCTTGTGGGGTCTGCCCATCTCCGTGAAGGATTGCTTCGACCTCGCGGGGGCTCCCACCACCTGCGGAGTCAAGTTCTACCGCGAGCTGAACGGCATCGCCGCGCGCGACTCCTGGGTAGTGGAGAAATTGCGCGCGCGCGGCGCGGTGATCACCGGAAAGACTCACCTGCACTCGCTTGCCTATGGCATCACCGGGGAGAATCCCGATTTCGGCGATTGCCTGCAGCCCGGCAAACCAGATGCCCTCACCGGTGGCTCGTCATCCGGCGCTTGCGCCAGCGTGCTCGAGGGCTCGGCCGTCGCCGCCATCGGCACTGACACTGGGGGTTCCATCCGCGTACCCGCTGCCTTGTGCGGGTTGGCCGGCTACCGCGCTTCCCTGGGGCGCGGCGACTGGCTGGGAGCGGCACACCTCGCCGCCTCTTTCGACACCATGGGCTGGCTGTTTCAGGATCTTGAAGAAGCGCCGCTCCTCGGCAGTTTCTTCGTCGCAAACGATCCTGTCGACATCCCCGCGTACACCCGCTTTGCCATCGTCGATGAAAGCTTCCTGCACGATTGCGAGCCGGAAATTCTAGCCAATTACCGCAACACCATTGCCGAAATGCAAGCCCTCGGTCTGCGCGCAACCACCATCGACGTCGGCTGGTGGTCCCAGTCCTCCGACATCTTTGCGCCTATCCAGGCATGGGAAGCGGCGCGCCTGCACGCCGGCCATTTCCACCGCATCGAAACCAGCATCCGCGAACGGCTGGAATGGGGCGCCGGCATCACTCCCGGCGAAATCACTGAACTTCGCAAGCGCCACGCCGAGTTCCGCGCGCGCATCGACGAGTTATTCGCCCAACACCAGCTCATCCTGCTGCCCGCCGCCCCCGTTGCGCGTCTCCAGGCGGGCGCCGATCACACCAACACCCGCAAACGCCTCCTCCGCTATACCACCGCGTTCAGCCTTGCCGGCGTCCCCGCGGTTACCATTCCCTGCCCGGTGGGCGGAATGCAACTCGCTGCCGCTCGCAATGCGGACGAAGCGCTGCTCCAGGTCGCGGCGCTGATTGGAACGCGAAGAAAACTTTCCGCGCCGGTCTTGAACTCCTAATCCCTCTCCAGGAAAAATCAGATGAACGCAACCTTGCGATCCTTTTCCTTCCGACGAATTCTCTCCGCCACCGCAGTGATTTTCGCTAGCCTGGCCGTCACTCTCCAGGTGACCGGCTGCCATGCGAACAAGGCCGCGCAGGCTAACGGACTCACGCCTGTCACGCTGCAACTCGATTGGTATCCCCAGCCCGAACATGGCGGCTTCTTCGCTGCGCAACTTCTCGGCTACTACAAGGCCGAGGGCCTCGACGTTACGCTCGTCCCCCTGCCGCAATACGGCAGCGTGGCCCAACAGGTCGCCAGTGGCAAGGCGGATTTCGGCCTCGGCTCCAGCGACCAGGTCCTGGAGTGGAGTTCGAACGGCCTGCCGCTAATCGCGATTGGTGCAACCATGCAGCACGATCCGCAGGCGGTGATGGTGCACAAGGACTCGCCCGTCCGCGACTTCAGGGATCTCGAAGGCCGCACCGTCGCCGCGCAGACCGGCGCCACCTGGCTCAAATACGTCATCAGCCGTTACAACCTGCACCAGGTCCGGCAGATTCCCTCCACGCTCTCGGTTGCGAATTTCCTCGCCGACCCCAACTACGTGCAGCAGATCTTCGTCACCAGCGAACCATTCTTTGCCAGGCAAGCCGGAGCCGAGGTGCGCACTCTCCTCATCAGTTCGTCAGGATACGATCCATACCGCGTCCAATTCACCACCCGGGAATTCGCATTGCAGCACCCCGACATCGTGCAGAAATTTGTGCGCGCCAGCATCCGCGGCTGGCAGGAGTATCTGCGCAATCCCGATTCCACCAATGCCCATCTGCTTCAGCTGAATCCCGCCCTCAACCCCGCGCAAGTGGCCTACACTGCCTCGGCTCTGCGCGACGGCGGTTTCATCAATGGCGGCGATCCGACCGGCGCGCAGGTGGGCCGCATGACTGCGGAGCGCTGGCAAACCGCCTTCGACCAGCTCAAGTCCCTGGGGATTCTGCACGCCGACATCGACCCCACCACCGCCTACGCCCTGAAGTTCGCGCAGTAATAGTGAATAATGAGCGAACCAGCAGTAATTCGCTCAGCGGCGCCATGCTTGTTCACTCATTCATTTGTCCACTCATTCACTTCTTCACGTTTCCAACGCTTTACGTCTCGTAGCTGTAAAACCCTCGCCGCGACTTGCGCCCCAGCCATCCCGCATCCACCATGCGCACCAGCAGCGGGCATGGCCGATATTTCGGATCGCCCAATCCATCGTGCAACACCCGCAGAATGTCCACGCATACATCCAGTCCGATGAAGTCGGCCAGCGTCAGAGGGCCCATGGGATGGGCCATGCCGAGCTTGAAGACCTGGTCCACGGCTTCCGGCGTGGCCACGCCTTCCATCACCGCATACGCCGCTTCGTTGATAAGCGGCATAAGCACCCGGTTCGATACAAATCCGGGCGCATCATTCACTGCCACCGGGGTCTTGCCCAGCCGCAACGCCAGCCCCTGCACCAGGTCGTACGTCGCATCGTCCGTCGCCAGCCCGCGAATTACCTCCACCAGCGCCATCACCGGCACCGGGTTGAAGAAATGCATTCCGATCACTTGCGCCGGCCGGCGCGTCTGCGCAGCCAGTTTGGTGATCGAAATCGAAGATGTGTTCGTGGCCAGGATTGCGCCTACCCGCAGAATCCGATCCAACCGCCGGAACAGGTCCGCCTTCAATTCAAAGCGTTCCGTGGCTGCTTCGATGGCCATATCGGCGCCGGACAATGCATCGTGGTCCGTGGTGGGAACAATCCGACCCACCGCGGCGTCCACCTCCCCTTCCGCAAGCTTGCCTTTGGCGGCTTCCCGGCCCAGGTTCGCGTGTATTTGGCTCAGCGCGCGGTCCAGGAGGTTCTTCTCCACGTCGCACAGGATTACCCGCATCCCCGCGCGCGCAAACACATGGGCAATCCCTGACCCCATGGTTCCCGCGCCCGCAATTCCCACGGTTTCAACGTTCGTCATCTCCATCCCTCTTGAATGCAACAGGGAGTGTAACAGAGACCCGCCAATCTTCTCTGTGCGCGCCGTGAGCCGCCCGGTCAGCCGCCGTTTTCCGGTTTGCTGCCGGCTTCGCCGTAGATCACCTGCCCATACTCCAGGATCGTTACCAGGCCTACCCCTCCACAGATATTCCCCAGCACCGCCGGGAAAAACCATTCGGGATAAGCCATCCACGGTGCACGATGCAGGAGGACGGTGACGAAAATCTCACCCGAGCTGGCTATGCAATGCGCAAAATCTCCCAGGCCAACGATGTAAGTCAGCAGCCAGATCACCGCGACAGATCCGGTGATGGAATGAGACCCCGATACCAGCCACGCCGCCAGCGCAATCATCCACCCGCCGATCACACCCGACCAGAACACCGCGCCCGCCGGATGGGCAATCGCCGCGGCTCCCAGCCGGCTTAGAGATTCCACATACGCGGGGTTCAGGGCCGGCGTCCACGACATCAGCGCCGCAAATGCGAAAGCGCCCGCCACGTTGGCCGGCAGCACCACCGCCCACAGCCGCAATGTGTTCCATAGCTCTTTCTTCTCGGCAAGAACCAGGGCCACCGGGTACAGGGTGTTCTCCGTGAAGAGCTGTGAGCGCCCGACAATCACCACGATGAACCCCAGCGTGTAGAACATGCGCGAAATCATGTGCGCCCTGGGCGAGTCCCCGATCAGGGCCACGGCAATCGCCGTCCCCAGCGCCGACAGGCCCATGAACGCGCCCCCGCCAAATCCCGAGATGGCCAGCGCCGCATTCGAACGCTTCAGTTCCTGGCGCGCATTCGTCGCCACCTGTTGATAAATGTCCTCGGCCGAAGGCCGGGCAAGGTTCTTCTGGTGCGCAGCCGCGTCGGGTTCCTTTTCCGCCGCGCGCTTCCGCCGCATGGGAATGGGCATCTGCTCGTTTCTCCGGTTCAGGAGTAATCAGACCCGGGTGCGGGCCTGCTAAACGATAGATGCAGATTTCGGAGAAGTGCCGGTCAGGCGGACAAAAGCCACAGAGAATCCCCAGTCGTGAACCGCACGGCTTCGCCGATTGCGCCAAAAATTGTCGAGATGTGCTCTGTGTGAAAGGGGTAACTTCCAGGCCGCGGAAAAACTCCATCCAGCGCTTGCTTGTGTGTGTCAGGGCACGACTTCTCCGTGCCCCATGTCCCGACTTTGGGACATGGGAAAGCACCAACCCCTGAGCGATGCCGGATCAACACGGGATCACCTAAGCCTCGCTTCACAGTTCCCGCGCCCGTTCAATCGCCCGAATCACCGCCCGAGCCTTGTTCATCGATTCCTTGTGCTCCAGCTCAGCTACCGAATCGGCAACAATGCCCGCCCCGGCCTGGATATACCCCTTCCCGTTCCGCGCCAGCAACGACCGGATGGCAATGCATGAATCGAGATTGCCGGAAAAGTCCGCATACAGGACTGCCCCGCCGTATGTGCCCCGGCGCGTGGGTTCCAGTTCCTCGATAATCTCCATGGCCCGCACTTTCGGCGCCCCTGAAAGCGTCCCGGCCGGAAAGCACGCGCGCAGCGCATCCACTGCCCCAAGCTCCGGTTTCAGCTTTCCCTCGATGGTGCTCACCAGGTGCATCACGTGCGAATAGCGCTCGATAAACATCAACCGGTCGACTTTCACCGTGCCGTACTCGCTCACCCGGCCCACGTCGTTGCGGCCCAGGTCCACCAGCATTACGTGCTCGGCGCGTTCCTTCTCGTCGTGGAGCATCTCGTCAGCCATTTCCTGATCGGCCTGCTCGTCCTTGCCTCGCGGCCGCGTGCCCGCAATGGGGCGATACTCCACTTTGCGCCCGTGCACCCTTACCAGCAGTTCCGGCGACGAACCCGCCAGCTCGAACGGAGCCGCCTGCTTCGCCTTTCCGCCTTTTTTCGGCTTGGCCGGCGCGCCCAGCGGCCCCTCCGTTACAAAACGCAGAAAGTACATGTACGGGCTGGGATTCACCGTCCGCAGCGCGCGATACACCTGGAATGTGTCCACCCCCGGCTCTATGTCGAATCGCTGCGAAAGCACGATCTGGAACGCATCCCCGGCCGCGATGTACTGCTTGCAACGCTCCACTCCAGCCTGGTAACCGCGCTTGCGCGTGCGATGCGTAACCTCCAGTTTGCTCGAGCCCTTGCGCGTGGTCAGCTTCGGCAGCGGTTGCGATAGACGCTTCTCCAGCTTTGCCAGGCGCTTCAGCGCGCCCCCATACGCCCGGTCGGGCGAGTCCAGCGTCACATCCGCGGTTACCACCAGCCAGATCTCCTTGCGCACATGATCGAACGCCAGCACCTCGTCGAAGAACATGAGGCAGGCATCCGGAACCCCCAGCTCATCCTTGGTCAGCTCCGGCAGGCGCTCGATCTGCCGCACGGCATCGTAGGCAAACACCCCCACCGCGCCGGCCGTGAATGGCGGCAGTCCCGGCAGCCGCGCCGGCTTGTGGCCGTTCAGCGCATCGCGAAGCACCGCGAACACATCGCCGTCGATGCGCGTGGTCCGCTTGCCTTCCGTGATTTCCACCTGCCGCCCGCGCGCCACAATGCGCTTGTAAGGATTCACGCCAATGAACGTGTAACGGCCTACCTGCTCGCCCCCCTCCACCGACTCCAGGAGAAAACACTCGCGTTCCTGCCAGGCCGCCCGCAGAAATGCCGACACCGGTGTCTCCAGGTCCGCCGTCAGCGTGCGACAGACCGGCACAAGCGTGTGTTCCCGGGCAAGAGCCAGGAATTCCTTGCGGGTGGGATGAATTAGATCGGAGGGCTTCACAGGGTTCAGTTTAACTGAGCAGTCTCCGTGGTCGGTTCGGACAAGTTGTCGCGCCTGAATTTTGATCGAGCTGGCTCAACTCGCACGTTCAAAATCGGGCGCCCTCGGGCGACAATCACTGACCACTGCACACGGTCGACTGATCACTAAATGCGATGCGCCGGACCGATCAGCCGCCAGTTCACTGCGAACCAGCTGGCGAAGAGACACGCCAGGGCCACGAGCGTGAACTTGACCATCGTGATCTTGCTCGTATGCGGGCGCCACCAGATGCGTATGCCCGATACCACCGCAAAAATACTCCAGATCAGCGCGATGCCCGTTGCCCAATTCAACACGGTTAGCCATTTGAACAAGGCGGGCGTGAATACAAAGAGAACGTTCCTGGTAGCGACCTGCCAGATTATGATGCCCACGGCAATACTTACCCATGAGAAAGCAGCAAGCCGCGGGCCGAATGTGAGCCAGATGGTACCGGCCTGCGGTTGCAGCCTGAATCGCCGGCGAAACACGATGCGCCGCCCGGTGCGAATCAGGCTGGCCAGCACAACCAGGCACAAGGTGGCTAGACTCGCGTACACCAGGGGGACGATGAAGCGTTTGTCCTCGTACAAAAGCACACGTTGCAACTGCACTCCGGGAAAGTCGAAGGCCAGGCGGACGACGCGGTGGCGTTCGTCGCGGATGGCAAACAGCCTCTGCTGTCCGCCTTCTTCTTCCCAGAGATCTTTGCCGATGGGTTTCCACTTGATCGTGTGTCCGCGAAGGTCCTTGAATCCGCTCAGTTGCAGAACGCCGTCCTTGTCAACGCTGGCGGTTTGCTGCTCTTTCCAATTGCTCAGCTTCAGACGGGTCGAATCGGCCCGCCGGGTGCTCTGATAGTTTCCTTCAATGTCTTTGAGGTCTTGCGCGGAGGTTTTCAGGAAATCCTGCTTTTCCGAGCCGGGGAAATAGCGATCGGAGAACGATTCGATGATTTCCGGACGAGGCAAGCCTCCGCCTCCGGAAGAGTTGTAGGACGTGAACAGGATGAGTTTCTGCGACGGCTCGACAAAGAACAGGCTATGAAATGCGATCAGGTCGCCTTCGTGCCCTATCCAGCGCAGGTTGTTGCGCCACGTCTGGTAAAAGCCCATGCATTGCGCCGGTAGCTGGTCGCTGGAGCGAAACTGCGGCGTCCACATGGCGGCAACTGTTTCCGGTTTGAGGATGCGCTGCCCATCGAGTTCGCCGCCGTTGAGCAGCGCCTGGCCAAAGCGGCCCATGTCCGGGGCAGTGGAGGATACCCCGCCTGCTCCCACCGGCCCCACAACCTCGAATCCAATGGGCGGCTGGGTCGTGTTGTCGCGGTATCCCTCGGAGGGTGCACCGGGGAAACCCTTGGGGAGTGGCTGGTAGAACGACGAATGTGTCATTCCCAGGGGTGCAAAGATGTGTTCCTGCACGTACTGCTCGAATCTTTCGCCGCTGGCGCGCTGCACGATGTAGCTGGCCAGGCCCACACCGTAATTGGAATACGCCGGAATCTCGCCCGGAGGATACATGCGCATCGGCTGATTGTGGAGCAGGTCGTCGCGCAGCGATCCCGCCTTGCTGGGGTCGAACAGGATGAGGTCGTCCAGAAACTCCTCGAAGCCGCCGGTGTGGGTCATCAGGTTGCGCAGGGTGATGGGCTTGTTGAACGCCGGTCGGATTTGGAAATCAAGGTAGCGGTTCACGTCGGCATCGAGGTCGAGCTTGCCCTGCTCCACCAGTTGCATGACCGACACCCATGTGAACAGCTTCGAGATCGAGGCCAGACGAAAGATCGTGCTAACCGGATCGACCGGCTTCTTCGTCTTGACATCGGCAAAGCCATAGCCCTTCTGGAGCAGCACGTTGCCGTCTTTCATCACCAGCACCGACGCTCCCGCGATATCGCTGCGCTCCAGCTGCAGCGGAAGGATGCCGTCAAAGAAGCTCTCCAGATCCTCTGACGTCAATGCATGAGCGCCAGACGGATTTTGCGGCACTGGCGGTGTGACCGGAGGCGTAGCGGGAGGCGCAAGGGGAGCTACGGGCGCCTGAGATGTTGGCGGTGCGGTGGGGGTCTGTGACCGGCAACTAAAGGCAATTGCCAAAATACCTAAGCTCAATCCCACGCCCCGTACCAGTCGCATCTCACCCCCACTTCACACCCGGACGACAATTGCAAAGTGAACTCAGTGTGGATGATGCGGGTCAGATTGACAAGTGCGCGGAACACGGAGGCGTTCGAGACGGCCGCAAGAGCCGGGGATGGAGAGCGCGTCCCCGGCCTTTTGGGTTTCCATCAGAAGGTGATCTGGAACACGGTTCCATCGCCGTTTGCGTCGCCACCAGTGGATGCCGTGCCGTACAGAGACCCGTGATAAAGGAGAAGCCCTGCAGTGGGATAGTATCCGTCTGGCGTCCCCTCAAACTTCTCCGGTCGCGGCGCTCCCCACCGGGAAGCCCGGCTCGGAACGGTTGTTACAAAGGTTCCAGCTTGCTTGACGATGCGGTTCCAGAAGCCTAGACTCGTACGGTTTGGGCTCAGCGGGATTTGGCTGGGCACCCAACCCACCGGTCGGCGTCTAAACTACGCAAGACCGGAACAAGAACCATCCGTGGAAACGGAAGAAAGGCCTGTTGCGCCTATCCATTGCCCGCCAAGTGGGTTCCCGCGGCATTATTGGTCCGCAGGCGTTTGTCCTTTGCCCCTTGAATGGCGCCGCGCGTCAGGCGTTGCAGTTCGGAGATAGCTACGTTATGGCAGTAACCCCGACCATCACCCTGGACCAGGAAATCAATCCCTGGGAGGCGCAAAGCGCCCGTTTCGATTTTGCAGCTCGCAAACTGAACCTCGACGAAGGTCTGTGGCGCGTCCTCAGATCTCCCTCGCGCGAAGTCATCGTACATTTTCCCATCAGCATGGATGACGGCCGGATCGAAGTGTTCACCGGCTTCCGGGTACAGCACTCGCAGGCCCGGGGCCCGGCCAAAGGCGGCATCCGTTACGCACCCGATTGCACCCTGGACGAGGTTCGCGCGCTCGCCAGTTGGATGACCTGGAAATGCGCCGTGGTCAACATCCCGTTTGGGGGCGCCAAGGGCGGTGTCATCTGCGACCCCAAGAAGATGAGCCAGGGCGAGCTGGAGCGGATGACCCGCCGCTACACCTCCGAGATCATCGAATTCATCGGACCGGAGAAGGACGTGCCCGCTCCCGATGTGAATACTAACGAGCAGACCATGGCATGGATCATGGATACCTATTCCATGCACATGCGCCAGACCGTCACCAGCGTGGTCACCGGAAAGCCCCTCACCATCGGCGGCTCGCGCGGGCGCCTGGAAGCCACCGGCCGCGGCGTCATGGTGGTCTGCGACGAGGCCCTGCGCTACCTCAAAATGCCCATCGACGGTTGCCGCGTCATTATCCAGGGTTTCGGCAACGTCGGTTCCAACGCCGCCCGCCTCATGATGGAGCGCGGCTATAAAGTCATCGGCATCGCCGAGAAGGACGGCGGACTCTTCAACCCCAACGGTATAGAGATCCACCAGCTCCTGGAGTTCAAGTACCGCAACAACACCATCCTCGGATTCCGCGGCGCCGAGGCCATGCCCAGCGAGGAACTGATCGTTTCCGATTGCGACATCCTCATCCCCGCCGCCACCGAGAACGTCATTACCAGCCGCAATGCCGATCGCATCAAGGCCCGCATCGTCGTGGAAGGCGCCAACGGTCCCACCACCGCCGTCGCGGATGAAATCCTCGCCGACAAGCGCATCTTCGTCGTACCTGACATCCTCGCCAACGCCGGAGGTGTCACCGCCAGCTACTTCGAGTGGGTGCAGGACCGCCAGGGTTATTTCTGGAAAGAAGCCGTCATCAACGAGCAGCTGGAAACCATCCTCCACGACAGCTTCGACGACGTGGTGCGCTACGCCGAGGCCCACAACGTCAACAACCGCATCGCCGCCTACATGCTGGCCATCGATCGCGTAGCCTTCACCATCAAGCAGCGCGGCATCTACGCCTGAAACCCGATTCACGACCCAGGGGCCAGCCCGCCGGCTGGCCCTTGTTGTCTGCGGCCATTGCCACTCACGGGTGCGAGGCGCATGCGTGGTTGGTGTCCGAATACCCCAGCTGTACGGCGTACTTCTCGCCATTCATCCGGAACGACTTTCCCCTTCGCAAACCTCCGTCGGTCGTCACACCGGCGCGCAGTCGCAGATCAGGATCGTCAGGTCGTCATCCTGAGTCGGCGCCCAGCTCTGCACTGACGCTACGATGGCGTCCGCTGCCTCCGCTGCCGGCAGCCCCGCCGTCTTCGCCACCTCCGCGCTCAGGGAAGCCTCTCCAAACATCTCCCCGGCCGCATCTCGCGCCTCGATCAGGCCGTCGGTATAAAGGAGCAAACGATCTCCGGGCTCGAGAGCCACCCTCTTCTCCGTGTACCCCGCGTCGTTCGCCGCCGCCAGCAGCAACCCGTTTTCCTCAATCTCGGTGACCGCGCCATCTCTCAGCAGCAGCATCGACGGATGTCCCGCTGCGGCGTAGCGCATTTCCCTGCTCTCGCCGTCCAGCCAGGCATACGCGGCGGTCACGTACTGGCCCTGGGTATTGCCGCACAGCGCGCGATTCATCCCCGCCAGCAATTGCGCCGGGTGCGCCGCATGCTCCCGCTGCGAAATCGCGGCCATCTTCACCATCGAGGCGATCAGGGCCGCCGGAACACCGTGTCCGGAAACATCGGCGATCAACAACCCCATGCGATCCGAATCGCACTCAATCACGTCGTAGAGATCGCCCGCCACCGATTGCATCGGCACGTACCGTGCCTCCATTCGAAACACCGCGGATGCCGGAAACACCGCGGGCAGAAGCGAAAGCTGGATCTGTCGGGCCAGTTCCAGTTCGCGCTGGATCTCCCCCAACTCCTCCTCGCGCTTCACCGTGCGCCGCGCCGCTACATAACCAAAACAGCCCAGAAGAACTGCGAAGCCATACGGCTCAACCTTTAACGCTCGGTACAGGTTATCGCAGATCGCCAGCACCCCGAACACGCACAAGCCCACGCGCATCACGGCGAAATCCCGGTCCACCGACGGGCGCAGGACCAAACCCACCATCATGGACAAAATCAGCACCACGATGACTGAGTTGTTGATCAGCCGGAATGCTGCCAGCGGGCCAAAGAATACCGCACCGGCAACCAGCACCGAAAACAGCGCGATCATCCCCACCGTGATCCATTTGCCCCGGCGCCCCAGGAAACCTCCCGCATGAAAAAACAGGAAAGCGGGAATAGGAACCAGGTAGTCGGTAGCGGCGCCCAGCCGGCGGAAAAACTCACTGTCCGGGATTGTCATCCGCAGCAGGCTGGCGTTCATCCACAAACGCTGTCCATACAGGTGGGCGAACACGGCCATCCAGACCAGGAGCGCATCAAATCGGCGCCGCATAACACAGTAGGCGATCGAGACCACACCCACGGTCGTGAACGCAGACCCCAGGATCAGGTAGGGCTCGTCGCGGTGAAATGCATTCAGCACCTGCGATGCAGTGAGTTGCGTGTCCATCAGAAACATGCAAGTGGATAGTAAAACATCCGGTTCCGCCCTCCCGGCGCCTCCGAAATCGGGTCGGTGCAATAATAAGAACAAAACCGGGGTTGCCCAGCCGGCCGTGAACTGCTGTGAATCTGCCCAATTCCATCACGATGTCGCGGATCGTTATGATTCCGCTGCTGCT
Source organism: Occallatibacter sp. (assembly GCA_036502905.1). Classification (GTDB taxonomy): domain Bacteria; phylum Acidobacteriota; class Terriglobia; order Terriglobales; family Acidobacteriaceae; genus Telmatobacter. Next base: position 533 of record DASXXV010000343.1, on the reverse strand, counting down.
CTGGATCCTCTCGCCGCATTTCCCGTGGCAGGACCCACGCGGTACCCAGGAAATCCTGGCGGCGATCCTGTTTATTCTGGCGTCGATTACCGATGGGGTGGATGGATACCTGGCCCGCCGGCGCGGCCAGATCACCACCATGGGCATGCTCCTCGACCCCCTCGCCGACAAAATCATGGTCACCGGCGCCCTGATCGCCCTCGTCGCCTATATCCCCGACATCGTCAAGGTCTGGATCACCGTGGTGATTATCGGGCGCGAGTTCCTTATAACCGGGTTGCGGTCCATCGCCGCGTCCGAAGGATTTACCATCCAGGCCAGCGACGTCGGCAAGTTCAAGACCGTCGTCCAGATGGTCTTTGTCGTCTCCGCCATCCTTGCTCATCATTGGTTTGAATGGAGCTTTAACGGATACCTGGTCATCCCGGTGAGATGGACCGCCATCGTGGCGGGATATTTTACGGTGCTGGTCTCCACCGTCTCGGCGATCGATTACTTCGTCGGATTCTGGAAGCAGATCGACCACGCCTCCA
>DASXXV010000342.1:0-4447 GCA_036502905.1 Occallatibacter sp. | reverse complement strand
ATGTGCCAGACAGTTCGCCAGCAGGATCTCGATCCCTTCCAGCTTGGGTGTATTCCGCGATAGAGCGTCGCACATCTGGATCGGCGCCGGAAGTTCCCGAGCACGCCGTTTCAGCACCGCGGCGATGTTCTCGCCCGCGTGCTTCCATCCGGAAAAGAACAGCGCGATTCTCCATGCGCCCACCATCGATACGATGCCGCTGGTGAATGTCCCGGTGCGTTTGTCGCCTGGTTCGCGAGTCAACTGCAGAATGCGCACGCTGGTGTCGTCATTGTGCATCACGCTGCCTTGTGCCGCCTGCCGGATCAACTCGTCCAGCACCGGTCGCATCCGTCTCGCGGCTGCCTCCACCAGTTCCCACTGCGTCGCTGCCGGCAGCGGCATCCCCAGTTGCACCTCCAGCTTTTCCAGTCGCTTGAACGGCACTCCGGTGCCGTACTTCAACAGCGCGATCATCGCCACCGCCGTCACATCATACTTGTCCCCACCCACACTCTCCGGTGCAGCCGCGGTGAAGACCTCGCCGCAGGCGTTGCAGCGCAGTCGCTCCATCTCGAACACGGTTGCTTCCAACGGTGCTTGCCCTACAATCCGCACCAGCGTGGCCGGCTCTTTCTGGCGATACACTCTTCCCTCACGACATTCCGGGCAAGGGGCGCCGGAGTGGAGCGTGGCATGCGCAATCCCAACCCGGTTGGCGCCCGTAAACGCAGCGGCGCTGTTGCGCCCGTGACCGGCCGCCGCGGACTCATCCGTGTTCCGCTCTCCCTCGGCTGACGCTAGCACCGTTGAGGTGTTCAGAACGGCGCTGGTCTTCTCCGTGCTTCTTTTCGATATCAACCGGTTCGCCATCGCATGCAGCGCGGCTTTGAGCCTCTTGCCTTCGGGCTCGCTCAGCGGTGAGCGCGTACCGCGATCGATAATGTGGTCCAGTTCGTCCAGGTTCACGTCGAGGCGCCGCCGGGAGGACTTCTTCGTCTTCATACCTGAGTGAGTAACTCGCGAAAGCTGGGCGTGAGCGGGTAACCCAGCACCTCTTTCATCGGCCGGTTTGGTCGATGCGTCAGATCATCCTTACCACGCCCGGTGGTCAGACCCAGCAGCACCCAGTTGGCGGCGCGGTAACAAGTTCCGCGAAAGCGTCCGGGATCGATGAACGTTTCCGTGAAATACACCGGATGCTGATACATTCGTTGCCAGTCGTCGGAAAGAACCGCCGCCATTCGACCCAGTATGTGCGATGCCAGGTGCGGAACGCGGACCCACGGCAGAATCAAAAAGCGGGTGTTGTAGGCGAGGAAGCGGATGTTGCGCCGGCGCGCTTCCGCGCTCCAGCCGATGTAGCGGTCGCGACTGCCCAGATGGCGCGGCGCCGAACTCCATGCCAGACACGCGATGGGGCGCCCCTGCGCCCAGACCAGATATTTCAGGTGCTCGCCCACCGGCTGCTCGTAGGCCAGGTAATGATATTGCTCCATCAGGCTGTTGAACAGCGGTTCGTCGGCCGTCCGTCTCACCTGTTGTAAGTCGATGGGCCGCAGTTCCCCCAGTGCGCTGGTGGTCGGAGTCGTGTCGATGAGCAGAGGCGCGGGAGCGGTGCGCCGGACGAAAGGATTGGGCGGCTGGAAGCGGACCGGTGGCAGGTCGATCTCGCCGGCCCGGTGGAGCTTGAGTAACAAGCCGCGGCACACCATGTCACGCAACGCACCGTTGGCCTGCTTCCACTGCCAGGCCTCGCAGAGCTTCGCCGAAAGTCTCCGCCGGCTGGCTCCGCGATTCTCAGCGATCAACTGCCGAATCAACGTGATGTCTTCCGATGTAATGACCCGGCCACGATACTTACCATCGAAGGACATCTGACGACAGTGTGGCAGAGTCCGAAGTGGAACGCAAGCATTTTTGGTGGAATTTGTTTTAGGCGTTCAGCGGCCGCCACGCCGGAGGAGCTTGCGCATCGGGATTGCCGGCGGCGAACAGCAGTTGGGCTTGATGGGCTCGTAACGTTTGTGCCGGCTCCGTGCCCGTCGGCCACCACTGAAAACGGCCCTTGGATAGCCGTTTGGTGGCTAACCAGAACCCCTGGCCGTCATAGGCCAATATCTTGATCGCCGTGCCCCGGCGGCTACGAAAGATGAATACGCAGCCGGAGAAAGGATCGGCATCCAGCTTCTCGCGGCAAAGCTGAGCGAGGCTATCAATGCCCTTCCTTGCATCAATCGATTCGATGGCAATGAGAATGCGGAGTTGCGGGGTGATCTGTATCAAGAAACTGCATCCCACAATGCGCGGCTCAGCGTGGCGAGGTCCACAGCGGTTGTGCCCTTGCAGTGGATTCGCAGCTTACCTTGACGGCCTTCCAGTTCGATCGTGCACTCCACCAGAGGGGTGGTACGTGGCGCAATCAGTTCCACAAACGCTGGCGGCACAGCCCTCTTCGCGGTCCTGCCAGCCACTGCCATGCGACGTTTCAGCTTGCCGCCATCCAGGTGCAATGCGGCGGCTATCTGATTCACCCCGTGCTGGCGCGCCAACCGGCTTGCTGCCGACCACAACTCGTCGGCAATCGCGCTGCGCCCCTGCCGCTTCCGTCGCCACTCTTCGAAGCGGACTTGCACATCCTCGATCGTCAGGGTTGCGGTTTTGCTACGCGGCATGGGCCACTCCTCCGCCGGTCCTGCCGGCGCCAGAATGACCCTAACACCTATGCCCGACAGATTTCATGCAGCCTTACCGAAATCTCACAACCAAGTGCGAGTACAATGGGTCTGAATTTGACCTGATGAAAGGGGATTAACGATGAAAAGTATGCTTAAAATCGCTTGTTCTCTGGTGCTGTTGCTCACGTTGGCAATGGCCGCCGACATCTCGGGGAAGTGGGCCGGGGACATGCCGGGACGGGGAGGGGAAACCTCTCCGACGACGTTTACGTTCAAGGTCGACGGGGAGAAACTGGCCGGCAGCATGACCGGGCCACAGGGGGACGTCCCGCTGCAGGAAGGGAAAGTCGTCGGAAATCAGATCTCGTTTTCCACCACCCTGGATTTCGGCGGCAACTCCGTCAAGATACTGTACAAAGGCAGCGTCAGCGGTGACCAAATCAAGATGACTCGTGAACGTGAGGGCGCAGGACAACCGAGAGAATTTACCCTCAAACGCTCCGGCACATAATTTGAGGAGAGGCAAAACCCCGCGTTGTAGTGCGGGCGGAATATGTTTTCGCCCGCACCTCGGCGGAATGGCTACCGATATTGGTACCTATCGCCCGCTCCACAACCGATGCTGGGGCCCGTGGAGCTCCGTTCATTTCATTTGTTCTCGCAGGAGCCGGTGGGTCGAGGTTTGTACACGGTCGCAGCAGGCCGCCGATCGGAGGCAAAGCTTCTTCGCAAGCCCGATCTGGTGAAGCGCTCGGATACAGAGCCAGTTGATATCAAGCTCGTACCAGGCGAGGCCGTGGCGAACTGAGCGCGGATCGGCGTGGTGGTTGTTGTGCCAGCCTTCGCCAAACGTCAATAGCGCCACCCACCAATTGTTGGTCGAATCGTCGGGTGTCCCAAAACGGCGGCTGCCCCAGGTGTGCGCAGCGGAGTTAACCAGCCAGGTCCCATGTAGCTCCACTGTGGTTCGCAGGAAGATGCCCCAACTCACCAGGCTGGCTGCCAGGAACGCGCCTTCGCGGACCGCGCCCCATACGGCGAGGACCACCGAAAGCACGAGCAACGGGATGACGTGCCACTTCTCCAGCCAGCGATGAAAGGCATCGCGCTGGAGGTCGGGCACGTAGCGCGCGAGTGCGGCATCGCGCATCGGGTCACCTCGCACCAGCCAACCGGCATGCGACCACCACCAGCCGTCCCGCGGTGAGTGTGGGTCGCCGCTCTTGTCGGAGTTATGGTGATGGAGGCGATGGGTCGCGACCCAAAATAGAGGGCCGCCTTGCAATGCGAGCGTGCCGCAGATGGTCAGGATGCATTCGAGCCACCGCGGGGTCTCGTATCCGCGATGGGTGAGCAGTCGGTGATAGCCCATACCTATGCCCCAGCCGCCTGAGATCCAGAGCAGCGCCAGTGCAATGCACAGCGCCTGCCAGGTGAACAGGAAGAGTGCTGCCAGCGCACCCACATGAAACAGCGCCAGGGCGCCGATTGTTAACCAGTTCAGACGAGACTGATGATCGGACATGCTCCCGGCCGCGCGGCGGCTCCTTCTTCATAGAATACCGAGAGCGAGAGGCCCGCAGCAATCAGAGCGGGCCGCGCCCGGGTGCGCGCGCGGTACCCGAATTACGTGGAGGGTGGCCCGCAGCGTGTTGCATTTCTGAGGTGGAGCGCTATACTCGAAGCCAAGCTCCCTGAAAGGAGGGAACGCTATGTGTGATTATTCTCTGGCGCACTTTCCCAATCGGCTGGCCGTAGAAGGTGAGCAACTCCTGGTATATCGGTTCTCC
>DASXXV010000341.1:0-5211 GCA_036502905.1 Occallatibacter sp. | reverse complement strand
GGCAATATGGTTCTCGATGCCAACTACGTCGGTTCGGCCGGCAGGCATCTGGATTGGGGCCCGACCTTGAATGTCCCCTCTCCGGGACCCGGCGATGTACAAAGCCGGCGGCCCTACCCTTACATGCTGCAGCAGTGGTTTGACCAGAGCGTTGGGGTCAGCAGTTACAATGCCATGCAGATTACGGTCAATAAACGAACCAGCCACGGTGTTACCTTCCTGGTCGCCTACACGCTGGGGCACTCCAACGACGACGGATGCGGCCTGGGTGCAGCCTGCAACTCATCGAATCCTTACAATCGCAAGGTCGACTACGGTACCTCTGATACCAACCAGAAAAACGCGTTCTCTGCGGCGTTCACCCTTCAGTCGCCATTCGGCAATTCTTCCAATAAGCCAACCAGAATTCTCGCTGGCGGATGGTCAATCAATGGCATTGTCCAGATCAGTTCCGGGCTGCCTTACACCGTAACCAACAGCGGGGACCCCGAGAACATCGGCTGCTGCCTGCAGCAGCGGGTGAACGTCGTCGGCGATCCCAACAAGGGCAGCGGACTCCACACTCCGGCACATTGGTTCAACACCAATGCGTTCGCCGTGCAAGCCCCGTACACATACGGCACTGAGAAGGTGAACCCGTATGTCTCGGACGCCAACAAAAATGTTGACCTGTCCCTGTTCCGGGCGTTCCACGTAGGCCTGGGAGAGGCGAGATTCTTTGAATTCCGCGCCGAATCCTTCAACCTCTTCAACAGAGTCATGTTTAACGTTCCCAATTCGAGCCTCGGTGGGACGAATTTCGGATCGGTCACCAGTCAGCTGAACCGTCCGCGTCAGTTGCAGATGGGACTGAAATTCAACTATTAAGCCGCATCGGTGAATGGTTACTCTAAAGGTGTCACTGCCGCGCGTCGTATTCCGGCAGTGGCGCCTTTCTGTTTCCGAATGATGGTGCAATCCAATCCCCAAGAACGTCGGTGAAGAGGAATGCGTCTGGCGTCGATCATGCTGCTTTCCTCTGTACTGCCGGGCCCCGTCTTGCTTGCCCAGAGCACCTCCTCGCACATCATCAAGTTCGAAGATATTGCTCCACGAGCGGGCGTGCATTTTGTAACCGAGAACTGCCCGACGCCGGAGAAACACCAGCCGGAGACAATGCCTGCGGGGGTTGCGTTATTCGACTACGATGGGGACGGACTGCTCGACATTTACGTGGTTAACGGCGCGGAAATGCCGTCGCTGGTGAAGACCGGCCCCAAGTATTACAACCACCTGTTCCACAACAACGGCGATGGAACATTCACGGATGTCACCGGGCGCGCCGGAGTCGCCGGTGCCGGTTACGGCATGGGTGCGGCAGTGGGCGATTACGATAACGACGGCTGGCCCGACCTGTTTCTGACCAATGTTAACGGAAATCAGCTTTTTCACAATAATGGCAACGGTACATTCACCGACGTCACCGCGAAAGCGGGTTTAAGCGGCGCCCTGTACAAGGGCCGCAAGATGTGGTCCATCTCGGCCGGCTGGTTCGATTACAACAACGATGGAATGCTGGACCTGTTCGTAGTGAATTACGTCCAGTGGGATCCGCGGTACGAACCTGCCTGCATAGGCCTGGACGGCCGCGGTTACTGCCACCCCGCCAGCTTCGCGCCACTCCCGAACACGTTGTATCGCAACAACGGCGATGGTACATTCACGGATGTCTCGGCGGAAACCGGAATTTCGTCCGTGCTGGGCAAGGGAATGGGAGTCGTATTTGCCGATTACGACGGGGACGGCTTTCTTGATGTCTTTGTGGCCAACGACAACAGCCCCAACCTCCTCTTCCATAACCTGGAAGGAAAGCGATTTGAAGAGGTCGGCCTTCAGGCAGGCGTGGCTTACAACGACGAAGGGAGCGCCCTTGCCGGTATGGGCGCAGACTTCCGGGATGTGAACAACGATGGGCTGCCGGACATCTGGCACACTGCTATCGAGAACGAAACCTTCCCTTTGTTTATGAATCAGGGTAAAGGACAGTTTGCCAATGCGGGTCAGGAGAGCCGCCTTGCGAATCTCACCCGGCCCATGTCGGGCTGGTCAAACGGCGTCCTCGATCTCGACAACGATGGTTGGAAAGACCTTGTCGTCGCGCGCGGCAATGTGCTGGACAATATCGAAGAAATCTCCCGGCATTTTCGCTATGCCGAACCGAACTCTGTCTTTCGGAATCTGGGTAATGGGCAGTTTGCGGACGTGAGCGCGACGGCCGGCTCGGACTTTATCCGGCCTGCGCCGTATCGCGGGCTCGCGTATGGGGATTTGGACAACGACGGCCGCATGGATCTCGTGGTGACGGTTCTGGGCGGCCCGCTTCGCGTGTTCCGTAATGTCACCGATAGCCGCAATCACTGGATTCTTCTGAAGCTTGTCGGAACCAAGAGCAACCGGATGGGGATCGGCGCACAGATTCGGATCACCACCGATGACGGCAGAAAGCTTTATAACGAAGCGACGACAAGCACGGGCTATGCCGCGTCGAGCGACCCGCGCGTTCATTTCGGACTGGGCGCTGCGCGCGTGATTCGAGAAATCGAGATCCGCTGGCCATCGGGTATACGTCAGTTATTGCGCGATGTGACTGCCGATCGCGTGCTGCAAGTGACAGAGCCAAGGAGTGGGACTGAGCGATAACATGGCCGTACGAGGTGGAATCATTCTGAGGGCCATCATGAACCGGTTGCTCGTCTGTTGCGGTGCACTCCTGGTTTTTGCCGGTGCAGCGTCGCACATGCGGGCGCAGCTGCCGGACGCCTGCAAACCCCCATTGTCTGCAGCGCATCCGCCGGCCGGCACGCCGCCCGCGAAAGTGTTTGACGCGATAGGCGCATGGTTCGCTGAGAAGGGCGATCTCCAATGCGCAGTCGCTGCCTTCCAACAGGCGTTGCGCCTGGAACCGCGGTCGGCGGAGGCTCATTTCGACCTCGGGTTGGTCCGGCAGCGTCAGGAGCAGCCCGGAGCCGCAGCCAGCGAGTTCCGGCTGGCCCTGGAGGCTGATCCCGGATTGCTGCAGGCGCGTTGCGCGCTGGGCTCGGTGCTGGTGGACCCGGGAGAGGCGGAAGCCGAGTTCCGCAAGGCGCTTGGAATGAACCCGGAATCGGTCTGCGCATTGGATGGGCTGGCGCAGGTTCTGCTCAATCGCGGACGAGATGATGCCGCCCTGGCGTATTGGCGCCAGGCTCTCCGGCTTCAGCCAGAAGACACTGATCTGCAACTCGCGCTGGCCACCGGTACATATAAATCCGCAAAGGCCCGGGAAGCCGTCGGGCTCCCGCCCGTCGATGACGCCAGCGTGGCGGACGCCATTCGGCTCTTCCAGGAGTTGCTGAGGAACCATCCGGATTTGACCGCCGCACACTTTACGCTGGCCAACATTTATGCGAACGAGAAGCGTTATCGCGAGGCTGCGGATGAATATCAGGAGGTGACCCGCCGCAATCCCGCCGATGCAGTCGCGTTACTTGCTCAGGTGAAGGCGCTCGTGAACGTATCCGCATTCACGGAAGCACGTGCGCCGGCTCAGGATTATGTACGCAGGAAACCGGACGATCTGTCGGGGCACGTGCTGCTCGGCATGGTATATCGAGGATTGGGTGATTACGCCAAGGCAGAGCCGGAGCTAGAGCTTGGAGCCGCCGGGAAGCCGGACGATTTTGACGCGCAATATCAACTCGGCTTCGTATTGGCCAAGCTGGGAAAGCTGCAGGAGGCCTTGTTGCAACTGCGGAAAGCGGTGGCGCTGAAACCGGACGAGAAATCGGCGCAATTCCAATTGGCGGCGGTGTTGCGCTCGCTGGGCCAAAAGGAGGAGGCCGAGCAAATCGTGGAGCAGTTCCGCAAAAGCACGGACAAGGAGTTCCGAAACAGCCAGCTCCTGTCCGAAGGCAATAAGGCGAATGAACTGCTGCAATCGGGGAAGCCGGCGGAAGCAGCCGAGATTTACCGTCGGATGCTCGAAGAGGATCCGCAGAGTGCCTGGACGGCTTACAACCTGGCATTGGCGCTGGAGGCCACACACGACGCCAGGGGAGCGGAAGACGCCCTGCGGAAGGCGCTGAGCATAGACCCGAAGAATGGCAAAGTCATGGCGGAATTGGGCCAGCTGGCTTTGGCTTCAGGCGATCTTGAGTCTGCGCAGAAGTGGCTGCAAGCCGCACTGGACCAGGACCCGCAACTCGTAGATGCGCGCGGAAACCTGGCGATGGTTCGGGCCCAGAAGGGCGACCTGGCTGCCGCCATAGAACTGCTTCACCAAGCCATTGAAGACGATCCGAAATACAAGGAAGGCCATCTGAACCTCGGCCTGATTCTCGCCCAGCAAGGCCGGACATCCGACGCCGAACAGGAACTGGACAAAGCCGTCGCGCTGGCGCCTCAGGATGCCGCCACGTTGTCGACAGTGGGCAAAGCAAAGGCGCGGATGGGCAAGTCAGGCGAAGGAATTGCGCTCCTTCGGAAGGTGGTGCAACTGGCGCCGGATCTGGCTGCGGCCCACCTGGACCTGGCGCTCGCGCTGGCCGACAGCTACGACTTGCCAGGTGCGCTGGAAGAAACTACAGAGGCTGTCCGTCTTGCTCCGCAGTCCGGCGTTGCGCACTTCAATCGCGGGCGAGTTCTGTTCGACCTGGGTCGCAGCACGGAAGCACAGCCCGAGTTCGAAGCAGCTTGCCAGTTGGTTCCACAGTTGGCGGAACCGCGATATTTCCTCGCGCTGATTAAAAAACAGGCGGGCGATTTACCGGTTGCGTCCAGCCTGCTGGAACAGACCGTAAAGCTCCAGCCCGGCAATGTGATGGCATGGTACTTGCTCGGCCAATGCCATCAGCAGCAGTCTGAGACCGCGCAAGCGATCGCGGCGTGGCGGCAGGCCATCGCAATCGATCCGCAGTTCAGCCAGGCGCTTTTCGCGCTCGCGCACGCGCTGAGTTCGACCGATCGCACCGAGTCCGAGCAGTTCATGGCGCGCTACGAAAAGATACAAAAGGAGAAGCGGATCCTTGACCGCGCCAGTACGCTGGGGAACAACGGTGTGGTGGCGGCGTCCGCTCACGACTGGCCCGAAGCGACTCGGCAGTTGAAGGAAGCGCTGGCGGAGTGCGGTGACTGCGCAGTGAAAGCCGACCTTCACAAAAAACTGGGCCTGATCGACTGCCAGGCCGGCGACCT
>DASXXV010000340.1:0-3638 GCA_036502905.1 Occallatibacter sp. | reverse complement strand
GACCCCGTACCCGCCGGCCACCTCTGGCCGGAGCCACCGGCCGATCCGACCTTTATCGCGCTCCGGAGCCTTTAGCGCGCCCGCGAGCTTTTAGCGCGCAATAACCTTGGCTTCGCCGTCCAGTTGTTTGGCCTTGGTTTTCTTCTGCTTGTTCTCGACGAAATTCTTGGCCGCGCGGGTCACTCGATCGCGGGCATAGGCGGCGTCATGCCAGCCTTTGATTTCCACGCGCTTGCCTTCCAGGTCTTTGTAGATGGAGAAGAAGTGGGTGATCTCCTTCAGCATGTGAGGATAGATATCGGTGTAGTTCCAGATGTTCGTGTAGCGCGGATTGTTCTTGCCTACCGCCAGCACCTTTTCGTCGAGAACGCCCTGGTCGAGCATCTCCAGAAGACCGATAGGGCGAACCTCCTGAACGCAGCCGGGAAAGCTTGGGCCAGGGACCAGAACAAGCACATCCAGCGGGTCGCCATCGTCGCTGAGCGTGGACGGGATGAACCCGTAGTCACCCGGATAGTGGACCGGCGAATGCAGGTTGCGGTCCAGCTTGAAGACGTGCAATTCCTTGTCGTATTCGAATTTATTGGTGCCGTCCTTGGGAATTTCAATCACCGCACGGAATATCTCCGGGGAACGGTCACCGATAGGCAACTCCAGGTAGTTAACCATGTTCTTCGTGCTCTCCTCTGCTGCTTGAGTGCGTTATGGATATGAGTCCTTTGATGCGTTACCGGGACCCGAGCCGTCCCGGAAAAGATGAGATTTGCCCGTTGAATAAATGGGAAGCCCGGGGCTAAGCCCAGATGGGAACGCCGCCGCCTCCGGGTGAGAGGAGCGCCATCCGCTTTCGATCCCGCGGATTGGTCTTGGTCCGCGGGGTAGGGTGACGGACCGCGGACAGTTCCCGCCGTGGGATGGGTCACCAGAACTACTATAATCACGGATTATGAAGGCGCATGTCTACGTCACTTTGAAACCATCGGTGCTCGATCCCCAGGGGCAGACCATCCAGAACGCGCTGCGCAAGATCGGGTTTTCCGACGTTGCCGCCGTGCGCCAGGGCAAATATTTCGCCGTTTCACTGGTGGACGGGCTCAGCCCGGACTCGGCCCGGACCCAGGTCGAACGCATCGCCGGCGAGGTACTTACCAACCCCGTGATCGAAGAATACACCTACCGCATTGAGGAATAGGCGGCCGCGTCGACTTCGACGATGTCACCCGTTTTCAGTAAGTTCGCCGCCATGCGTCACAGCCCGCGGGAGCCACCCTCCCGTAGAATCGGTGCATGTGCGGCATTGTCGGTTACGTAGGACCCAAAAAGGTGGTCCCTGTCATTGTGGAGGGGCTCAGGCGCCTCGAATACCGCGGCTATGATTCAGCCGGAATCGCCGTCGGCAGTCCCGGGAGTGACAAACTAGCGGTTTCGCGCGCGCCTGGCAAGCTGCACAATCTGGAAGAGATTCTGCGCGACCACCCGCTCGAGGGCACGTTCGGCATCGGCCATACGCGGTGGGCCACCCACGGCCGCCCCACCGAGGAAAATGCGCATCCACACCGCGACTGTAGCGGGCGCATCGTGGTGGTCCACAACGGCATCGTCGAAAACTACCTTGAGCTGAAACGCGAACTCATCGCCAAAGGCCACAGGTTCGTTACCGAAACCGACACCGAGATCATTGCCCACCTGATCGAACAAGTTCAGAAGGACGCCGAAACCGGGAGCGCGGGCGAAGCGTCCTCATCGCCCGGGTCCCATTTGGCCGGTGCCCCGCTGTGCCTCGAACAGGCGGTGCGCATCGCTGTCAAGCGGCTCCGAGGCGCATTCGCGCTCGGTATCCTTTCCGCGGCCGAGCCCGACAAGATCGTCGCGGCTCGATCAGGACCGCCGGTGGTGATCGGCGTGGGTGAAGGGGAGTCCTTCATCGCCTCCGATATTCCCGGAATTCTGCACCACACCCGCGATGTATATTTCCTGGCCGACGGGGACATGGCCATCCTTACGCGTGAAGGCGTCCAACTCACGGATTTCAGCGGCAAGCCGGTGCAACGCGCCATTACCCACATCCAGTGGGACCCCATCCAGGCGGAAAAGGGCGGCTACAAGCATTTCATGCTCAAGGAGATCTGGGAGCAGCCCCGGGCCATCCGCGAAACCACCCTTGGTCGCGTGTCGCTCGATTCAGGCAAGGTCTTCCTGGGCGAAATGGAGATTCCTGACGAGGAGCTCGCTTCGGCCTCGAGCATCAATATCGCCGCCTGCGGCACCAGCTGGCACGCGGCCATGGCCGGCAAATACATGATCGAACGCCTGGCGCGCATGCCGGTGGACGTGGACTACGCCAGCGAATACCGCTATCGAAACCCCATTCCCGACCGTAACGCACTGGGATTGTTGATCACGCAATCGGGCGAAACCGCCGACACCCTCGCCGCGCAGCGGGAAATGATTGCGCTAGGTTCCAAGACGGTGGCCATCTGCAACGTCGTCGGCGCGATGGTGGCGCGCGAGGCGCACGGCGCCATCTACACGCATGCAGGACCGGAAATCGGCGTCGCATCCACCAAGGCGTTCACCGCGCAGCTAACCGCGCTGTTCCTCCTGGCGATGAAGCTTGGTCAGATTCGCGGCCGGCTCGATAAGGAGCGCTCGGTGGAATTGATGGAGGAGCTGAGCCGCGTTCCAGCCAAGATCGAGGAAGTGTTGCGCTCCCGCTCAGACCAGTGCGAAAAGCTCGCCCGCGACTTCAGCAATGCGCGCGATTTTCTGTACCTCGGACGAGGAATTCATTTCCCCATCGCCCTCGAAGGAGCTCTCAAGCTGAAAGAGATCTCCTACATTCACGCTGAAGGCTACCCCGCGGGCGAAATGAAACATGGGCCGAATGCCCTGATCGACGAGACCCTGCCCGTGGTGGTGCTGGCCACCCGCGACGATGCCGATCCTTCCTCCAGGCTGCGTTACGAGAAGACCCTGTCCAACATTCAGGAAGTAACCGCGCGCTCCGGCCGGGTGATTGCGATTGCGACCGACGGCGATATGACCATCGGCTCCCTGGTAGAACATGTGATCCATATCCCCCCGGCGTTTGAATTGTTGTCGCCACTGATCGAAATCGTGCCCCTGCAGTTGCTGGCCTATTACATCGCCGTGCGTCGCGGCTGCGACGTCGACCAGCCCCGCAACCTCGCCAAATCCGTCACCGTCGAATAATGCCCGGCTTCATTTCACGGGGGGGACGGGGGGCTGCTGGCTGGTGGCGAAAACATCGAACTGAACTACTCGCAGCGCAGAGCGGCCATGGGGTCAATGGCAGTGGCGCGACGGGCTGGGATAAGGCACGCCAGCGCAGCCACGACAATAAGCACCAGCGACACAGCCAGCATCATCCACGGATCGCGCGTGCCGCTCTCGATCCAGCGGGCGATCAGCCGGTTCACACTCAGGCTCAGCGCCAGTCCAACCGCAATTCCGATTCCTACGCTGCTTCCGGCCGACAGGGCAACAAGGCTCAGCACATCGCGGCGGCGCGCTCCCAGTGCGACGCGCACGCCGAGCTCGCTTGTCCGCTGCAGGACGGTGTACGAGACCACACTGTAGAGCCCTACTGCAGCCAGGGCCAGCCCCAGAAACGCGAA
>DASXXV010000339.1:0-1524 GCA_036502905.1 Occallatibacter sp. | reverse complement strand
CAGGTCAATCCACCCTTTGCCAAAGAAATGCCCGGGGTCACGGTACTCCTGGAAATGCCCACCCAAATAGGCGCCCGGGGAAAGACCGAGCGTCCAAAAGCTGCCACGGTGCCCGTATGGCAGAGAACAGGATCACCGCGTTGTACAGTTTGCGATGAAAGGCTCGGCTCGTCCAGTGTGTGTACTCGTCCAGTAGATGGGTGACACTTTCATTCCTTTCGTTGAGATGAGAGTTGCTGCAGAAACTGGTGAGGGGTCAAGTAGCCAAGAGCCTGATGGGGACGGACGGTGTTGTAGATGCGCTCCCAGTGGCGCAGTTCGCGGTTGAGCTGGCGCAGTTCCAGCGAGTAGGGCGTGACCTGATAGAACTCCTCCGTGTGGGTGCGATTGGCGCGCTCGACGGCGCCGTTGAGTTTTGGGGAACGAGGTGGCAGCACAAACAGGTGCAGGCCGCGTTGCTGACAGACCTGTTCGAACTCGGCCGCGAACTCCGATCCGCCGTCGACCTGCAGCGCGCGAATGGGAAACGGCATGCGGTGGGCCAGGGTGTCGAGGAAGGCGGTGGCGCTCTGGGCGGTGGCCCGGCCATGGGCCTGCACTACATCCCAGCGCGAGATCAGATCGCGCGCGGTGAACTGTTTAAATACCCGACCGGGGATGGGACGCACATCCATGGTGTCCACTTCGACCAAGTCGCCCGGCTGAGAGACCGCATACTGCCGGGGTTTGCGCACCGCATAAGGCCGAGACCGGAGGGCTCGCCGCGATCCGGGAACGCCCGTGCGCGGCGCTTCCACCAGTTGGCCGCGGCGCTTGAGATGCAACAGAATCCGTCCCACCATCGAAGTTGAAATTCCTAGACCTTCACGCCGGAGCAGGACCACGAGCTTGTCTTTGCCCCAGCGCGGAAACTGCAAACGCAAAGTCAAAACCTTGCTTTCTAAGAGAAAAGACCAAGTCGGCCGGCGGCATCGGCGGGGGCGATGGCTGTGCGACTCCAGGCTGGTTAAATCCATAAGATCGTAGCGGCGGTACCAGCGATAGAACGTCTGCCGCGAGATCCCGAAACGCCGGCAGGTCAGGGCCACATTCTTCGTCTGGCGATAAAAATCCATCCAGCAGAGTCGGGTTCGGGCTTCCCGGCTTAACTCCGCCCCTACGGTCTTCAGCCGCGCCGACCGGGGCGGCTTCCCGTGCTTGACTTGCATCCTGACACTCTACTTGAGAGTGTCACTAATCATTCTGAACGAGAACAGGGGCAGATGCGCGCCCGGCGTCGTCCAATAAGAATGGAGAGACGGGCGTCTCGCCCGTCCAGGCGAGCGAGAGCCCCCTGGTCCCATAGCTCGAAGCTCGAGGCTCGAAGCTCCCACCTCTCTGATATCCTTTCCAATTCACTCCAGTCCAGGAGAATGCCATGTCCTTTCAGCTGGAAGGCAGGACGGCGGTTGTCTTCGGAGTCGCCAACAAGCGCTCGATTGCGTGGTCGATCGCGCAAGGCTTGCACGCCGCCGGAATGCAGCT
>DASXXV010000338.1:0-4987 GCA_036502905.1 Occallatibacter sp. | reverse complement strand
GCGGCCGCTCCTGTCAAAAACGATCCTCTTTAAACACGGACAAACCAGCGTGCAACCTGCCCGCATCCCATGGGGAGGCGTTCGACTACATTCCTCCATTCTCAAGGCGGGCTCATGAAGGTTTTTCCCCTGGTTGTTATCCCCGTGCTGACGTGTACATTGCCTGCCTTTGCGACGGTTACGGTGAGCAGTCCGGTTCCCGGTTCGACCGATGTTTCGCCAGTGCATTACGTGGCAAGCGCGACGACCACGACCTGTTCCAAAGGCGTGGCCTCGATGGGGATTTACGTAAACAACAAATTGATTTACGTGGTAAACAGCACGCAGCTCAATACCAATATTTCCATGAACAACGGGCCCGAGCACACGGTGGTGGAGGAGTGGGACAATTGCGGCGGCGCCACTTATACGACGGTGGATGTCACCGTGGGCACAACACCGGCGCCTGCGATCAGCATCACGGCCAACCCGCTCACGGTGCAGGCGGGCAGTACGACCACGCTTACCGTGACCGCTTCCAACGCCACCAAGGTGACAATCGCCGGCTCGAACGGCACTACCTACACGTTGTCGTCGACGGGCGGCAAGCAGACCGTGACTCCCACGGCGACAACCACCTATACCGCTGAGGCGAGCGGGGCCGGCGGCAGCGCTTCCCAGGAGAGCACCGTCACGGTTATCCCCGCGGGCAGCGTCAACGCCATCAATCACGTGATCCTGATGCTGCAGGAGAATCGATCGTTCGATCACTACTTCGGGATGCTGAATCCGTATCGCAAGGCTAATGGCTGGACCATGGGCGACGACGGCAAGGATTACGAGATCGATGGTATCGACGACAAGCTGAACACAACCAGCAACCAGGACGACCAGGGAACTGCGTACCAGCTATTCAAATTGAGATCGACATGCATTGACGACGAGAGCTCGTCGTGGCTGGAGAGCTACGGAGACGTCAATCGCTGGGATTTCTCGACCACGCGCAAGATCGCGATGGACGGCTTTGTGCATATCGCTGAAGGTTACGCGAACAATTGCGCGAGCACCGGCACGTGTTCGGGCAATTTCACGGATACGACGGGCGAGCGGGCCATGGGCTATTACGATCAGGGTTTCCTGAACTACTACTACTACATGGCATCGCAGTTTGCGCTCTCCGACCGGTGGTTCTCGCCGGTCTCCAGCAAGAGTATTCCCAATCGCATTGCGACGTTCACGGGCGGCACGACGCAAGGCCTGGTGTTCGATCCGGGCAGCAACGACCACCTGCCGCAGCTGAGCATAGCAAACATCTTCCAATCGCTGGACACCGCCAAGATCTCGTGGAAGATCTACTACACGGTGACGCAGGATCTGTGCCTGGCGTCGAATCCATGCACGACCAGCAACCCGTACGGCAACTATCCTGACACGACGTTCTCCTCGCTCAGTTATTCCTACAAGTATCTTTACCAGAATCCGACGCATGCCGCGTGCACCGGTACGACAAAGTCGTCGAGCGTGGTGGGAGACTCGAGCAATTCGTTCTGCATCGATCCGAACCATATCGCGCCGCTCTCGCAGTACTACACGGATGTGAAGAACGGCACGCTTCCCAGCTTTGCGTTTATCGAGTCGGGATCGGGGGTGAACGACGAGCATCCAGGGTCGGGCAACTCCATTCTGTCGGGGCAGTCGGAGGTTGCGGGGATTGTGAATGCGCTGATGACCAGCACGTCGTGGAAGAGCAGCGTCTTCTTCTTCAGCTACGACGAGGGCGGAGGTCCGTATGACCATGTGCCTCCGGTGGCGGGCCATTCGAACCAGAATACGGATGCGTCTCTGGGCGCCATTCCGGACATATCGGCGATCGCGGTGAATCCAGATTCGTACAAGCCGTGCCTGCCCAGCGGCGCGCCCACCACACACTGCGACCTGGTGAGCGGCGATCCGGCGACGAAGAGCACGGATGCGGCGGCGGTAAACGGGTTTGCGGCGCAGCTTGGCTTCCGGGTGCCGAATATGGTTATCTCGCCGTTCACGCGTCGCCATTATGTTTCCCACACACCCATGGACCACACCGCGATCATCAAATTTGTGGAGAGCCGGTTTATCAACGGTTCGGCGCATTTGACGGCGAGGGACGCGGCGCAGACGAACCTGCTGGAGTTTTTCGATTTTGCGAAGATCCCGTGGGCAACGCCTCCCAAGCCACCGGCAGCGGTGACACCGGCGTCGCTGGGTTATAACCCGTGCACGGCGACGAGCATGTGAGTTGATCCAGCGGCCGCCGTTGGTTCGGATTTCAATTCATCAGGAGCCCGATTGTTGATTCGCAATACGGTTGAAACCTTTGTCCCCGAGGATTGTTCGACAGAAATGGCTTCTCCGCAAGGGATGAGCCGCCGCCGGTTTCTCGGCACCACGGTGATGGGATGCGGGGGCCTGGCGTTTTATTCGGGTGAGATCGAGCGCCACTGGGTCGAGATCACGCACCGCGAGATTCGCTTGAAATCGCTGCCTTCATCGTTTGAGGGCCTGAGGGTTGTTCAACTCAGCGACATTCACCTGGATGAATTCACCGAGCCGTTTCTGTTGCGCTATTCGATCGAGCAGATTAACCGGCTGCGGCCGGATATCGTGCTGCTGACCGGGGACTTCGTCTCGTACGAGATCTCCCCGAGAAGGTTTTCGGAGCGCTCGGCGTGGCAATGCGCCGAGATGCTGAGCGAGTTGCAATGCCCGGAGCGCTATGCAGTTCTGGGGAACCATGATCATTGGCTGAGCGGCACAGAAGTTGCGCGGGCGCTCTCCATGAACAGGATCCCGGTGCTTATCAATTCCTACGTTCCCATCGAACGCAACGGAAGCAGGCTATGGCTGGCGGGGATTGACGACCCGGTATGCGGGCGGCCCGATCCGGACAAGGCGATTCCCAAGGCTATCCGCGGGATAGAAGGCGAGCCGATGATGGTGATGTGCCATGCCCCGGATTACGCCGACGAGTTGCGCGGGCACCCGGCCGGGAACTCAATCGGCTTGATGGTCAGCGGCCACACCCATGGCGGCCAGGTGCGGCTTCCGTTTGTAGGGGCGCTGGACCTTCCCCCCGGAGGCAAAAAATACGTGCAGGGTTTGTTCCGGCTCGGATCCATGCAACTGTATGTCAACCGCGGGATTGGCACGGTAGGGGTTCCGTTCCGGTTTCAGTGCCCGCCTGAGATCACCGTGTTCACGCTGCGCGTGGATGAAGCGGAGCGTGCGTAAGCCGCATAGCTTACGGGCCGGAAATGCAGCCCGGCCCCAGGGTTTAAAGGATTGCCCGCCATATATCTGCGGCGGGGGTGGCGCGCATCCAATAGATGAGGGATCCGTGTAAGGCGGATTGGTGTGTTCATGCATTCCTATCGAGCGACTTACATATTTCGCACACTCCTGGCGGTTCCCATGACGGCGCTTCTGTGGTTGGGCGCAACGGGCGGGGCGCTGTTCGCGCAGCAATCGACACCGGCGGTGCAGACGGCCCGGCCACAGGCGCAGCCAGCCCCGCAGCAGGGGCAGGGGGCGGCTCGCGTGCAGGCGCAGGGACCGGGGTCGCCGCAGGCGTTTGATCCAACCCGCCCGGAAGCGCAACCGGACCTGAGCCTGGATCACGACCCGATCCTCTCGCCGGACGCGGACGACAACATGGCCATCAACCCCAATGCTCCGGCTCCAACGGAGCGCGCGGGAGCGCTGAAGAAGGGCCAGAACGGCGTCTACACGCTGCACGAGGATGTGGATGAAGTCCTGCTGAATTGCACGGTGATTGACGAGAACGGCAAACCGGTGACGGACCTGAAGCAGAGCGATTTCCACATATGGGAAGACGGTGTTCCGCAGGCTCCGAATTCGTTTCAACACCAGGATCTGCCGGTTTCGATGGGGCTGATCGTCGACAATTCGGGGTCGATGCGGGACAAGCGCACGGCGGTAAATTCGGCGGCGATGACGCTGGTGCATGATTCGAATCCGAAAGACGCGGCATTCGTTGTCAATTTCTCCGATCGGGCGTTTCTCGACCAGGGATTCACGTCTGACATTTCGCTCATCAGCCGTGGCCTGTCGCACTTCGATTCGCGAGGGACGACGGCGATGTATGACGCGGTGGCGGCATCGGCGGACGAACTGTCGAAGCATGCCAAGGAGCCCAAACAGGCATTGTTGATAATTACGGACGGCGCAGACAACGCGTCGCGGTTGAGCCTGGAGCAGGCGATCCGCCGGGTGCAGAACCTGGGCGGTCCGGTGGTGTACGCGATCGGGCTGCTGTTCGACACCGAGGCGGGGGAATCGCAGCGTGCCAGGAGCGAGCTGGACACGCTTTCAGAAGAGACTGGAGGCGTGGCGTATTTTCCGCGTTCGCTGGACGAGGTGGACAAGATTGCGCAGGATGTGGCGAGCGATATCCGCAACCAATACGTGGTGGGATATCACTCGAGCAAGCCATTCAGCATCGAGGGGTACCGGGCGTTGCATGTTGAAGTACGCGCGCCGCGGCACGGCCGGCTGATTGTCAGGACGCGCAAGGGCTACTACGCGCGGCGGGTAGAGGGACAGCCTACGCAGACGGCTCAGGAAGCTAAGCCGTAAGCAAAGCGGGAAATTGAGCGGAAATGTTCGCTAAAGATTCGCCTTTTTGCGAGCTGTTTTTAATTACAAGTGCCACGCAATGAGTAAGTTAGGCGAGAATACTCCAAAAAAGTGGAAAAAACTAAATATCGAACGATTTCGGGCTGAGCTGGAGATTGTGGCGCGAGGGTCGATTTCCCATAGATCGGCATGTCAGCGGGTTTGCCCTTCAGTTCCTCCGAGCGGCATCAGAGGTGGAACGACGAAAATGCAAAAGCAGGTCCTTCCGCTTCCCCTTCGCATGCTCAGGGTCAGCCTCAGGATGACAACTCCAGCGCGACCAGTCGAAGACTGATTCGAGTGTGCGCGTGGAGAGGGAATTAATTTGCAAAGGATT
>DASXXV010000337.1:0-17477 GCA_036502905.1 Occallatibacter sp. | reverse complement strand
CAATACGACCTGAACGGGACGCGAACCGCGGACGGCAATCGAAACGCGGAACGTTTTCGCGATTGAGCGCGTATTGATGGATGAGCGATGAACGCAAATTTGAACCTCACAGCGGTGATCGCCAGGGGAGTGTGACGAATTTTGCGTCCGGAGCCTGTCTCCGGGCGTCTTGATGATTGGCACCCCACATGCCTCAACCGATCTTGGAGAGGAATCATGCATTTGTACGGTACACGTGTGTTTGAGCGCCCGACTCTTGCGGCGCGCACAGTACGGGGGACCGCGGGCCAGAAACTGCGGGCGACGGCGGCGCTCATGATGGGATTGCTTGCCGGGATCCCTTCGGGATTTGCACAGCAGGAGGCTAGCCCTGCGCCTGCCCAGAACAAGGCCGGATCGAACCTGCCATTGGCTCCGACGCCCACTCCCACCGAACCCCTTGATCTGCGGCAAACCAAGACGGACTTCAGCCGTCCGGCGCACAGCATTCTGGGTTTGCCATGGGAGCCGTATGTACCTACACGAATTCCCGCCGCCAGCTTTACAAACTCGGTGCGCCTGACCGATCTGGTCAGGGAAGGCAAGATTTATCTGAGCTTGTCGGACGCATTGGCGCTGGCCATCGAGAACAATTACGACATCGCCATTGCGCGTTACAACCTCGATATTGCCGATACCGATATTCTGCGCGCCAGGGCGGGATCCGTTCTGCGCGGCGTGAATTCGGGCGTGATTTCGAACACGTTGGGTAGCGGTGGATCCACGTTGACGGCCGGGGGCGGCCCGGGCGGCACCAGCGGAGGGGCGGGTGGAGCAGCCACCGGCCTCGGCGGATTGGTGACATCGACCATCAGCGCAGGGCCTTTGCCGGAAGACCGCGATCCCGCGGTCGTCGGTACGATCCAACTGGAGCGCGCGAAGGTCCCACAATCCAACCTGCTCTTCTCCGGTGGAAAGTCGGCCCTGACCACCAATACCGACGTGTACAACTTCACCTATAACCAGGGCTTTGTCACCGGCACTGCGCTGCAGGTGGGCTTCAACAATAGCCGGGTTACAACCGATAACCCATTCGCCAATTACAGCCCGGATCTGACCAGCTCGTTCAGAGCCACCGTGACGCAGCACCTGCTGCAGGGATTCGGCATCTTCGTCAATAATCGCTTTGTTTACCAGGCCATCAACGATCGCCGCATCACCGATTCGAGCTTCCGCCAGCAGATCCTCTACACGGTGAACCAGGTTGAGAATATCTACTGGGGCCTGGTGGCGGACTATGAAGACGTGCAGGCCAAGCAGCACGCGCTCGATCAGAGCACGCAACTCGAATCCGACACGAGGAAACAGCTCGACATCGGCACCATGGCCCCTCTCGACGTCGTCCAGGCGCAATCGACCGTGGCCGCGGACAAGGAGGCTCTCATCAGTTCACAGAGCGCATTGCAGTACCAGCAGCTGATCATAAAACAGGCCATCGCGCGCAACCTGAACGATCCAGCGCTCGTGTCTGCGCCAATCATCCCCACGGACCGCGTCAGCATCGAGGAACTCTCAGAAGAGAAACAGCCAGTGGAAGACCTGGTGCAGGCGGCATTCAAGCAGCGTCCGGAACTCGAGCAGGCTGTGCTGGTACTTAAGAACGCGGAGATTGGCACGAAGGGGGCGAAGAACGCCCTGCTTCCAACGCTGGACGCTTACGGGTTTTATGGCGCCAGCGGGTTGGGTGGCGCGCAGAGCGCGAACTGCTTCAGCTTTTTCAGCGGCGGTCCGTGCCCGCCCAACAGTGTCCCGACGGTGGGTTATGGCAGCGTGCTTTCGCATCTGTTTAACAGCACCGGGCCGGACAAAGGCGCGGGTTTCCAGTTGAACATTCCCATCCGCAACCGTCCCGCGCAGGCCGACCAGGCGCGCTCGCTGCTTGAATACCGCCAGGCCGAACTACGGCTGGAACAGCTCTACACCCAAATCCGCATGCAGGTTGTGAACGCGCAGTTTGCGTTGACCAACGACCGCGCGCAGGTGATCGCGGCCCGCGCATCACACGATTTCGCTCAACAGAGCCTGGATGCCGAAACCAAGAAACTGAACCTGGGCGCCTCGACCGCCTACAACGTTCTGCTTCAGCAGAAGAACCTGGCCACGGCGGAAAACAGTCTGATTTCGGCCGAAGCGGCCTATGCCGGCGCCCGTGCCGGCCTGTTCCAGACGCTGGCGTCCACGCTCCAGCACTACGGCATCAATCTGAACGACGCGGCCTCGGGCACGGTGGCGGCTGCACCGGTGGTTCCCGGACTCACGCCGGCCAAGGACACGCGCGTCGCACCGACCGCTTCAGGGCCGGGCACGCGTTAGGCGCAACTGCAACGCACGAAGACCCGGCACTTGCGCCGGGTCTTCGTGCCCGTGGGCGACTCTCGTTTCTGACAGCAACTGGCGACTGGATCGCGGTGGGAGTCTCGGCCGGGTGACTGTAACGAAGCCGGGTTCTCATGCCGCCGGGCGGTTTTGCCGGAGCTGAGTCGGAGAAGTTAGCGTTCCGCGACCAGGTCGAGAAGATCGAAAAACTCCGGGAAGCTGATGGCGGCGGCTTCGGCGCCCTGGATCAGGGTGTCGCCTTCGGCGCGCAGAGCGGCCACGGCAAAGGCCATGGCAATGCGGTGGTCCCCGCCGGAATCGATTGTCGTCCCATGCAGCTTCTGGCCCCCGGGAATGTCCAGACCGTCTTCGAACTCCTCGACTTCCGCACCCATGGAGCGAAGGTTGCCGGCGACCAGGGCGATCCGGTCTGATTCCTTGACGCGCAGCTCCCTGGCGTCGCGAATGCGGATGCCTCCGCTGGTGTAGGGTGCGATGGCAGCCAGCACCGGCAATTCGTCGATCAGCTGCGCTGCCAGCGCGCCGCTGATTTCCGTCGAGCGCAGGCCGTCTTCGGGGGCGGATACCTGAACCATGCCGACGAGCTCGGCATTCTTCTCCTCGAGATTGAGAACGCTTATGTGCGCCCCCAGCGCGGTGAGCACATCCAGCAGGGTGGCGCGCGTGGGATTCAGGCCCAGCGAATCGAGCACCAGGGCCGAGCCGGGGAAGAGCGCGGCGGCGCACAGGAAGAACGCGGCCGAGGAGATATCTCCGGGCACAACGGCATCGATGGCGTGCAGCTTCTGCCGGCCGGCGATCGAAACCGAATCTAGCGAACGCGTTAGGCCGGCGCCGAAGGCGCGCAGGGCGAGCTCGCTGTGGTCACGGGTGCGCACGGATTCGCGCACGGTCGTGGTCCCGGCGGTCTGCAGGCCAGCCAGCAGCACGCAGGTCTTCACCTGGGCGCTGGGGACCGGGGTGGTGTAGTCGATGGCGGTAAGCGGTGCCCCTTCGATGGTGATAGGAGCGTGGCCATCGGTTAGCGCGAGACGGGCACCCATCTGCTCAAGGGGCTTGCGAATGCGCTCCATGGGGCGCCGGGACAGCGAAGCGTCTCCGATGAGCGTGAAGCGGCCTTGCTGCGGGGCGAGCAGGCCCGAAATCATCCGCATTGTCGACCCCGAGTTACCGCAATCGAGCGGCTCGCTTGTCGGAGTGACCTCTCCGCCCACGCCCGTGACCGCGACTACGCCGTCGTCCTGCCGGATTACGATTGCGCCCAGAGCCTGCATGCAGGCAAGCGTCGATGCGCAGTCGGCGCCCGTCGAGAAATTGGAGAAGTGCGACGTGCCTTCCGCGAAGGCGCCAAGCATCCCGTAACGATGGCTGATGGATTTGTCGCCCGGCAGGCGCAGGCTTCCGATGAGATTGCGTGCCGGCCGGATGACGCGTTCTTGGGCTGCGGTGTGCAAGGGAACTCCGGGAGAGGGGATCGTTTCAAGTTTAACAACCGGGACCGTGGAACTGGCGCTCGGGCAATGGCTATGCCTCATCTCACTTTCAGCACGATAATCGTTTCGTCGTCGAAGCGGTCGTGACCGTCCTGGAACCGGGTGACGTCGGTCAGGACGTTGTCGGCGATTTGGGCGGCAGTGCGCTTCTTTTCGCCGCAGATGAGTGCGGACAGGCGGCTTTCGCCATACATTTCGCCGCGCTCGTTTTCCGCGTCAAGAATGCCATCGGAGACAAAAATGACCACGTCTCCGGGCTGGGTGGCAATGGAAAACTCGTCGTAGGTGACGTCAGGGAACATTCCCAGGGGAAAGCCCTCCGCGCGAATGGGACTCGACTCGCCGGCGCGGCAGAAGATGGGTTGGACCGCCCCGGAGTTGGCCACCTGCAGGGTCTGGTTCTGGTCGTTCCAAAGGGCGAACAGCATGGCCACGTATTGCGATTCCAGACGACGCTCCTGGAGCGCATCGTTCAGCATTGCCAGCATCGCCTTTGGTTCCAGCTGCCGGTGCGCGGCGGAGCGCATGATTCCGCTTACCAGCGCCGCGAACAGCGCCGCGGGGGCAGCCTTGCCGCTGACGTCGCCCAGCACGATGGCGGTCTGGTCGGTCCCGTACTCGAGAAAATCATAGAGATCGCCTCCGATGGTGCGGGCGGGCAGGAATCTGACCGCCATGTCGGCATGGGCGTGTTGCGGAGCCGTGTCCGGCAGCAGCCGCAACTGAACTTCGCGCGCCATGGCGATGTCGCGCTCGAGCTGCTTCTCCTGGCGGGTTACGGCCTGGTACAAACGCGCATTCTCAATGGCGATGGCGATCTGCGCGGCCATGGTGGTGATCATGCGCTCGTGCTCTTCATTGAAGAAGCCGGTGCGCGTGTGCTCCAGGTCCAATATGCCAATGATGCGGCCCTTGTAAAACAGCGGGACGATCAGCTCCGAGCGCGTCTCGGGATTCATCTCCAGGTAGCGAGGGTCTTTGCGCACATCAGGCACATTGACCACACGCCACTCGCGGACGGATGCTCCTACGAGCCCGGAGGTGATGGGAATGCGCCGCAGGGGGGCGTGCGAGTAGCCGAAGCGCCATGCGTAGCGCGTAATGAGGGTCTCGCCCTTCTCATCGAGCAGCATGATGGTGAACATCTGGTAATCGATTAGGCGCCGGAGGAGCTGTCCTAGGCGCTCCAGCAGGGGGTCGAGATCGAGGATGGAGGTGAGCTCCATGGAGATCTCGTTCAGGACCGTCAGGGTTTGCGCCTGGCGGGAAACGCGTGCGTAGAGCCTGGCGTTTTCGATGGCCTGCGCGATGCGCGACGCGGTGAGCGCCAGCAGATGCAGATGCTCGGCACGGAAGTAGCCGGTCTTCTCGCTTTCCAGATCGATGACCCCGATCAGGCGGTTCTTGGCAATGAGGGGAACCGCCAGTTCGGAGCGCACGTCAGGATTGGCCGCGATGTAAATGGGCGAGGTCGAAACGTCATTGAGCAGGATGGCCTGCCGCGTCAGCGCCACCTGGCCGACGACTCCTCTCCCCATTGGAAAGCGCATCCGCTCCGCTTCCTTGGTGTGTCCGATCTGGAAACGCATGCGCAGTTCGTGGGTGCGGTCGTTGAGTAGGAAAATGGCAAAGATGCGGTAATGAATGATCGCCCGGACCAGTTCGGAGGTGCGATTCAGCAGAGTTTGCAGATCAAGGGTCGTGTTCAGCGCGTCGGCAAGCTGCACCAGGTAAGTCAAATCGGCCGGTTCGACGCGGACGTTTACGGGGTCGAGATGCGCCAGGGGATTGTCGGAGGGAGCCGGACGGTAATCTCCCTCGAACTCGTGTTCAGGGGGCTGTCGTGGGGGAGAACCTGCCATGGGCGTCGAAGTGAATGATAAAGCAGAGACCAAGAACCGAGAGGGCCAGGGACTAGCGATTGCAGGTGGTCACTTTTTCAACAACGGCTTGAGGGCGGGGAATAACGTGTTGGCGATGATTTCGGAGCCCCTGGCGGTGGGATGGATACCGTCGGCCTGGATGCTGTTGGGCACGCGCACCAGGTCCTTGTAGATCATGGGAACAAACGCGGTGTGATGCTTGGCCGCAAGATCGCGAAAGATTGCTTCGAAGGCATGGATGTAGTCGGACCCGTAATTGGGGGGCAGGGTGATGCCGGCCAGCAGGATCCTGGTATGGGCACTCTCCAGGGTAGTGAGCACGGTATCGAGATTGCGACGGGTGGCGTCGAGCGGAAGCCCGCGCAGCCCGTCATTGCCGCCGAATTCCACGATTACCACATCGGGGTGAAGCTGCAGGACCGTGCGCACGCTGGCCACCGCATCCTTGCTCGTGGCGCCGCTGGTGCCCTGGTTATTCACCGCGTAGCGGTAGCCGCTGCCGTCGAGTTTGCGCTGCAGCGCCGCCGGATAGGCTTGTTCCGGCTGGAGCCCCAAGCCGGCGGTAATGCTGTCCCCGAAGCAAACCAGCACCGGCCGGCCCGCAGCCTGAGCCGGAACGGCAACAATGAGCATCCAAAACGAAACGATCAGAGTACGGCGAACGTCCACACAAGTAGTGTAAAAGCAGCGGTCGAGGGCACGTTTCGGTTCCGGCAGGGTTGGTTCGATCTGGGTCTTGAAAGGGCATCGCGTTAGCCGTGCCGGACAGAATCAGCGGGACTTAGCCAGGGAGGCGGAACCGGAACGGAGTGTTCCGCGTAGTACTCTACACAGCCCTCGCGGCGGGTTTCGGGAGGCTGTCTTGTCTTTCAAGGAGATCAGCGGGTGATTGACGTTCGAGACGCACAGAAGTGGATCCAAAATGGCGCGCGCCGCGTGGACATCCTGAAGGGAATCTCGCTCACCATCCCAGCCGGGCAGTTCGTGGCGATCGTGGGCGCCAGCGGGAGCGGGAAGAGCACCCTGCTGGGTCTGCTGGCCGGACTGGACTCGCCCAGCGCCGGGGAAATCTGGCTGGACGGCATCCCCATCCACAACCTGGCCGAGGCGCAACTCTCTTCGGTGCGCGGACAGAAGATCGGGTTTGTGTTTCAGTCTTACCAACTCATTCCCACGCTTACCGCACTGGAAAATGTGCTGTTGCCATTTGAGCTGAATGCTGATGGGAATGGAGTTCAAAAAGCGCGGCGGCTGCTGGAGGAGGTTGGGCTGGGAGAGAGAACGGATCACTACCCCGTACAACTCTCCGGAGGAGAGCAGCAGCGCGTTGCCCTGGCGCGCGCATTCGTGGTCGATCCGCCAATTGTTATGGCCGACGAGCCTACAGGGAATCTCGACTCAACAAACGGGCGCCTGGTCCTCGACCTGCTTCTGGGGCGCAACAAGCGCGAGGGCACGACGCTGGTGCTGGTGACTCATGACGCGGAGGTGGCCAGCCGGGCGGACCGGAAGATCGTTTTGAAAGATGGTCGGGTGGTGGAAGACACGTTGCCCTACGAAACCGGCTCCCCTATGGCCGAGCAGGTGAGCAATGGCTGATGGGGGACCCATTCTGCGCAATAATCGGGCATTGAGTTGGAAGCGTGCGGCGGCGATCGCCTGGCGCGACCTGAAGTCCGCACCCGGCAAGTTCGGTTTCGTGGTTCTGTCGGTGGCCGTGGGCGTAGCGGCGCTGGTAGGCGTGCGGGGATTCAGCGAAAGCTTTCGCAAGACGCTCTCGACCGAGGCGAGATCGCTGATCGCCGGCGACCTGAGCGCGCGCATTTTCCACGCTCCCACCGCGGAAGACGACAAGAAGGTGGGCACGGTCAAGCGGAACCTTCCCGGCAGCCGATCCACATGGGTGACGGAGACCCTCTCGATGGCCTCGGTGCCGCCGGATCCTGTACCCGTTTTGGTGGCGTTGAAGGGCGTGGATCCGGCCGAATATCCCTACTACGGCAAAGCCAATCTCGAACCAGATATGAGCCTGCAGCAGGCACTCGAGGGCGACTCCGCCGTGGTCGCCGAGGAATTCCTGATCCGCCTGAACGCGCAGGTGGGCCAGACTCTGCGGCTAGGGGGACGGAGTTTCAGAATTGCCGCAGTCCTTCGCCAGGAGCCTGACCGGATCAGCGCCGGCGCTGGAATGGGGCCGCGGGTAATGATCTCGAGCGCCGCCCTGGCGCGCACCGGAATCCTGGGACCGGGCAGCCGCGCAAGTCACCGCCTGCTTTTGAAACTTCCGGAAAAGCTTCCCCCGGCGGTAAATTCGGTCACGGTTCGCAAGCAATTGGAAGAGACGCTGGGCGATGCCCAGGTGATCGATTATCGCGAAGGCAACCCGGCCTTGACCGAGGGGCTGGACCGGGCCACCGCGATTCTGAGCCTCATCTGCCTGGTCGCCATGGTGCTGGGAGCGATCGGCGTGGCCATGGCTATGCACGCTCATCTCGAACAGCGCATGGATATGCTGGCCATCCTGAAGGCGGTGGGCGCCGGATCCCCTGACCTGCTTCGCATCTTTCTCCTGCAGACGCTGGGCCTGGGATTCGCGGGCGGCGTGCTGGGAGTCGCGGCGGGGCTGGGTGTGATGGAGGCGCTGCCTGTTGTATTCGGAAAACTGATTCCGGTGCACATCACGCTTGAATTCCCGTGGCGCTCATTGCTGGCCGGCATGGGAACCGGCTTGCTTACCACGCTCCTGTTCTGCCTTCCGCCACTGCTGGACGTTCGCGGCATAAGACCGGTGCTGGTGCTGCGGCGCCTGGTGGAGCAGCCGGCGAACGGTATCGGCGGATGGTTCGCCCGCGTATGGAAGAGAAGACTGCAACTGGGGCTCTCGGTTGCGGTGGTGCTTGCGCTGGGCGGCATCGCCTGGGGCTTGTCGGATTCCGCGGTGATCGGCACGTCTTTCGCGCTGGGCTTGGCCGGCGTGCTGTTGGTGCTGCTGGTGCTGGCCGCTGTCATGCTTCGTGCGATCCGATTTCTGCTGAACCGCGTGCGACTTCATCTGCCATCGTTCCTGCGCCAGGGATTGGCGAATCTCTATCGTCCGGGCAATCAGTCGGCGCCGGTGCTGGCGGCCCTGGGCACGGGGGTGATGCTGATTCTGGCCGTGTATCTGATGCAGTCCTCGCTGCTCAGGGAATTGCGGGAGACCGCTTCGCCGACCCTGCCCAATGTTTTCCTGATTGATGTCCAGACAGACGAGGTGGCGGGAGTGAAGGCTTTCTTCCAGCACCAGGCGGGCGTCACCCAGGCGCTGGACCTGATGCCCGCAGTCACGGGGCGATTTGTTTCTCTGAATGGCAAGGCGGTGGCGCAGCTCAAGGACAAGCATTATCCGCGCTACCTGCTGGAGACCGCGGAACTGAGTTGGTCCGATGCGCCTCCTGCGGGCGACAAGATTACCCAGGGAAAATGGTGGACCGACGGCGGCGCCCACGAGATCGCCATGGGGGAAGGGGCCGCGCGGAGGCTCGAATTGGGTGTCGGCTCCGAGGTCGAGATCGAGACCGCCACGAGTGGGGTGCATAAGTTGAAGGTCGCTGCGCTCTACAAGGCAGACGGCGAGCATGTGGGCGCGCGTATTCCGTTTGTGCTGCCGTCGGGACAACTGAAGAATGACGTGGCCACCTGGTACGGAGGCGTACACCTCGATCCCAAACAGATTCCGGCCATGGAGAGGGCGTTTTTCCTTGCTTACCCAACCGTCACGGTCATCAATATCGCCGATATCCTCACGCGCATCGAGACGGTCGTCGATCAAATTACTGTTGTCATTCGGTTCCTGGCGGGCTTTTCGATTCTTGCCGGCTTGACGATTCTCGCGTCCAGCATTGCCAGCACGCGTTTCCGCCGCATGAGGGAAGCGGTGGTACTGAAAACTCTGGGCGCCACGCGCATGCGCATCGTGCGCACCTTCAGCGTGGAATTCAGCGTGCTTGGTCTGCTTGCCGGGGTGGTGGGGGTTGTTTTTGCCAACCTGCTGACCCAGTTGATTCTGCACCGGCTCAAGATCGGCTATCACCTCGAATGGCCCGCGGCGGTTGTCTCCCTGATCGGCACGGCAGTCCTGGCCACGGCAACCGGTTGGATTGCAAGTTACCGGATCCTGGGGCTGAGGCCGCTGGAAGTCCTGCGCGAAGAGTGACGAGGCTCGGAAAGAGAGAGGAAGAGCACAACGATTCTCTCTCCTCTCCCGGCTGGGGGCCAGTGAAGCGACGAATGGATTTGATTCAAGTGCTTAGGGTGAGGAGTCCACAGTACCGGTAAGAATCAAAACTCCGTATTGTTTTCCGCGACTGGTAGTTCATCATCCACTCTTGCCCACCATACATACAGGGCCGGCAACAGGAATATGCCGATTACCAGGTTGGCCAGCAGCCCGCCGACAATCACTATGGCAAAGGGCCGCTGCGAATCCGACCCGATAGCGTGGGACAGCGCCGCAGGCAGTAGTCCCAGGGTGGCCACCAGCATCGTCATCATCACTGGGCGTAGCCGCAGCACCGAGCCCTCGACGGCCGCTTCCAGGATATGCTCGCGGCTGGATTCTTCCATTCCTCTGCGGCGGGCGCGCAACTGATTGATGAACTCGATCATGATCACCCCGGTTTCCACGGAGACTCCGAACAGCGCCAGGAATCCGACCGCCGAGGAGACCGAGAAATTTGTCCGGGTAAAGAAAAGCGCGAGCGGTCCGCCGATGGACGCCATCACCACCGAAACGAGGATGAGCATGGCCCATTTGAACGAGCGGAACATGGTGTACAGGATCAGGAAGATTACCAGCACAGTCACCGGCACCACGATGGCCATGCGCTTGTCGGCCCGCTTCTGGCTCTCGTATTCGCCCGCCCACTCCAGGTGATATCCCTGGGGCAGCTTGACGTTCTGCTCGACACGAGCGATGGCCTCTTTCACGGACGAGCCCAGGTCGCGGCCGCGCACCGAGTACTTGATTGCGATGTAGCGCTGCCCGGCTTCGCGGTTGATCTGCTCCGCACCGTCATCGAGCGTCACAGTGGTCAATTGCGACAGGGACACCCGCTCACCGGATGGAGAGGGCAGCCGGATGTTTTCGATGGCCTGGCGCGTGTCACGGAATTGCTTCTCATAACGCACGGTGACGTCGAATCGCGCTTCCCCCTGCTGCACCTGGGTTACGGCATTCGCTCCTACGGCGGTCTGTATCGCATCCTGAATATCGGAGACATTGATGCCCCAGCGCGCCGCCGCATCCCGGTTGACACGGAAATTCAGGTTCGGCTGCCCGACGATGCGGAAGATGCCGAGGTCCTGGATGCCGCGCACGGTCGACATCTGCGCCTGGATCTCTTCGGCTTTCTTTTCGAGAGTGCGCAGGTCCTCGCCATAGAGCTTTACAGCTAGCTCTCCTTTGACGCCTGAAACCGCTTCTTCCATGTTGTCGGAGATGGGCTGCGAGTAATTCCACAGGACTCCGGGGAACTTCGAGAGCTGCTGATCGATCGCGGCGATGAGTTTCTCTTTGTCCTGGTGGAACATGGGGCGCCATTCTTCCTTGCGCTTGAGGTCAACGAAGTATTCGGTGTTGAAAAATCCGGCGGTGTCGGTGCCGTCGTCGGGCCGGCCCACCTGGCTGACGACTTGTCTTACTTCAGGAAAGGAAGCCATGACGAGCCGCGCCTTATTGGCGAAATTCACACTCGAAGTCGGTCCCTCGCTGGGCGGCAATGTTCCACGCACCCAGATGGAGCCCTCGTCCAGATGCGGCAGAAATTCCGAGCCGATCGGGCCGCCCACCGTGAGATAGACGGCGATGAGAAACAGCACCGTGGAAATGCCCACTGTCCAGTTGCGATGAATGATGGCAGCACGGACGGCGCGCCGGTAGCCAACGGTGAGCCATTCCATGATGGGGTTCTGCCATTCCCTCGCGCCTTTGCTGAACAGCATGCTGGAGGCGACGGGTGCGACCAGCATGGCGAAGACCAGCGCGCCGATCAGCGCGAAGCTTACCGTCCAGGCCATGGGCTTGAACAAGCGTCCCTCCACGGCCTGTAACGTGAAGATAGGCAGATACGATGTGATGATGATGCCGCGTGCATAGAATACCGGTCGTTGCACTTCATGCGCAGCGTCGCGGATTTTCTGGATGGGTGTGCGCGTATCGTCAGTGTGCGCCAGGTGGCGCACGATGTTTTCGATCATGACCACCGAGCCGTCTACGACCATCCCGAAGTCGAGCGCGCCCAGGGAAAGCAGATTGGCCGGAATCTTGCTGAGGTCGAGGCAGATGGACGCGAACAGCAAAGCGAACGGAATGGTGAGCGCCACGACAATGGCGCCGCGGATATTTCCAAGGAAGAGGAAGAGAATAATGGAGACCAGGATCATTCCCTCGGTGAGATTGTGCTCCACCGTTTCGACCGTATACTTCACCAGGTCGGAGCGATCGAGGAAGGGCACTACCTTCACTCCCCTGGGCAGGATTCCGGGGCGCTTGCTATCGCCGTTGAGCCGGTCGACTTCCTGGTGGATGGCCTGAAGCACGGGGTCCGCCGCGTCGCCCTTTTGCAGAAGCACGATGCCTTCCACGGTGTCGGGATTATCGACGATGACGTCTTTGCCATTCTCGGTGTGGTGCCAGGCGCGTCCGATCTGTCCCAGCCGGATTTTCGGTCCCTGCTGCACGGTACCAAGGTCGCCTATGCGAATGGAGGCGCCGTTCGCGGCTTTGACGACAGTGTTGGCGATGTCCTGCACAGTGGTAAACAGACCGAGGGCCTGTACGTTGATCTGCTGACTGCCTTCTTCGATGAAACTTCCGCCCCCATTGGAGTTGTTGTTGGCGAGTTGTTGTTCGACTTGGGCGATGGAGAGTCCATACGCGACAAGCTTCTCCGGATCGAGCCGGACCTGGTACTCCTTTGTAGGTCCGCCGAAGCCGGAGACATCCACCACCCCTGGTACGCTTTTAAAATCCTTCTCCATCGTCCAGTCCTGCAGCGTCTTCTTTTCCATGACGTCGTATGCAGGATTGGTGCTCTCCAGGGTGTACCAGTAGATCTGCCCTACCGGGCTCCAGTCCGCGCCCATCTGGGGAGTGAGATTGGCGGGCAGAGTCACCTGGCCCAGGCGTTCGAGCACGTGTTCGCGGTTCCACTCGTTGTTGGAATCGTCGTCGAAGATCAGCATCAGGCTGGACAGGCCGGCAAGCGTGGTGGAGCGCAGGTGCGTGAGGTGAGGGATGCCGGCCATTTGGATCTCGATGGGCACGGTCACCTGGCGTTCGATTTCTTCTGCGGAGCGGCCCTGCCATTGGGTGATGATCTGCACGTAGTTGTTGGCTACGTCGGGGTAAGCTTCCACGGGCAGGTTACGAAACGACACCACCCCCCACGCGGTCAGCAGCACCACGCCGCCGAGCACAAGCCAGCGGCTCTTCAGCGCAAAATCTACCAGGGCGCGAATCATTACTGGGTCCCCGCGGATTCGAGCTGCAGTGCATTGGAGACCACCTGCTGGCCGGGCTCAATACCGGACAGAATCACCTGGCGATTGCCGCTGAGGATTTGCCCGGCGCGCACTTCAGTTCGCCGAAAACGGTTGTCGCCGGCCGGCACGAACACCCAGTCGCGATCGTGCAGATGGAGTACGGCATCAGCGGGCACGCCTGCGTGCGACTCGGTTTTGCGGCTGGTGAAGGTCGCCGTCACGAACATGCCCAGCCGCAGAAAGCCGGGATTGTTTACCTGGATGCGCACCTTGGCGGTACGCAACTGGGGATCAAGCACCGGGCCGATGTCGCTGATGCGGCCGATCACGGGGCGCTCCGGATAGGCGTTGACCTTGATGCGGGCTTGCTGACCGACCTGGAGCTTTGGTATGTCGTTCTCGTAGACGTCGCAGAGGATCCAGACTTCGCTAAGGTCAGCGATAGTGAATGCCGTAGAAGAGCCCGAAAGGGACACTCCAGCGGCCGCGGCTTCGGTGACGTTCTGGTTGATGATGACTCCGGAAATGGGGGCGTGCACATCGACCACGCTGCTGGGGTGGGCCTTGTCTACCCCCAGTATCTTCAATTGCTCTTCTGCCGCATCCAGGTCGGCTTTGGCGTTGCGTTCGGCGTCGTCAGCCTGTTCCACCATGGCCTGCGATATGGCGCCGTGCTTCAGCAGATCCTGGGCGCGAATATCGGCCTTGTTGGCCAACTGTTCGTCGTTGACGGCCTTGAGGTACGCATTGAAGCCCGTACTGATGTCGGGGCTCTGTACCCGAAACAGCAGTTGGCCCTTCTTCACGTTATCGCCCAGGCGCGCTTTGATATCGACTACGCGCCCATTGGCCAGGGAGATGACAGGCACCTCGCGTGAAACATCCGGATTCACGCTCCCGGTGGCGTTTACCTCGGCGGCTACTTCAACTTTTTCCGCAGGTATGAGCGGGAACTTCGCGACCTCTTTCGGATCGATGGTCAGCAGGTTCATATCCGGGACCTGGACCACCTGCGGAGTTGGCGGGGTGGCCGGGGTTTCATTGCCCTTGCAGCCGTTACCGGCAATGAGTGCGCATGCCGCGAGAGCCATGGCCGCGCCACGATGGGTTGGCTTGACGATCGGGCGCACGGTCATGGAATCACCTCCCGCCCCACTGCCAGGTTCAATTGCCCCGCGGCATTCAGGTACGCACCGATCAGTTGCAAGTAGGCCAGCTGCACCTGGCGATAGTCGCTCTGCGCATTCAGCATGTCCATCAGCGACGCGCCCCCGTGCTGGTAGGAATAGGTAACGGTGTCGCGTACACGTGTTGCCTGGTCCCGGTACTTCGTTTTGTACGGCTTCAATAGGGCGATATTGCTCTCCACCTGGGCATAGGCCGAGTCGACATCGCTGAACACTTGCGCGCGGGAAGCCTCGCTCGACTGTCGGCTCTTGTCTATATCGATCAAGGTTCGCTGCTTCTCGCCCTGGTTGCGATCGAAGATCCGCAGCGGAATATTCACGCCGGCTCCCAGGGTTTGAGAGCCAAAGGGATTGTTGTTCGAAGAGTTATAGGTGTACCAGCCGCTGAAGGTTGGATCGGTAGAGCCGTTGGCGACCGCCAGTTTGTGGTTCGCCTCCGACTGCTGAATGGCCTGGAGAGCGGCCTGCAAATCGGGCCGTGCCTGCAGAGCGGTCTGCCGAAAATCATCAAGCGGCTTTAGATCCGGTGAAAAATCGAATGGACCTTCGACATCCAGCTTCTCGACCGGCGTCCGGTCGTTGAGCAACTGCATTAGTTGGATTTTGGCTGTTCGCAGGTTGACGGTTGCGGTCTGGATTTCGGTCTCATATTGCACTCGCAGCAGTTCAATCCGGTCCAGGTCGATCTGCGCAATATCACCGGCGTTCAAGCGGTCCCGGCTGATCTGTATTATGCGGTCGTAGTGTTCGAGATCGGCCCGTGCCAGCTCGAGTATAGCCTTGGCTTCGAGGGTATTGATGAAAGCTGTGTGCAGGGTGAACTCGAGAGTCCGTTCCAAGTCCTCGTGCTGTGATGTCGCGATGCGTGTACCTGCCCGCGCGCTTTCCAATCGCAGTTCCCGCTTATGCTCGCGCTCGTGGAGATAGCTGATAGTGGGCACCACGAAAGTGCCTCTCAGGGGCTGCCAGACTCCATTACTCGGCGCGATCTGGGTGCCGTCCTGAGAAAGGTTGAGAGTGGGGTTGGGGCGCAGGTATGCGGTGATCTCCTGGGCGCGGGCCTCTTCCAAATTCAAAGCATCGGCCTTGAGCGCAGGATTTGCGGCCTCGAATCGCGACTTGACCTGTTCCCAGGTCAGGGCCTGCTGTCCTGCAACATGGGCAGGTGCGGCTGCAATCGCCAAGGCTGCTGCCCAGCCAGACAGAGAGGGAAACATGTTTTTCATAAGCACCTTGCGCCGCCTGAATGCGGCAAGCGGGGAGGGGAAAAGCTTTCAGAAGATGAGACGAAGAATCAGGCCAGGGGGGGCGGCCGGTTCCCAACACAAGCCCACTCGGGATACTCCGGTACGTGGACGGGAACGGCGCTGGGAGGAGCAAGCCGCGTAGGTCCGAACCCCAGTTCCGCAAGAATCACCGCCGCAATGATGGTCAAAGCAGGGGGGACGGGATAGTTGTTCGAGGGCACCACATGATCACGGCGCTGATAATTGTCCGCCTCAAACGCGGTTTGAACGGTCAGCAGGTCGTCGCTCACGGAGATGACAGGAAACAAGATCGCGATCAGGACGGCGATGGCAATCAACTGTCGCCTGCGGCCTGTTTCCGGTCGCACTTCACGCTGTAGCCACAGCCCTAACAAGGCCCCGGCCAGGAGTAACCATGCGAGATTGAGAAATAACTCCATGTGCAAGACCGATTTTACCTTACGTTCGGCTCCGGAATTCCGTCCCATCGCCGGAGTCATTCCTGAGAGCTTCAAGAGGTGTTCCAAGCGTCTTCAGCAGAATCGAAGCGCAGCCCGCTGCTGCTGGTTAGAAATCGTCAGGATGGCTGGATGCCGGGGCAGGTTTGCATTGGTTACGAGCACGACTGGAGTGTTTGACCCCGAGCCGCCAACCCTTTATGATAAGCCAGTTGGCTAATGTGCAACGCTCGCTGCATAGGTGTGCCAATCCAGGATTCAATGGCGCGTTTCGGGCACCTGATGCCCCCTCGTTCAACGGCAGGACAGCTGACTCTGGATCAGCATATCGGGGTTCGAATCCCTGGGGGGCAGAAACCCAAGTAATTGAAAATAAAACACTTATCTACATGAGCGTTCCGCAAATCCAGTTATCACAACCGGCCGATGTGAATCCCTGTTCGGGATTCTAGGATGCCCAACCATCAAATATTTCCGCTGAGACCAAGTTGTAGCGATTCCGCAACGCCACCGCCGACCATTTTCGGCATTTTGCGGCACAAGAGATGGCGACTCTACGTCCAGTGGATCTACGAACCCTGGACAGTCGGTTGGACCGTCAGCGCCAGCTGAGGTCATCAGGCATTGAAAGCGTCAGCGGGATCCACTCGCTGTTCGTCATTGCCGGCGTTCTGAAGGAGTTCGCCGTTTTCGGGTTGTACCACGGACGGACGCTGCGCCGTGAGACCGCCGTCAAGCGTCAGGGATTGACCTGTGTAATAGGACGATCTGTCCGAAAACAGCCATGCCACTGCATCGGCGATCTCCTCAGGGCGTCCAATCCGGCCGATAGGGTGTACTGCACTCATCCTGTCGAGTGCCTCTTGAGTTCCAAACACGCCGAGCAACAACTCGGTCCTAATTGCAGCGGGACTGACTGCATTCACCCGAATGCCATATCGCCCGCATTCGATTGCGGCAGTTTTGGTCAGGCCAAGCACAGCGTGTTTGCTAGCCACGTAGGGGCCGGCGGTTGGATAAGCCAGCAGGCCGCCAACTGAAGCAGTATTAACGATTGAGCCACCCTGCCCTTGCGCCATCATCTGTCTGATCTCATCCTGAATCAGAAGAAACAGGGCTTTTACATTCACAGCAAAGACGCTGTCAAAATTCGCCTCGGTCTGATCCGTAAGCAGCCGGTTATCGCCGGAAATCCCGGCATTGTTAAATGCGTAGTCGAGCCGTCCAAAGGTGTCGAGAACGAATGGTACGATCCGCTTCACCTGCTCGGGTTCGCTGAGATCTGCCTGGATGAACGCCGCCGATCCGC
>DASXXV010000336.1:0-11860 GCA_036502905.1 Occallatibacter sp. | reverse complement strand
TCAATCCAGTTCGAAAAGGTCAGCGGAGGTTTTACCGCCGCATCCCTGGAAGCTGTTCATCAGGACGCTCTCGGCGTTGAACAACAGTTTGCGGGCAACTTCCAGGAGGCGTTCAATTCGTTCCAGAAGGCCGCGGAACTGGATCCGAAGTTTGCGCGGGCATACACCGGCATGGCGGCCATGGCGCAGAACCTGGGGAGGCCGGGGGATGCGGTGAAGTACATGAAACTGGCGATGGAACATGTGGACCGCATGACCGAGCGGGAACGCTATCGCAATCGTGGACTGTACTATCTCACCGCTGGTAATTGGCAAAATTGCGTTCAGGAATATACCCAGCTCGTCACTCAGTATCCCGCCGATCGCGTCGGTCAGAACAATCTTGCCAGTTGTTATACGCAGTTGCGCAACGCACCCAAGGCAGTGGAAGCGGCACGACACGCCGTTGAGATTGTACCCCAGGGGGTGGGGCAGCGCCTGAACCTGGCATTCATCAGTGCGTTTGCCGGAGATTTTGCAGGGAGCGAGAAAGAGGCGCGTGCCGCCCTCAAGATCAGTCCGTCAGCCGCGCAGGGCTACCTTGTGCTGGCCGAAGCTCAGCTGGGACAAGGGCAACTGGAGAAAGCGGCCGACGCGTACCATCAGCTTGAGAAGTATGGTCCCCTGGGTGTATCTACAGCGGCCGCCGGGCTAGCGGACCTTGCCGCGTATCAGGGGAAGTATGCAGAGGCGGCGCGCATCCTTGCACAAGGAGCGGCGGACGACCTGGCAGCCAAGATGGCCGACAATGCCGCGAGGAAGTATGCGGAGCTGGGGAACATGGAGCAATTGCAAGGGCACCATGCGGCCGCGCTCTCTGCTGTTGGCAACGCGCTGGCGAACAGCCAGTCTACTCAGATCAAGTTTCTGGCAGCGAGCACCTATGTGGATGCCGGAGATCTCGCAAATGCGCAAAAGCTTGCGAGAAGCCTCTCCTCCGAACTATCGAGCGAGCCGCAAGCATACGGCAAGATCATCGACGGCCTGATCGCACTGAAACGGAAGAACGACAATGATGCGGTCAGGCAGATTACAGACGCGAACAGCCTGTTGGACACCTGGATCGGCCGCTTCGAACTGGGGCGGGTATACCTGGAAGCGGGAGCATTCACGGAGGCTGACTCGCAGTTCGATCAATGCATGAAGCGACGCGGCGAAGCAATCGAGATGTTTATGGACAACGTGCCGACTTATTCTTACCTGCCGGCCGTGTATTACTACCATGGTCGCGTGCGGGAAGGAATGAAAAGCGAGGGGTCCGCCGACTTTTATAAGACATATCTCAGCATCCGCGGACAGTCTCATGAAGATCCGCTGGTTCCTGAAGTGCGACACCGTATCGGCCAATAGGACGGGACGGAATCGAGTCACCGGCAACAGCAGGTTGCAGTCGAGAACAGAGCAAAAGAGGTGTGCCGGCGACTACCATCACTCTCTCCGTTGTGGCCTCTCTTGCGCAGGCGGGCGCAATTATCCCGTTGCTCAACTTCCGTCAGCGGTCCTAGTGGCCTGTCGCCGAGAATTCATTACCAGCATTGGTCGAAAGCAACCGCAGATCCTTCCCGTTCCCCTTCGCAAGCTCAGCGTCAGGGTCAGGATGACAACCTATTGTTTTCATCTGCACGTGCGAGATACCACAGTAACGTTTTCACCGACAGGCCGCTAGTCTTGATGTTTTAGGAAGTCAGCGCGTTCGTGAGTTCATTTTCCGGGTTGGTTCCTGTTCGTTCGTTACCAGGCGAAGAAAACTGTTTCCTGCTCTCCCTGCAGAATCACGTCCCAGCAAAAAGAATTTTCGGCTTCACGGAGAGCGGTAAGCGTGCAGCGGCGGGCGGCTGGAACCCCGAGGAGCACGACGTCGGATGCATTTGCAGACTCTCCATCGAAGTAAACGCGGGAGATGAGATGACGCATCAGGCCGCGTGCGAACACCAGTACGAGCAGGTGGGGAGCTTGCCAGGCGCCGTCACCCAAGGCAACCGGCGCGGGCCGCCGCATGGTCACGGAGAAGTTGCCGTCCAGGTCAGTAGCCGTACGCTGAAAGCCTTCCGCGAATCCGTCTTGATCGGCGGCGCCGTCGCGGTCGGCGCTCCAGAACTCCAGCAGGGCATCCGGCACCGGGGCGCTATCCCGGTCGAGAACTCTGCCGCGGATGGTGATCCTATCCGTTGCGTCGGCGTCGCATGCAGGAGCTTCGTCGACAAGGGGCTGGAGGCCAATGCGGAAGAAAGGCCCGACGGTTTGCGAGCCGCTGGGAATCAGCCTGGCTTTCACGCTCATCGATGATTCTCCTCAAAGGGCGTGTCGCTGCGGCCGCGCAGCACGATGTCGAATATATAGGCAAGCGCGTAGTCCGGTTGGGCGCGTTTCATGTCCAGGCTGGAGACCAGGCGCATGCGCGCGGCCTCGTCGGGAATGCTGTTGAAGATGGGATCCAGGGGTTGGAGCGGATCGCCGGGGAAATACATTTGGGTGACGAGCCGCGACAGAATCCCGGCGCCGAATAGTGAAAAGTGAATATGAGCGGGACGCCACGCGTTGTGGTGATTGCCCCAGGGATAGGGGCCGGGCTTGATGGTTTTGAACCAGTAGTAGCCGTCCTCGTCAGTAAGCGTCCGGCCGGCGCCGGCGAAGTTGGGATCGAGGGGCGCGTCGTGGGCGTCGACCTTGTGGCGATAACGTCCCGCCGCGTTGGCCTGCCAGACTTCGATGAGCGCTCCGCGGACGGGGCGGGCATCTTCGTCGAGCACGCGTCCGTGGACGAAGATGCGTTCGCCGATGGGTTCGCCCGAATGGTGCGCGGTCAAATCGTTGTCGCCATTGCGAACCAGGCGGGGACCGAACCTGGGGCCGGTTCTTTCGGTGAGGGTTTCAGGAAGCACCACGAGCGGCATTCGCGGGGAGCGCGCAATCGAAGAGACATAGGGCGGAAAGTGGTATTCGGGTTGGGTGCCCGGCACCGCTGTTTCGACGTTCGACAGCTCGATCACAGTCTCCTCCTAAACCCGTTCCATGGCGAGCGCGATGCCCTGGCCGACGCCGATGCACATGGTAGCCAACGCGAGCCTGCCGCCGACTTTGTCCAGTTGGTGCGCGGCCGTCATCACCAGGCGCGCGCCGCTCATGCCCAGGGGATGGCCGAGGGCGATGGCCCCTCCGGTGGCATTGACGTGCTCGGCGTCATCAGGCAAGCCCAGCTGGCGAAGACATGCCAGGGACTGGCTGGCGAAGGCTTCGTTGAGTTGAATCCAGTCGAAGTCGGAGATGTTCTGGTGAAGACGCGCGAGAAGTTTTTGCGTGGCCGGCACGGGGCCGATGCCCATCACCCGCGGCGGCACCCCGGCGGCGGCCATGCCCAGGATGCGGGCGCGCGGCCGCAGTCCGTGCCGGGCGATGGCATTCTCTGAGGCAATGACCAGGGCCGCGGCCCCGTCGTTGATGCCGGACGCATTGCCGGCGGTAACGGTGCCCCCGGGAAAAAGCGGTTTGAGAGCGGCGAGTTTCTCCGGAGTGGTGTCAGGGCGAGGATGTTCATCGCGCGCGACGATGACCGATTCTCTCTTACCGGGGATTTCCACGGGGACGATTTCTTCGGCGAAGAAGCCGCTCTTGACGGCCCGAGCTGCGCGCATCTGGCTGCGTTGTGCGAAGGCATCCTGGGCGGCGCGGTCCACGCGGCAGTCGCGCGCGACGTGTTCGCCGGTTTCGGGCATGGAGTCCGTTCCGTACACTTCGCGGATGCGCGGATTTACGAAACGCCAGCCTATGGTGGTGTCGTAAATCTCCGCCGATCGCTGAAAGGCGGCCTCCGCCTTGCCCATCACGAAGGGGGCGCGGGACATGGATTCGACGCCGCCGGCGATGATGATCTCTGCTTCGCCGCAAGCGATGGCACGGGCGGCCGTACCCACCGCGTCCATGCCGGAGCCGCACAGCCGGTTGATGGTGGCTCCCGGAACGGAATCGGGAAGGCCGGCCAGCAGGAGGGTCATGCGCGCGACGTTGCGATTGTCTTCTCCGGCCTGGTTGGCGCAGCCCAGCATCACGTCGTCCAGGGCGCCCCAGTCCGCACCGGGGTTCCGACGGAGGAGTTCGCGGATGGGTACGGCGGCAAGATCATCGGCGCGCACGGCAGAGAGCGCGCCTCCGTAGCGCCCGATCGCCGTGCGTACTCCGTCGCAGATGAACGCCGACCTCACGCGGCTTCTCCTTCTGGCACGCCGTGCGCGGCGGCGGTGCGCGCCTTCAGGTCGCGAAGGACTTCGAGCTCTGTCGCGGTGGGGGGTTGGGTTTGGCCGCAGGACGAGTCGAATTGAATGG
Source organism: Occallatibacter sp. (assembly GCA_036502905.1). GTDB lineage: Bacteria > Acidobacteriota > Terriglobia > Terriglobales > Acidobacteriaceae > Telmatobacter. The sequence continues at coordinate 7,501 of DASXXV010000336.1, read as the reverse complement.
GCCAGCCGGTGTTGGCGACGATCGTTTCGCGATCGATGCCGGGATGAATACTCGCCACCTTCATCTCGCGGGATACTGGATCGGGCTTCAGGATGCACAAGTCGCTAATGACGGCCACTGGCCCTTTGCCGGCCAGTCCGGCCCGTTCGCGGGCGTCGCCTCCCGTGAGGAAACCTACAGAAGTTACGAAATCGAGCTTTTCCACGAAGGTGCGCCTGGACTGCTTCACCACGATCAGCACTTCTTTGGCGGAAGAACTTATCTCCGGGGCGCCGCCCGCTCCGGGCAGCCGCACTTTGGGCTTGTGATATGGGCCCACCACGGTGGTGTTGATGTTTGCAAAGCGATCGAGTTGGGCGGCCCCCAGAAAACCTACATCGATGCGGCCGCCCTGCAGCCAATATCGAAATATTTCGGGCGTCGACACTACCGTGTCGGCGGTTTCGGCGAGATTGCCGTCGCCTATCGAGAGGGGGAGGACCGGCGGCTTGGCGCCGATCGGGCCGGACTCGTACACCAGGACAGCGTCGGGCGCGTGGGTAAGGCGCGCCAGGTTGGCGGCGGTGGATGGGAGGCCGATTCCTACGAAGCATACGGCGCCATTGCGAAGCATTCGGGCCGCCGCCACGGTCATCGTCTCTTCGGCGGTGCACGCGGGGCTCATGGGTATACCGCCGGCGACCGCGGATCGTTCTGCAGACGCAGATACTCGGCGAAGTCGCGGGTGTTGAGAATGTGGCGGTCCATCCAGGCGGTAAATCGTTCGCGCTCACGCGCGATGCGGTCCCATGCGCGATAGAAGACGTTGTCGCGTTCGTAATAGCCGTGAGCATAGGAGGGTGCGGCTCCGCGCGGAACCTCGCAAACGGCACTCACCACCCAGCCCGGCAGGATGCAGGCATTGGGTGCGGCATCGAGCGAGCGCACGCGTTCCTCCACGGTGACGATGGACCGGCCGGCGGCCAGGACGGCTTCCTTCTGGACGCCGAGAATGCCCCACAGCAGCACATTGCCTTTCCAGTCGGCCTTTTGGGCATGAATCACGGTGACGTCGGGACGGACGGAGGGCGTGGCTGCGAGCACTTCACCGGTAAACGGGCAGGTGACGCTGCGAACCCTGTCGTTGACCCGCGGGAAATCCGATCCCGTATAGCCGCGCAGGACCGCGAACGGGAGGTTAGCAGCTCCGGCCACATAGGCGTTGGCCAGGTCGCTATGACTCCGTTCTTCAATCTGGAGTGGATGCGGCCAGCCGTTTTCCACCGCGTCGCGAAAGCGATGAAGCGAGCCCACGCCGGGATTGCCACCCCAGGAGAAGGTGAGCTTTGCCGCGCATCCGGCGCCGATGAGCTGGTCATAGATGAGGTCGGGGGTCATGCGGACGAGTGAGAGGTTGCGGCGGCGCTGGCGAATGATCTCGTGGCCCGCGGCAAAGGGGATGAGGTGCGTGAAGCCTTCCATGGCCACGGTATCGCCGTCGCGCACGCCGGCAGCGACCGCTTCCGCCAAACTGAGCCACTCCGCCATCCGACCTCCATCGAATGAATGGCATTATTACGCCTGGCGACGATTTTGTACAACATGTGCGGTAATCGGCCAGGGACGATCAACGCGCGCTGGGAGTGACGGGCGCCGAGGCGCCGGCGCTTAAGTGGCAGGGCAGAATCATCTGGATGGTGGTGCCGCCGCCGTCGCGCGCCAGTACGCGCAATTGGCCGCGGTGGAGCTTGACGGCGCGCTCGGCAATGGCGAGGCCCACACCGAACCCGCCGGTATGGGCGCTGCGGGCCTGGTCCACGCGGTAGAAGGGGCGAAAGATCGATTCCCTCTCGGACTCCGGTATGCCGGGTCCGTGGTCGCTGACTTCGACGATGGCGGCCTCGGGTGAGCCTTCGCCGGAATGCTCAAGCTTGACCTGAACGGCGGATCCCGATTCGGTATAGCGGATGGCGTTGCGCACCACGTTTTCGATGGCACGGTAGAGCAGCTCGCGCCGCCCCTCGATGACGCAATCGCATTCGCTATCCAGCTCGACGCGGGCACCGCGCTGTTGGGCTTCGTAGTCGGCGTCGGGAAGCATCTCCTCGAGCAACGTCTTGAGGGAGACTTTTTCGTAGCGCTCTTTTCCCTCGGCGGCTTCCATGGAGGAAAGGGTAAGGAGCTGGCCGATGAGCTGATTGAGCCGCTCGGCCTCGCGCTGAATGCGATCGAGATGGGTGGTCATGGTGGAGTCGGCGTCTTCGCGAGAGAGCTCCAGGGCAACACTGAGGCGAGCGAGGGGGGAGCGCAACTCGTGGGAAACATCGCGCAGAAGCAGGCGTTGAGCATTGACGAGCGACTCCAGCCGCTCTGCCATGTGATTGAAGTCGTGCACCAGGCCATGGAATTCGTCGCCGCGGAAGATGCCGGGCTGCGATGCACGCGGTTCCTTGACACGGGTGCCGAGATTGCCGCGCGCCAGCTCGCGCGCAGCCTTGCGGAGCCGCACCACGGGGCGAGTGAAGACGAGGACGAGAACGAAGGTGGTGAGGCCGCCGATGGCGATGGCGACGGGCAGCTGCGGGAAGGCGAAGTGGAGGAGATCGCCGTACCAGGTGTGATGCTGGTGGCCGCGATCGCGGGGGAGGCTGATGAGGTAAATGTACTTCCTGCCGGGGCGAGAGACGGCGGTGGACCAGAGGCAATAATCGCCCACTTCCATACCGGTGAGCTGTTCGGCATTGGCGGGCTGCAGATCGACGGGGGGCACGTCGCCGGACCTGCAGAGAGTGTGTCCGGCCTGGTCCTTCAGGGCCACGCCGTAGCGGCGGGTGTTCGCGTAGTCGGCCAGACCGGCACAGCCATTGGACTCGAAGGCCGAGACGGCGTTGACGGAATCGGTGCGGAGATCTTCAAAAATGGGGCTGAGGAACACGGGCCGGGGAATGCGGCGGTTGAGGATCAGGGCCGTGGAGATAACAAAAATGAGACTCTGGGCGATCCAGAAGATGATGAAGATTTTGAAGAACAGGCTGCGCATCAGGCCTCCGGTCCCGGGTAGTTGCGATTGATGGCCAGCTGGTACCCGATTCCGCGGATGGTCTTCACCTGGTCTTCCTGGGCCAGTTTGCGGCGCAGGCGGCTGACGTGCATGTCGAGGCTGCGGTCGAAAGGATCGAACTTGCGCCCCAGGACGGTCTCGGAGAGCTCGTCGCGATTGACGACTTTGCCGGGAGAGCGCATGAGGGCTTCGAGGAGACCGAATTCGATGTCGGTGAGGTCGAGCTTCTTTCCGCTCTGGATGACCTGGCGGGCCGCCGGATCGAGTTCCAGGTCCTGAACGCGGAGCACTGCGGCCTCCAGGGCAGGGGCCGCATTGTGGCGGCGCAGAACAGCACGCATGCGGGCCAGCAGTTCGCGAGGGTTGAACGGCTTGGGAAGGTAGTCGTCGGCGCCTATCTCCAGGCCGATGATGCGATCCACATCCTCGCCACGGGCGGTGAGAAGAAGGACATTCACAGGAGAATCGGCGCGAATGCGCTTCAGGACTTCGAAGCCGTCCATGCCCGGAAGCATGACATCCAGAAGGATCAACGCCCAGGGCTTCTGTTGCGCAGTCTTGAGACCGGTATCGCCACGATGAACGGTCTTGACCCGAAAGCCGTTCTTGCCCAGGTACTCGGTGAGCATCGAACAGAGCTCGACATCGTCGTCGATGAGCAGTACGTCTTCCACGCGATCTCCGCTTACCAGCGTACGACTTTCCGCGAGCGGCGACGCAACAGAAATGTAACAAATAGTCACGATCACCGTTACGCACTTTTACACGGCGTTACTCATCTTGACGGCATGAACGGGCGAGGTGGGGTCTTCTTGAATCAGACCACTGGGAGCGGAGACCTCACATGATCAAACATGCTCTTCTGCACTTCACCTGCCTGTTCGTAGCCTTGTTCCTCCTGGGGGCGCAGATGGCGGCCCGGGCGCAAGCCCCAACCGGCGAGATTCGCGGAACGGTTACGGATCCCTCGGGGGCGCTGGTTCCCGGGGCGCAGATCGTGTTGACCGGAGCTGACGGGAGCTCGAAAACGGCAAGCGGCGGCCGCGACGGCAGTTTCCAGATCGCGCCGGTGCAGCCCGGCACGTACACGCTGATAATCAACGCCGCCGGATTCGCCGCGTTCACGATCGATCGCCTGGAGGTGACCGCGGGCAAATCTCTGCAGGAGAAGATCACGCTGCAGTTGCCGGTGGAAGAACAGCAGGTGCAGGTGAAGGAAGAGACCGAGGGCTTGAGCACGAGCCCCGATGAGAATGCAAACTCGATCGTGATCAAGGGCAAAGACCTGGACGCGCTCTCCGACGATCCCGACGAACTGCAGAATGAATTGACCGCGCTGGCCGGCCCGTCGGCGGGACCGAACGGCGCACAGATCTTCATTGACGGATTTACCGGGGGGCAGTTGCCGCCCAAGTCGTCGATCCGCGAGATCCGGATCAACCAGAATCCGTTTTCGGCGCAGTACGACAAACTTGGATACGGGCGCATTGAAATCCTGACCAAGCCCGGCACCGACAAGTTCCACGGCTCGGTGATGATCATGGGCAATGATTCATCGTTCAATTCGCTAAATCCGTTTGTCACGGAGGAGCCGCCGTACTATTCGACCTTTCTAAACGCCAATGCGGGCGGGGCGCTGGGCAAGAAGGCATCGTGGTTCAGCAGTGTATTCCGCCGCGATAACGCTTCCAACTCCATCGTGAACGCGGTGGTGCTGGATCCGTCCGCAAATCCATTCAACTACACCGCCGCGGTAGCCAATCCGCAGTCGCGGCTGGACATCAGCCCGCGGTTCGATTTCCAGCTGAGTGGGAACAACACGCTGACGGTGCGCTACATGTTCGACCGACAAATGCAGTCGAACAGCGGGGTGTCGCAGTTCGCGCTGGAAAGCCAGGCGTACGACGTATCCAATCACGAAAACACGCTGCAGCTCAGCGACACCCAGATCTGGAGCGCCAAGACGATCAACGAAACACGCTTCCAGTACATCCGTGATCGCAACAACCAGACCGCGCGCAGCACGGACCCCACCACCACGGTGCAGGGCGCGTTCACGGGCGGCGGCAACAACCAGGGAACGGTGCGCGACAACCAGGACCGCTTGGAGCTGGAGAACTACACGACGAGTGCGCAGGGAGCGCATTCCATCAAGCTCGGGGGACGGCTGCGCATTACGCGCGACGCCGGTTATTCGAGCTCCGGCTTCAACGGCAATTACATTTACAGCTCACTGACTGCTCCGAGCGACCCATCTTCGCCGGATCACTCGTATGCGTCTCTGAAGCCGGCGGAATATGACGTCACCACGGGCAATCCCAAAACCAAGGTGAACGTGTTCGATGCCGGCCTGTTTTTCCAGGACGACTACAAGGTGAAGCCGAAATTCACCCTGAGCTACGGGCTGCGGTACGAAGCGCAAAACTGGATCGGGGATCACAATGACTGGGCGCCGCGCGTGTCTTTGGCGTGGGCCCCGGGCCGGGGGAATGGCCCGTCGAAGACCGTGATCCGCGCAGGTTATGGCTGGTTCTTCGATCGCTTCAACTCGACCTATATCCTCGACGCGGTTCGCCGCAACGGGGTGAACCAACAGCAGTACGTGGTGAAGAATCCCGACTTCTACCAGGATGCTCCGCCGCCCAGCGCGCTGGCTGCGATCAGCACTGTGGCGCCCACCATCTACAGCATCTCGCCGAGCCTGCATGCATCGCTCAACATGCAGGCCGCAGTGGGGGTCGAGCACTCCTTTGGAAAGATCGCGACAACGTCGGTCACGTATATCAACTCGCGCGGCACTCACCAGTACCTCAGCAACAACATCAACGCGTTTCTTCCCGGCACTTATGATCCGGCGACGGGCACCGGCACGCGTCCCAACGGCATCAACGAGAACATCTACCAATTCCAGTCGGGGGGCGTGTACAACCAGAACCAGATCGTGGTGAACTACTCGGTGCGCGCCAAGCGCGCATCGCTGTTCGGCTTCTACATGGCGAACTTCGCCAAGGCGGACACTTCGGGCGCGACGTACTTCCCTTCCAATCCGTTCAACCCCGGTGCGGATTACGGCCGTTCGAGTTTCGATATTCGCAATCGCTTCCTGATGGGGGGAAACATCCAGGCGCCCTATGGAATCTCGGTCAGCCCGATGATGGTGGTTGAATCCGGCCAGCCGTTCAATATTGTGATCGGCCAGGATCTGAACGGAGACAACCAGTTCAATGACCGGCCGGCATTGGCAGCGGCCGGCAGCGCCAACGTTATGACGACGCCATATGGCACGTTCGATCTGAGCCCGACCGCGGAGGAGGCGCGCATCCCCTACAACTACGGCAACGGACCTTCGCAGTTCAGCATGAACATGCGCATGAGCAAAACGTTCGGCATCGGTCCGAAGGTTGAGGGCGGCGCCAGCGTGAATGCATTCGATGGTCCGGGAGGCGGTCCTCCCCCGGGAGGCGGCCCGGGCGGAGGCGGACCTCCGGGAGGTGGTCTCGGCCCCGGCGGGTTGAGCAGCCGAAACAATGGACCGCCGCACTTCGACCAGGCGGCGTCCCGGCGGTACTCGCTGACCTTCGCGGCCATGGCGCGGAACGTGTTCAACGCCGTAAACCTGGCGCAGCCGGTGGGGGTCCTGGAGTCGCCAATGTTCGGGAAGTCCAATGCGCTGGCCGGCGGGTTCTTCTCCTCTCCGGCAGCCAATCGAACCATCGATCTGCAGTTGATGTTCAACTTCTGATCGAGGCCTGTGCAGGGAAGGTCGCGTGCCAAGCGCGGAGCCTTTTTTCGACCGCAGGACGAAATTTCGCAGTGATTACAAATCGCGATATGTGAACTACGAATTGCAGGCCAGCGGTTCCACGCTGACGGGCTCATCCCTGAATAGTGGTGCTGGTCTTAACAATTCTTGCAATACCAGGAATAACACCACAACCTATGTACTGACTTACAATCCCATGTTACCGAGGCGCTCACTCAAGCAGGGTCGCACAAGCCAAGTCTTGCGCAATGCAATACCGGAGTGCGTCACAACTGCTCTGATTGCTTGACAGACGTCGAAGCGCATACGAGAATACGGCCAACTGGCACGTAATTTTCAATGTTGTCCAGATTCGGGCAACCACCCCCCTGAAACGTAACGATCGAGGAAGCATGGAGGGTAGAGCAGGTTGATATTTGAAGTCGTGGGGGTGGGGTGTGGCTCGATTCGATAGTCAGGCTTCGAAGCGCGACCCCGCGCGCGCACGCCGATCCATTTCTGTCCTTGGGTTCTGGCCGATAGTGCTCACCGGCATGATGGTCCTGCTTTCGGCAGTGGCTGTTCTCCAATACCGTTGGACCAATGAAGCCAGCAGCGCCGACGAGATGCGCATCGGGGCGGAACTGGAATCGCTGATGATGAAGTGGCACAGCGATGTGTATGGCGAGTTCGCCGCCATATGCACGGCCATCCAGGTG
>DASXXV010000335.1:0-9310 GCA_036502905.1 Occallatibacter sp. | reverse complement strand
GGCATTGGGTGGCTGGTTGCGGCCTCGCGCGTGTCACGGATGCGCCTCGCGCCCGCCCTGTACGCCGCCACATCGGCCTTGATCCTGGCCCCGATGCTGTGGGAACTCACGATGCGCTTTCAGGTTCTAGCTCCCATGGGGTCCGCCGCAGTGCTCGCCTTGTTTGTAGCCGCGGCAACGGTGTTGAGTTGGAAGAAGAATCACGCCCCGGACTTCGCTGTCGCCTGCGGCGCGGCCGCGCTGACGGCCCTGGCATTATCGATCGCCACCCATGAAACCCTAGCGTTCTCGGGGCTGCTGCTGGCCATGCTCGCGATTTGCGAATACCGGTGTCTGCGTGGCGGCGTCCGGGGCGTCCGCTTTCTGGTTGCCGGCGCCGCAGATTGCGCCGCGTGGTTCCTCATCGTGATCTATCGAAATCCGGCGAGCGCGCGTACTGACTATCCGTCGCTTGGACCCGTGGCGCTGGCTCTGCCGGCGACACTCCTGCTGGGGATCACCGCGGTTAGCATCGTGTGCAAGACTACGGCACTCGGGAGCCGGATCAGCATGTTCGAAACTGTCCAGTGCATAGTGGCATTTCTGATATGGATCCTGACCGGCCTGTTTCTCCTCCCCCATTTCAGCCCGGGCGTGGTGGGCGTCCTCTGCTTCCTGTTTGGCGCGGCTTGTTATGGGGCCGCCTACGGGCGGTTCCGCCAGTCGGCGGAAATTCGCAACTTCCACGTATTCGCACTGTGGAGCGCCGCGCTGTTCGTAGCTGGCGCCTTCTTCGCCCTGCCATCCGCGTGGGCGGCGGCCTGCCTCGCCCTCGGGTCCATCGCCAGTGCAATCATCTCGGTCCGTATCTGCTGCACCACGCTGGAGTGTCACAGCGCTGTTTACCTCGGTGTGGCCGCGATGGCCTGCGGACTGGTGGAGTACTCATATCGCGTCCTCGCCGGAACTGTGCCGGCAACCGTGGCCTGGAGCATCTTTCTCGTTTCCTCATGCGCCCTGGTGTGCTGCCTGGTGTCGCGAGAACGGCAGGACGAAGGATGGCAGCTTCAATTGCTCCACCTCGTTCCGGCCCTGCTGGCCGCGTGCGCCCTGGGAGCGCTCGCTACCCGCGCCGGGTTATGGCTGCTGGCCATCCGCGTGTCCCCAGGGGCGTTTCATGTCGCGTTGCTGCGAACGCTCATCTTGTGCGGGCTTGCCCTTGCAATGGCTTTTGCCGGGGGACGCTGGCGCCGGCTGGAATTGAAGCGCATTGCCTACCTGGCCCTGGCCTTTATCGCCGCCAAGCTGGTGTTCGAGGACCTTCGCCACGGCCACATGGGCTTCATCGCCGCTTCAATCTTCCTTTTTGCCCTCACGCTGATCGGGGTACCGCGGCTGATTCGGGCCGGATTAAGGAGTTAGTCCCGCTGCTTAGTACCGCTGCTATCTCGGATGTAGATGACCAATGACGCCTGGCCGACAATGTACAGCCGACCGCTGAAGAGGATCATGAACGATGAAACGCGGGTTAGCCTTAGATCGCAGTCTCACCAGCTGTATAATGGCAACCCTGTGGGACCGGTTTTCCGGGCAGGAAAGCAATCCCGCCTGGCTCGAGGGCTACCCTGCCGGAGACCCGGCGGGCGCGTAGAAAATTTCACGTACTCTTGTTGTGCTACAGGCGCTCGGAGAGAACATTGCCCCTCCTCACAGCACAAATTCGCGTGCAACAGGAGTCTTTACCTTTTCTGTTCTTGTGACTACACTTCCGCTATTGCAACCATTGAACACCCACAAGCCCAACTCCCTAGGACGAGGAACGATGACCCGGATACTAGTGGTCGAAGACCAAGCCAGCGACCTTCAAATCGCCGTTCAAACGGCCCAGGCGGCGGGGATCAGCGAGGTCGAGGCGCGAACGTCTCCGCAGGCCGCAATATCCCTCCTGGATCGGGGAATTCGAGGCGAAGTTCCGCTTCCCGATGTAATTGTTCTCGACCTGGACCTGGGTTATGAGAGCGGCTATGAACTGCTGCGCTACTGGCACAGCACGGCGGATCTCAAAAACATCCCTCTGATCGTGTGGACCATCCTGGGCGAAGAGCAGCGTGAAATCTGCAATCTCTTCAAGGTGTCGAACTACGTGTCGAAGTGGGAAGGGACCGCTGCTTTCCGGGACGCACTTAAGAAGCTCCAGGAGAGCGACGCACGACCCTGATTCTGCATTTACCGGTTTCGCCCCTTCGGATTTTTGCATCTAAGTTTTCCTACGGAGTTTCCCAATTGTCCTGCATGTAACTCGGATTCCCTGTGACATGTGATTGACGGGCCCGGCTATCGCGCCCGTGTTTTGCCCGGAGGACCTACTGAATGAATGAATTGGCGGAGATCATCTCCCAGAACGAGGAACAGATTCGCTCGGAATGGTTACGGGATATGGCGAAGTCGCAGCGCTCGGACCTGATGAGCAAGGCGGAGTTGGAAGAGCAGGCTCGCGCCATGCTGGGCGCCGTGGAAGAGGGGGTCAGGACCAGCGGTCCCGCCAACTTCTCCGGCAAAGGCTGGGAATCGGCCCGGGAAATCGTGCACGAGATTTCGACATCGCGCGCCCGGCAGGGATTCTCGCCAACGGAGGTCGCCACCTTTGTACTCTCGCTGAAGCAGCCGCTGTTTGCAGCGGTTCGCCGGGAGCAGTCCAAGGACCAGGACAAGTTATTCAACACGGTGTGGTTGACAACCGAGATGCTGGATCGGCTGGCGCTGCTCACGACCGAGTCCTACATCGGCGCCCGCGAAGAGCTGATTGCTCGCCAGCAGCAGGAATTACTGGAGCTGTCGACTCCGGTGGTGAAGTTGTGGGACGGCATCCTTGCTCTGCCGATTATCGGCACCCTGGACAGCTCACGGACACAAGTGGTGATGGAGAACCTCTTGCAGACGATCGTGGCCACCAATTCCCGTTACGCGATCATCGACATCACCGGCGTTCCCACGGTGGATACCCTGGTCGCACAACATCTGCTCAAGACGATTACAGCGGCGCGGCTGATGGGAGCTGAGTGCATTATCAGCGGAGTCCGTCCGCAGATTGCGCAGACCATTGTTCACCTGGGGATCAATCTCGAGGACGTGATCACCAAGGCAAAGCTCTCCGATGCCCTGGCCCTGGCGCTGCAGAGGAGCGGAAGGACTGTGGTCCGCGTCGGGTCGAACGGGAACGCATCTGCCCGCGTCCCAGTCAGCAACGGTCCAATCGCCAAGAAGGAGGACTGAGTGGAGCGTATTCCTGTTCTCCGCATGGGCTCGCTGCTGCTGATCACTATTCAGGTAGACATGCACGACAAGCTGGCTCTGCAACTGCAGGACGACGTGACCCAGAAGATCTCCGAATGGGGCTCGACCGGGGTGCTGATCGATATCTCGTCGCTCGAGATTGTCGATTCATTCATTGGGCGGATGCTCGCCAATATCGCCGCCATGTCGCGCGTGCTGGGTGCCGAGACGGTGGTGGTGGGTATGCAGCCGGCAGTCGCGATTACGCTCGTCGAACTAGGAATGTCTCTGCCCGGAGTGCGGACCGCACTCAGCGTGGAAGCCGGCATGGAACTGCTTTTCGGCGCGATGCCTGGACTCAGACGGGAATCAGAGGATGAGCTTGGCGAAGCGTGAGGTAATGCCGCTCAAGAATTCGAGTGACGTCGTTCTGGCCCGGCAGAAGGTGCGCCAATGGGCCATCGACCTGCGCTTCAGCCTCGTAGACCAGACCAAGCTGGTAACCGCTGCCAGTGAACTGGCACGCAATGCGCTGGATCATGGCAAAGGCGGAGAGATGACTATCGAAATCTTGAATTCCGGCGCGAAAGCCGGGCTACGCCTGGTCTTCGAAGATCACGGCCCGGGCATTTCCGATATCGACCAGGCGATGCGCGACGGCTTTACGACGGGTGGAGGCATGGGATTGGGATTGGGCGGCAGCCGGCGGCTGGTGAACGAATTCAATATCGAGTCGGTGGTCGGGCAGGGCACGCGAGTGACGGTGGCGCGATGGAAGTAGTGTTCACCGAGTATGTCCCGGTCACGGATGGGAGTTCCGTCGGCGCAGTCAGGCGAAGCGCGCAAATGGCGGCGGAGCGCCTGGACTTCAATGAAACGCAGGCCGGAGAGCTGACGTTACTGGCCACCGAGGCTTCGCGCAACGTACTGGTCCACGGAGGCGGCGGACAGGTGCTTCTGACGGGTTGGCGAAATCGCGACCATGCCGCGGCGCGCATTCTGGCCATGGACAAGGGACCGGGGATCACCGATGTGGCGCAGGCCTTGAGGGACGGATATTCCACGGCGGGGACCATGGGAGCCGGGTTGGGCGCTATGAAACGCATGGCCGGATTGCTCGAGATCTTCACCGGGCGGGGAGGAACCATTGTCCTGGTGCAGGTGGGCGACATGCCCAAAGATGCCCCGCTGGAAGTAGCAGGACTGGCAATTCCCTATCCGGGCGAGCGGCAGTGCGGCGATGCATGGGCATGCGCCCCGGACGCGGATCGAACCATGGCCCTGCTGGTGGACGGCCTTGGTCATGGATGGGAGGCGGCGGAAGCTGCGAAACAGGCAGTGAACATCTTCCGCAAAAGGGTACATTCCCGGCCGAGCGAGATTCTGGGTTACATCCACGACGGGCTCAAGAAGACGCGCGGGGCAGTGGCCGCGGTGGTGGAGATATGTCCCCGCCAGGGAAGCCTGGTTTATGCCGGGGTGGGAAACATTTCCGCGGTGATAATGAGCGGCGGCACATCGCGGAGCCTGGTTTCGCATAACGGCACATTGGGAGTTGCGGCGCCGCGCATCCAGGAATTCAAATCAGAGTGGCCGGCGGACTGCGTGTTCGTGATCCATTCCGATGGACTGCAGTCCCGCTGGGATCTCTCTTCCACTTCCTACCCCGGGTTACTCGCTCGTCACCCGGCGCTCATCGGAGGTGCGCTGCTGCGCGATTTTCGCCGGCAGCGAGACGACGCCAGCGTGGTGGTCGTCAAGGCTGCCTGAATCATGACCTCTCCGGTTCTCCAAATCGTCCTGCGCACCGAACGCGATGTCGTTCAGGCCAGGCAGCGCGCGCGCGAAGTGGCCGCGGCCCTCGGTCTCGATAACCAGGACCAGATCCGCATCGCTACAGCGACCTCGGAGATGGCGCGAAATGCCTATCGATATGCACGCAACGGCAAAGTGTCGTTCGCCGTAGCGGTGGATGCGCCGCAGCATCTCGAGGTCACAGTAAGCGATGGCGGTCCCGGCATTGCCAACCTGGATGAAATTCTGGAAGGCCGCTATGTTTCTGATACTGGCCTGGGAATGGGCATTCTCGGCACGCGGCGCCTGATGGACCAGTTCGACATCGAGACCACGACGTGCGGCACCACCGTGCGCATGGCCAAGCGCATCCCCGAGCACCGGGCATGGACGCCGCGCGCGGTGGGCGACATGAGCCGCGAGATGCAGGCGCGAGTTCCAGATAATCCATACGAAGAGATCGAACTGCAGAACCAGGAACTGCTGAAGACCTTGCAGGAGTTGCGCTCCCGCCAGGAAGAGCTGGAATTACTGAACCGCGAGTTGGAGGACACCAACCGCGGGGTGGTTGCGCTTTATGCCGAGTTGGACGAGAGGGCCGATTACCTTCGCCGTGCTTCCGAGTTGAAGACCAAGTTCCTGTCCAACGTGTCGCACGAATTTCGCACGCCTTTGAATTCCATTGTCTCGCTGGCGCGCCTGCTGATGAGCAAGATGGACGGCGACCTGACGGCGGAACAGATGAAGCAGGTGCGCTTTATCGAGTCATCCGCACGCGACCTGCAGGAAATGGTGAACGACCTGCTCGATCTCGCCAAGGTAGAGGCCGGCAAAACCCGCATCCGCACCAAGCGCTTTGAAGTACAGGAACTGTTCAGCGCACTCAAGGGCATGCTGAAGCCGCTGCTGGCGGATAACACGTCCGTTGACCTGATGTTCGAGGACACCAGCGACCTTGCGCCGCTGCACACCGACGAGGGCAAGGTGTCGCAGATCCTGCGCAACCTGATTTCCAACGCGCTCAAGTTCACGCCCCGGGGGCAGGTGTTCATCTCGGCGCGCCAGCAGGACGAGCACGTGCTTTTCTCGGTCGCCGATACCGGGATCGGGATTCCCGCCGAGCACCACGAGACTATCTTTCGAGAGTTCAGCCAGATTGAGAACCCGTTGCAGGACCGGCACCGCGGCACCGGCCTGGGCCTGCCGCTGTGCCGCAATCTTGCCATGCTGCTGGGCGGACGGCTGTGGCTGCAGAGCGAAGAGGGCAAGGGCTCAACGTTTTACGTACGGATCCCTGCCGTCTACGTGGGAGAAGCCTTGCCGCCGGAGTCCTCGGGCGAGTTGCCGGCTCCGGAATTCCACCGCTCTCCGGTGCTCGTGCTTGAAGACAATCTGGAGACCGCACACCTGTTCGAATCGTATATGCGCAATTCGGAGTTCCAGCCCATTCTCGCGGCGAGTATTGCCCAGGCGGATATGTGGACGTCGCGCCACAAGCCCACGGTCGTGGTGTCCGACATCTACCTCGGTGACGATGAAGCATGGGGGTTCCTGGCGCGCCTGCGCGAGAAATGGCCGCAACTGCCGGTTATTGTGACCAGCATTTATCAGGAGGCGCATCCCGCCACGAATGTGGGCGCGTACCTGTTCCTGCCCAAGCCCATCGAGCAGCAGGCGCTGTTGCGCGAGTTGCGGCGCCTGACGGCGGAATTCGGAACTAAGCGAGTCCTGCTGGTGGACGACAACGACGTGTCGCGCTACATTCTGCGCGAATTGCTCGATCAGCCCTGGCTGGAGATCTCCGAAGCCACAAATGGAAAGGAAGCTACCGCGCAATTGAAGGAAAATCTTCCCGACGGTTTGATTCTCGACCTTCTGATGCCGGACATCAGCGGATTCGAGATCCTGCGCCAGCTACGGGCGGACAAGGAAACCGAAAGCCTGCCCGTCCTGATCTACACCTCAAAACGGCTGACGGAAGCCGAAAGAGCGCAACTGGAATCGATGCGCGTTCGCATCATTCGCAAGGAAGATGTTTCCACGCGCTTGTCGGCGCAGCCGTTCATGGATTGGATGAAGATAGCCGGGCTTGCGCCTGAAACCACCACTCTCCGGGAACAGTAATGTCTCACGTCCGGCCTCGCATCCTCATCGTCGACGACAGGGAAGAAAATCGCTACGTGATGTGCCGCATCCTGCGCCAGGCCGGATACGACTGCGAAGAAATGAACAGCGGGCACGCGGCGCTGGAAGGGGCGCGGACCTCGCCCGACCTGATGGTACTGGATGTGCAGTTGCCGGATCTCTCGGGCTATGAAGTGAGCCGGCGCATCAAGCAGGACGCGCGCACCGCGCACATCTCGATCCTGCAGATATCCGCTTCTTTCGTTTCCGGGGAGGATCGCGCCCGGGCGCTGGAAGCCGGCGCCGACGGTTACCTGGTCCACCCCATTGAAGCCACCGTGTTGGTGGCTACGGTGCGCGCCCTGCTGCGGCTGCGCACGGCCGAAAACGTGGCGCGAGAAGCCGCAGATCAGTGGCAGGCCACCTTCGATGCGCTCTCGGAAGGCCTGGCGCTGGTGGACGCCGAGGGAAACCTGGCGCGCTGGAACTTCGCTTTCGGGGAAATGTGCGGGCCGTGCACCCACGCCAGCGCCGGCGCGCTCCTGGAGAGGGTTCTGGGCACCAGCGAAGGTTTGCGCTACTCCGGGCGGGAGCGATTCCAGTCCGACTATTCCATCGGCCAGCGCACCATCCAGCTTACGGTCGATCCGGTGGATCCGGAAAATCGCCAATCCGGGAAAGTGCTGGTGCTGACCGATGTCACCGACCGCAAACTCGCCGAGTACGCTCTGCGCACCGCAGAGAAGATCGCCGCCACCGGCAAGCTGGCGCACGCCATCGCCCACGAGATCAACAACCCCCTGGAAGCGCTGACCAACCTGCTTTACCTGGCGCGCACCTGCGATTCTCTCTCATCGGTACAACAATTCGTCACGCATGCCAGCAGCGAGGTGGAACGAATCGCGCGGATTACCCGGCAGAGTCTCTCGTTCCAACGCGACACGCAGGTTCCGCTGGTGGTGGACATCGGCGAACTGGTCGAGGATGTGGTGGGCGTATACCAGAAGACCGCTTCCGCGCGGCGCGTCCGCCTGGTGTGCCATCGCCGCCCCACGCTGGCGATTCGCGGGTTCCCGGGCCAGCTCACGCAGGTGTTCAGCAACCTGGTCCGCAATGCAGCCGAAGCCGCGCCGCAGGGCACCGAAGTGGCGGTGCGGGTGCGATCGATTCGCCGCCGCGGACGCGAGGGAACGCGGGTGACCATTCACGATCGCGGCTGCGGCATTCCGCCCGAAGTGCGCCAGCTGATTTTCGATCCGTTCTTCACTACCAAAGAATTGCGCGGCTCGGGACTGGGGCTGTGGGTTTCGAAGAACCTGGTGATGAAGCACAACGGGACCATTCGCTTCCGCACCTCGACGCGCACCGGGGCCAGCGGAACGATGTTCGAGGTATTCCTGCCCATCGGCGGCGTTGGTTCGAACGGATTTCACCCCGAAGAGGCTTAGACCATTATGGCAGTAAGATCCGAACGACCGGGCTCGGCACGCACCTGGACGCAAGCGGCTATTTCTCGCCCCATCCGCCACCGCCCGGCGACTCCACGCGCAGCCGGCTCCCTGCCTTCATCGCGCGCGTGAATTTTCCCGGAAGTTCTTGTTCGACGCCTTCGACTACTGCCGTCGTCACACCCGCCGATCCGGGCTCTCCGCCTGCCAATCCCCAAGGTCGGGTTTTGCGTCGATCGGAGAGCATTGTCACCTGCGCATCCCCCAGCAACTCGATTTCGCGCACCAGCCCGTCCCCGCCGCGGTTCCGCCCGGCGCCGCCTGAATTCCTGCGAATCGCGTACTGGGTCATGCGAAACGGGTAAGCGTATTCGAGCGCCTCGACGGGCGTGTTGAGCGAGTTGGTCATGTGCGCGTGATGGCCGCTCGCGCCGGAACTCTGGGGCGAAGCACCAAGGCCGCCGGCGATGGTCTCGTAATAGGTGTACGGCTGGCCGGTGCGCGGATCGATGCCGCCGATGGTGAGATTGTTCATGGTGCCGGAACTGGCAGCGGGGACGCGCCCGGGCAGAAACTGCGCAAGCGCCCGCAACAGCGTATCGACAATGCGTTGCGAGGTCTCCACGTTGCCGCCCGCAACCGCGGCCGGGGGTGCGGCATTTACGACAGTTCCCTGGGGCGCGATCACGCGC
>DASXXV010000334.1:0-7242 GCA_036502905.1 Occallatibacter sp. | reverse complement strand
CCGGCCCCCCTCCACCCTTCACAATCCGAATCAAACGGCCGGTCCAGATTCGCCGGTGATATCCTTTGGCCGATTGAGCATGTCTTGCGCTGAGGGGCCCAATCATGAATCGCCGGAAATTTATCGCCGCCTCCGCCGCCTTTCCATTCGCTGCTCATGCGGGCATGGCTGACGCGCAGGCCGGCCACATCCAGCACGAATCCCGTATCGCCGGGTTGGACAGACCACTCTTCGATCGCTATCAACTCACGCGGCTCCGCGTTCTCGAGGGAGCCCGCCCTGTCTATTCGCAGGAATTCCTCCTTGAGGATCTGGGCGGTCTCCCCGGCCGCCGCTTCACGAATTTCAGCGGAGATCTCTCCGGACGCTGGATTGGTGCGCTCGCCGCCTGCTCCGCTTCCTTCGGCGAAGATCATCCGGTCCTCGACGAATTCGTCAAGAAGGCTCTTCCCCTGCAGCACCCCGAAGGCTACTTCGGCAAGAGCTTCAATGCCGACCATCCGGGTGACGACGATCTCGCCCTCCTGTGGGGCAACGGGCGCCTCCTCGTCGGGCTCATGGAGTATTACGCTCTCCGCCATACCCCGGGAGCCCTGGCGGCCGCGCGCCGGCTGGGCGACTTCCTCGTAGGGATCGGACCGCAGTTCAACTCGCAGCAGATGGCCGACGACTTCGGCGCCGGACATTTCGCCACCTCTTACATCTGCTGGACGCAGCAGACCGAGGGCCTTGCCCTGCTGTACGCCGCGACCAAAGAACCAAAATACCGCGACCTGTGCGCGGACATCTCGGCGCGCATGGCGCGTCGGCCCGGCGATCACGTGCACGGCTACCTGTGCAGCGTGCGCGGGACCCTGGCTCTCTACCACGCCACCCGCGACAAGGCTCTCCTCGATCGCGTGTTTGCGGCGTGGGACGACATCCGCAACTCCGGCGACATCCTGATTACCGGCGGCGTTCCTGAAGCCTGGTCGCCGAAGAAGAAGCGCACCGAGGGCTGCGCGGAATGCGACTGGCTGCGGCTCAACCTGGCTCTCTATCACGCCACCGGTGAACAGAAGTACTTCGAAACAGCCGAGTCGGTTCTGTTCAACGAGTTCGCCATGAACCAGTTCGCGACCGGCGATTTCGGCCACGCCGTGCTCTATGACGACTTCACGCCGGAGATGGTCGAAGTGCGCGCGTGGTGGTGCTGCACTCTGCATGGACTGCGCGCGTTCGCCGATGTGCGCGACTCCGTGTTTCGCCGCGATGCCTCCGGAGTCAACTATCTATTGCCGCTCGACGGCGCCTTCCATGGACCGGAAGGCGAATTTGTCGCCGCATCCACTCTCGCAACCGACGGCAAAGCTCGAATTTCGGTAAAACGGGGCGGCATCGGTGCACTCCACATCCGTTCTCCCCGCTGGGCGACCAGGGTTGCGATCTATAGAAACGGCAATCAAGTCGATGCGCCGAAAATCGAAGGCCTCCGCCCGGGCGATGAAATCATCATCCATTACCAGATGAATCTGCGCCCCGAGAACGCCGACACCGTCCAGTCGCGCCCGGGTCGCAAAGCCCTCTACTTCGGGCCGTGGTTGCTGGGAGCCTCTTCGCACGACCAACCGGAGTACTTCAACGAACTCTTCGCGGACAACCAGGTGGTTGTTGGGAACCGGAGGGCGGAGTACATCGGCCATCCGCTACCCTTCGGCGTACCGGTTGCCGCCAACGTGTGCGCCTGCACCCCGGCGGAGTTCCCCGCTCAGCCGATGAAGGTGAATCTGCGCGCCGTGGCCGAACAGACCGGCTACGAACCGGCACGCTGGCAAACGGCCTTCATCGTGTCCGAAAACTCGTAAGCCTGCGAAACCGGGTCTTGCTGTCCTTTTTCCCGAAAATGCGTCCTCAAACTAAGGAGGTGCGCAATGAAGCTCTGGTTTCTCGCCCTTCTCTCCATGGGAACCACATCGTTCTGCGGAACGGCGGCTCTTTGCCAGTCGCCGGGTCAGCAGAAGATCGATCCCGATAAGCTGTTCCAGATGCCCGGCAAGTTTGCCCAGCGGGAGCCGGATTTGGGCAAGTTCAGGCCCCAGCCTTTCCTGTGGAACAAGTTCGTCCTCCCGGATCCCACGCTCCTCGTGCCCCGACAGGACAGTCCGCAGATCGACCCCAAAATCATTCGCCATCCGCCGTGGCGCCCCCAGTCGAAGGGACACGACTTCGCCCATCATCTCTACCCCGGCTTGAAGTTCCTTCCGCTCCAGCGAGGGCCGCGTCTACCGTGATGAGGGCGGCGGCCGAAGGTCCTTTGAGTAGAATCGGCCTATGATTCGCATGGCGGTTTTGTCTGCGCTATTGGTCGCGCTTCATTCGGTCGGCGCTCCTGCCCAGGCGGCCCCGCCGGCATCCGCCGCAACGGCATGTCCTGCGGCCGCAACTCTCGATGAGCTGATAAAGGCCCTCGATGACGCCGTGAGCGGTCCGCGCGATAAGGACCGCGCCTGCCTGCGTGAACTGCTCCTCCCCGACGCCCGCATGGCGCCCATACGGAAGGCGCAGGACGGTACGTTTGCTGTGCGGAGTCTGACCGTCGACGACTGGATCAATGCGGTCCGCGGTCACGCCGGCGCCCCGTTTTATGAGAAGCAGGTCAAGGTGAAATCCGAGACGTACGGCCACTTCGCCCACCTGTGGAGCACTTACGAGATTCGTCCCACCCCGGAGGGCAAAGCGGACGTCAAGGGCATCAACAGCATCCAGGCCGTCTTCGACGGCCGGCGCTGGCGGGTGCTAAGCATCTTGTGGGAGTCCGATGCCACCGCCGGGCCCGTTCCGGAGAAATATCTTCCATGACAACCACGACGGAAAAGCTGATCACCATCGAAGACATCAGCGCGGCCGCGGCGCGCATCGCCGGGATCGCCGTCAAGACCCCCCTGGTGCGCGCGCGCTTTGACGGCGTGCGCGGCCCTGGCAGTTCCAATCAAGTCTGGCTCAAGGCCGAAAGCCTGCAGCCCATCGGCAGCTTCAAGCTCCGCGGCGCGGCCAACAAGATCCTGCAGCTCACGCCGGACGAGATCCGCCGCGGAGTGATCACCTATTCGAGCGGCAATCATGCACAGGGCGTCGCGTATGCGGCTCGGGCCGTGGGCGCCAAGGCCGTAATCGTGATGCCCGCCAATGCGCCCGCCATCAAGCGCGCTGCCACCCTTGCCCTGGGCGCTGAAATCGTGGACGTGGGCCCCTCTTCCAGCGAGCGCCTCGCCCGCGCCGAAGAGCTGGTGCGCGAACACGGTTACGTGGTGATTCCCCCCTACGACGATGAGCAGATCATCGCCGGGCAGGCAACCTGCGGGCTGGAAATCGCGGAGGCTGTGCCGAATGTGGACCTGGTGCTCTCGCCGGTCTCAGGCGGAGGACTTCTAAGCGGCACGGCGACCGCCGTCAAGCTGCTTCGCCGGGAAGCGAAGGTATTCGGCGTGGAGCCGGAATTGGCGGCCGACACCGCGGAAAGCTTTCGCACCGGCAAGATCGTCACCTGGCCCGCGGAGCTGACCAGCCGCACCCTTGCGGATGGATTGCGCACCCAGAGCGTGGGGGTGAGAAACTTCGCGCACATCCAGGCCTATGTCGACGGCATCGTCACAGTCACGGAGGCGGAGATTCGCGCCGCCATGCGGGCCATCGTGGCCACGGCGCGCCTGGTTCCGGAGCCCAGCGGCGCGGTCACCACCGCGGCCCTGCTCTTTCACGCCGCCGAACTGCCGCCCTTCCGCAAGGCCGTGGCCGTGGTGAGCGGCGGAAACGTCGACCCCAAAATGCTCGCCGAGATACTGACCGAGGCGGTTTAACGTCTATCCACATAGGATGGCGCTCATGAATATACGTGTGATTGCACTACGCTCTCTCGTTGTTGGCCTCGTCTTGCTGAGCGCCGTGCCTGCCTGGTGCGAGCAGAAGCCGAAGAAGGACAACATCCAGAAGCCTATGGCCGGCCCGCGCGCCGTGGCCCTGCAGGTCACGTGGCTGTATGTCTCGCCCGACCGCGGAGGGCAGAAAGTGGACCGCGTGCAGCCGGGACGCGAGATGGTGATCGCCGAGAAGAGCGGACCGTGGATCCGCGTCTACGCCAACACCGACATTCAGGAGATGAGCGAAAGAGATGCCCCCATCATCGGCTCCGCCCAGGACACCCCTCCGCCCATTTCCGGATGGATGGAAGCCAAGGGCGTGGTGGTGGAGACAACCCCCAATGGCGATCAGATCATCATGGGCGAAGCGGTCAATCAGGAAGCTCTGGCAAACGATCCGCGCGGGCCTGCCCACGCCGCCCAGACCGCCCGGCTTTTTTATCGGCGTCTGGCCGAGATATTTCCCGATTCTCCGCTGGCGCCGGAAGCCGCGTGGCGTGCGGCCGACATCCTGTGGCAGATCCAGAAGGCCGACGCTTCCTCGCGCCCCTCCGCGCATGAGAAGGAATCCTACATGCGCGAGCAGCTCGACGACGAGGAAATGAAGAAGGTGATCAAGCTCTATCCGCGCACCCGCCAGGCCGCGATGGCCGCCTTTGCGCTGATTGACAACAAGCTCTGCGGCGACTGGCAGGGCCAGGCCAAGTGCCCCGAAAAAGAAACCGACTACTACGAAAAGTACGCCGCCGAGTACCCTGACGGGCCGCGCACCGCCCAGGCGCTCTACCAGGCGGTGTATCGCCAGGCCGTGCTGGTAGACATGTTCAAAGCCGATGACAACGACAAGAAAGCCGACAGCGCCAAGGCCCATGTGCGTGAACTGGCCGCCCGCATGAAAGACAAGTTTCCCCAGTCGGACTTCACGGTCCGCGCCCTGGACATCGCGTTCAAGGTGGATCAGGGCATTCCGGTATATGGGATCGAGCGGCAGACGGATTAACGCTGCCTCACCCCGCACCGGTATACATCTCACCAGCGAGAAGGATGGCAATCCGACTTCATCCCCATCGAAATTCGACCCGCCTCCGCCGCGACTCACCGCACCATGGCTTTATGATCGAAGAGAAGCTCGTCTACATCTGACTTCGCGGGCAACGCCAAGCGGATACGCCCCCTGCGTAATTCGGAGGCTTTTTGAACGTATATATTCTTTCTGCCATTCTGGGCATTGTTGAGGGGCTGACCGAATTTTTACCCGTCAGTTCCACCGCGCATTTGCGAATCACCGAAGCGCTCATGAAAATCAATCTGGACGACGCGTACTGGAAGATGTACACCATCGTCATCCAGGCCGGCGCGATTCTGGCTCTGCTGCTGCTCTACCTCGGCCGCATTCTCGAATTCTGGCGCACATTTCCGCGGGGCGAACGCGGCGACCGGAACATCTTCACCCATCCCCTGTCCCTCACCATCCTGGCTTTCATCTGCACCTCCGCGCCCGCTCTGCTCTTGAAGAAGTGGAGCGATCGCAATCTGAGCAGCATCACGGCGATAGCCATAGCGCTTCTGGCCGGCGGCATCGTCATGTGGGCGGTGGACGCCTGGGCCTCGCGCTTTGAGCCCAACACCGTTCACGTGGAGGAAATGAGCTTCGCGCAAGCCGTCTGGATCGGGTTCTGCCAGGCTCTGTCCGCGATTTTTCCCGGTACCTCGCGATCCATGTCCACCATTGCCGCGGGGCAAATGGTAGGAATGGACCGGCCCACCGCTCTGGAGTTCAGCTTCCTCCTCTCCATTCCCACCATGCTGGCGGCCACCGGTTACGACCTGCTCAAGGAGATCCACCCCAGCAAGGCGGCGCTGGCTGCCGGTCAGGCCGCGCACGTGGCCATGACGGGGCAGCGCTGGACCGTCCTGGGCATCGGGTTCGTGGTGTCCTTCATCGTCGCCTTCGGCGTCGTGGAATGGTTCCTGATGTGGGTGCGCCGGCACGGCTTCGCGGTATTCGCGGTGTACCGCATCATCATCGGCCTTATCCTGCTGTTCTGGGGCGCGAGGATCATCGGCGGATAACGGCCGCCTGCCTGACGCGACACGCGCTAGTGTCCTGTCCGTGAAGTTCGCACCATATACAAATTTGTCCTCGTGAGCGAATTTGGCGCACCTCGTGCGACAAATGGAGTCGAAGGATCCGCAGTGGCTTTTCAAACTGCTTCGGAGACACCACACGAACCGCCGCTGGGAACGGAGGGAATCATCAGCCGCCGCATTCAGTTTCTGGGCTACGGCGCTTGCGCCCTCGCCGGATGCCTCTGGGGCACGGGCTTCTATTTCGGCCGCCTGGCAATGAACGAGATGAGTGTCGAGCACATGGTGCTCTACCGCTTTCTGTTCGCGTGCCTGGGCATGCTCCCCGTGGTGCTGATGAACCCGTTTCCCTTCAATCGCAGCGAGATTCGCCTCCTCCTGATCTCCGCGTTCTTCGGCGTCCCCGTCCAGTTCCTCATGCAGTTTCATGGGCTCGACCGCACCACCGTCAGCCACGCCGCCCTCATGGTGGGTTCCATGCCCGTGCTCCTGGCGGCGGCCGCGGCCATTTTCGCCGGCGAACGCCTCGACTGGATCGGCTGGACGGCCCTGGTTGCATCCACCATCGGCGCATCCCTCATCGTCCTTGGAGGTCACCGCGGCCCCGCGGCGCACGGACAGCCCAGTCTCATCGGCGACCTGATGGTCGTGGCCTCCCTCTGCACCGCGCTCTGCTGGATCCTGCTCAGCAAGAAGCTGATGCTCTCGCACAGTCCCCCGGTGGTGACGGCCTGGACCATCCTGGCGGGAACCATCATGCTGGCGATCTGGATTCTCGGGCCAACTCTCATTAAGCCCTGGGTCCCGAATCACAGCGCGCCCCCGCCGTTCGCCCACATAAGCGGGACCGCATGGACCGCGCTCGCCATCAGCGGCCTGGCATGCACCGCCACCACCACCCTCCTCTGGAACTGGGGCATTCACCACGTCCCCGCATCCCGCGCGGGAGTTTTTCTGAATATCGAGCCCGCACTGGGATCTTTCCTCGGAGTAAAGCTCCTGGGAGAGCACCTGGGCCCACATGCCTGGCTCGGCGGAGGCCTTATCCTGGGAGCCGCCATTACCCTCACCACGCGTGCCCACCAGCCGCAGCCATGATTCTCGAGCGAAAGTGAATCGTAGCTCTCACGAAGTTGAAACGGGACAGCGACAAAGACTTCCAGGACATGCTCCAACTCGCCGAAAAGATTCCCTTCAATCTCGATATATTCGAGAAACGCTATAAAGACGAACTCCGCGATAACACCACGGGCAGGCC
>DASXXV010000333.1:0-5497 GCA_036502905.1 Occallatibacter sp. | reverse complement strand
GAAGATGCCGGTGCTGATCGTGTGGGGCGCCCTGGACCACATCACCCCGCTGAGCCAGGGAGAGACGATTCACCGGCTCATTCCGCAATCGCAGATGGAGGTGGTGCCCGGCTGCGGCCATCTCGCCCCGGTGCAGTGCGCCGACAAGATGGGGCCGACCGTTGCCCAGTTCCTGAAATAAACCGGGCGCTCTTCGCAGGGACTGTCCCGCGCCAGAATGGAACAAGCGCGAATATGACGTTCGTGGCTCCCCATATGCCCGGCACAAAAAGCCCGAACAATATGGGGCGCCCAGGCCCTAGAACGAGATCCGGGCGCTGACCTGGACTTCGCGGCCGGGCGTCGCCACTTCGGTGATGCTGCCGAAGTTGGCGGTGTTCACGAAGCGGTTAGGCGTACCAAGATTGGTGTGGTTCAGCGCGTTGAAAAACTCGCCCCGCATCTCCAACCGTGCCTTCTCTGCCATGCTGAATTCGCGCACGATCCCGACATCCAACGTCTGCAGGCTGGGCCCGTAAACCGAGTTGCGGCTCACGTTGCCATACGCGTACGCCGGCGGAGCGGCGAATGCTTTGGGATTGAACCAGGTGGTTGCATTGCGCGTGCCGGACCCGAAAATATTGCCCCCTGTCCGGTTGGCGCGGATGGGGTTCTCGCCAACTACCGTGCCGGCATTGGCGGTGTCGCCGAAAACCGAGATCGTCAGCGGAAACCCGGTCTGCGCCTGGTATGCCAGGGAGCCCAGCCAGTCGCGGGTGACGGCGCGGGTCAAATTGTTCCGGCCCCATGCTTTCGGGCTGTACACCGCGCTGAGCGCGAACCTCTGGCGGATGTCGCAGCCCGGACCCTTTTCGGCGTTCAGGTCGTCATTGTTCTGGGGCGTGGCGGCTTCGAACATGGGAGAGCGGAAATCGGGCGCATTCTGGAGCGATTTGGCGAAGGTGTAGTTCGCCAGGAAACTCAAGCCGTTCGCGTAACGGCGGCGCACGTTCACGTAGCCCGCGTCGTACCAGCTCTGCGACGTGTTCTCGAGCAGGTTGATGGTGCTTACCGGGAAGGTGGTACTGGCCACGGTCACGTCTGCTGGAAAAGTCGAGTTGGCGACGAAGCTGATCTTGGGGTGCGGGCGGCGCGGTTGGATCAACCCCGGACCCGGCTGCGCATTGTTGATGAGATGGGAGCGCTGCAGGTGGAATCCTCCTGCGCCCAGGTAGCCGATCTCCAGCGTGGTCGTGCCGCCCAGCTGCTTTTCAAGCGACGCGCTCCACTGCTGGATGTACTGTGCGGGCGCCCGCAACTGCATGCCGGTGAAGCTCACCACGGAAGTGCCCAACACCGGGCTGGGGAAGTTGAGCGTGCGGATGCTGGGCTGGAACGGATCGCTCTGCGAGGTGAGCGGGAAAACATAGGGAACATTGTGACGCTGGTTGCACCAGGTGTTCATGTCTACCGGCGTGTAGAACATGCCGTACGCAAGGTGCGCCACCAGTCCGAGGCGGGGAAAGCTTTGAGCCAGCCCCAGCCTGGGCGCAAAGTTGGTCTTTTGCGCGTACATCAGGCCCTCGGGATAGTGGTTCTGCCCGCCGATGAAAACCTGCGGCGTGCCGCTCGTGAGGTCGAGGTTGCTGTTGGTGTAGCGAATGTCGACCAGCGGGCTCATGAATTCGTAGCGGATTCCGTAGGTGAGCGTGCTGTTGGAGGTAAGCCGCCACGCGTCCTGCGCATAGCCGTCGGCGTACCACTGGCGCAGGTCCATCTGCGGAATGCCGGCCTGTCCCTGGCGCGCTGCGGGAAGCCCGAGTTCGAAGCTGGCCAGCGACGAGCCCGTGCCATCATTCAATGCATGCTCGGTGGTGAAGCCGTTGGTGAACTGGTAATATCCACGGTTTTGGAAGAAGCCCCACATGGGCCAGATGAACCGCTGGTACGCGCCCCCGAACTTGGTGCTGTGGCGGCCCATCTGCCAGCTCAAAGCATCCCGCCCCTCCACCACCGTGTCCCAGGCGTGCATCGGGGTGGCGCTGAAGGCGTCGCCCATGGGCGAAAAGCCCTGCACGTTGAAATACGGCGCGCCCCACGCGGCTGGGCCCCCGAAACCGGTGCCGGTAATGCCAAGCTCCGTTACGATGTCCTTGCGGTTGGCGCTCTCCGTAGAGTGCATCATGGCCAGGCGCGAGATGGCTCCCGATGCTTCGTTGACCATGTGCGAATTGAACACATGCGCCCACTCGAGCACGCCCTGCTGGGAAAGATCGTCGTGATAGAACCCGAAGCCGGGCAGGCCTTCCGGCATGAAGCCGTGCTCGCCGCCGGCCGAGTAGCGGAAGAACGCTGTGTCCCCGCTGCTGAAGTTGTGATCGACGCGGATGGTGCCCTGGTCGTTGAACATGCGCTCTTTGCGCGCATCGAGGTAGTTGTTTGCATCATTGCCCGCGCCCACGACCGTGGGCTGGCCCATCATCGTCATGCCTCCCATGTCCATGGTGTTGGGCTGAGGCGTGTACTTGTTGAGCATGATGGAGGCCGCCTGGCCGATGCGGTCCGGCGGGATCACGTTCAGCACGCCGTTGTACTGGAACTGCTGACGAAGGTACTGGGGATTGGTCTTGCTCACCGGAAGCTGCGGGTTGTAGTTGGGATTCGGCTGGGTCGTGGTGGGATCGTAGATGTCCACCCCGCTCTGGCTGAAATCGCCGGCCATTTCCTGCGCGGTTGGCACAGTGTCGACCATGGTCATCGTTTCGACATGGCGGAGGGCTTCGTAATTAACGAAGAAGAATGTTTTCCTGGCGCGCCAGAAGGGCCCGCCAATCGATGCGCCGAAATTGTTCTGGACAAGAAAATTGCCGCTCGACATTTCGTTGAATGAGTGCGCGTCCATGGCGCCGTTGCGCAGGAATTCGTAGGCGGTGCCGTGCAGAGTCCCCGTGCCTGCGCGCGTGACGATGTTGACCTGGCCGCCGCCCGCGCCGCCCATCTCGGCCGAGTAACTGCCCGTCTGCACCTGGAATTCTTTCACGGCGTCGGGCGAGGCGCTCAGGTTCTGGGTGTTGAAGGTGGGATCGGTATTGGTGGCGCCGTCGAGAAGAAAGTAGTTCGCGTTGGGGCGGCTGCCCCCGATCGAAACCGCGGAACGTTGCCCCGGACGCCAGTAGAGAGGATTCATGTCGCCGGTGGATGCTCCGTGACTGGTGTGGGCTCCGGGCACGGTGAGGATCAGGTCGATGAGCATGCGGCCGTTGAGAGGCAGGGAATCGACGGAGCGCTGATCAACCACTTCGCCCACACTGGCGTCCTGGGTCTTGAGCAACTCGCCCGCGGCCGCTTCCACCGTCACATTCTGGACATCTGCGCCGACGCGCAGATTGACGTCGATGCTGGCCTGCTGGCCCACTTCGAGAGTGAGCCGCTGTTTCGCGCTCTGGAATCCGTTGCCTTCAACGGTAAGTTCGTACGCGCCGGGTTGCAGGCCGGCGATCTCGTATAGCCCCGTCCCGTCCGCGACCACTTCTCGCTGCGCGCTCGTGTCCGTCGACATGAGGTGCACGTGCGCGCCGGGGAGCGGCCGGTGCTGGGGATCGAGAACCGAGCCGCGCACTACGGCATAGTTGCTCTGGGCGCGGGATGGGATAACCGCGAATAGAAGGCAGACGGCCAGGTAGAAGAATCTGCGGGTCATGGCACTCCGAAAAAGCTTGCTTGTTTAGGGTTCCCCAGGTCGGACTAGAAAGATGATTCGACCGGGCGCATGCTCAGCGCGCCCATCCATTCGTATGCCCCCGCGAACGGCGCGTTTCTTATGAACGCTCGGCAATTAGCGGAAGTACTTCGGGAGAAGTCTCAAGCCTGGAGCGGACGGTAGTCATCGTCCGTTGGATGGGAGGGGAAATCCACCTTTCGATGGATGAGACAGGGACCGAGGGATGGAGGGACCAGGAAAAAAACGGACGCTCCAAAAAGCATGGCCCATCCCGATATCGGAATGGGCCATGCTCATCTTTTTTCTTACACCCCGATTACCGCGCAAAGTTCCTTCACCGCTGCGGCGCTCTTCTTCAGGGCGGCATCCTCTTCGGGCGTCAGCTTGATCTCAATGATCTTTTCCAGGCCGGCGGCGCCCAGCTTGCAGGGCACGCCAATGTAGTAGCCCTCGATGCCGTACTCGCCCTGCAGGTACGCGGCGCACGGAAGAATTTTCTTCTTGTCCTTGAGAATGGCTTCCACCATCTCCACAGTGGCGGCGGACGGGGCGTAATAGGCGCTGCCGGTCTTGAGGTACTTGACGATCTCGGCGCCCCCGTCGCGGGTGCGTTGAACAAGCTCTTCCAGCCGCGCGGGCTCGATCAGTTCGGTGATCGGAATGCCGGCAACGGTGGAATAGCGGGCCAGGGGAACCATGGTGTCGCCATGGCCGCCCAGCACGAAGGCGGTCACGTTTTCGACGCTGACGTTCAACTCTTCCGCGATGAAGGTGCGAAAGCGGGCGGAGTCGAGCACCCCGGCCATGCCGATGACGCGCTCGCGGTTGAAGCCGGCCTGGCGGTAGGCGGATTGCGCCATGGCATCCAGCGGATTGGACACGATGATGAGAATGCACTCCGGCGACTGCGCCACCACCTTCGAAACCACTTCCGACATGATCTTGAAGTTGGTGTGCAGCAGGTCGTCGCGGCTCATGCCGGGCTTGCGCGGAATCCCTGCCGTAATCACCACAATGTCCGAGTTCGCGGTGGCAGCGTAGTCGTTCGATCCCACCACGTGCACGTCGCGCTTCTCAATCGGCATGGCTTCCAGCAGATCAAGACCCTTGCCCTGGGGAACACCTTCCACCACGTCAATCAGCACGACGTCAGCCAGTTCCTTGGCCGCGATCCAGTGCGCCGAGGTCGCCCCAACATTGCCTGCTCCTACGATGGTCACTTTCTTCCGCATATTGCTCCTAAGGCACCATATTTTCGATGATCCGGGTCGCGAATTCGCTCGTCTTGGCCTTCGTGGCCCCGGGCATCTGCCGTTCAAAGTCGTAGGTTACATATTTTTGCTGGATGGTCTTCTCGAGCGCGGACTCGATCAATTTGGCGGCCTCGCCCCAACCGAGGAATTCAAACAGCATCACGCCCGAGAGCATCACCGATCCTGGATTGATCACGTCTTTGTCGGCATATTTGGGAGCCGTGCCATGCGTGGCTTCAAAGACGGCGTAGCCGTCGCCGATGTTGGCGCCGGGTGCGATGCCGAGGCCGCCAACCTGCGCGGCGGCGGCGTCGGAGATGTAGTCGCCGTTGAGGTTGGAGGTGGCGAGGATGCTGTAGTCCGACGGGCGGATGATGATCTGCTGGAAGATGGAGTCGGCGATGCGGTCGTTGATAAGGACTTTTTTCTTCCATGCGCCGTTGCCGTGGGTCTTGCCGATGGTGTCGATGACCGACTTGACCTCGGCGAAGAGCTCATCGCGGAAGGCCTGTGAGCCGAACTCAAGGCCGGGCTCGATGAGGGC
>DASXXV010000332.1:0-9125 GCA_036502905.1 Occallatibacter sp. | reverse complement strand
GGGCGAGCCGCTGGCCATGGCTTCCGCCGTGGAGCAGACGATCCACGGCCTGAACGGCGATCTGCCGCTCTACAACATCACCACCCTGAAAGAGAACATGCAAATGGGCAGCGTTTTCGAGCGGGTGGCGGTGGCGTTTGCGGGAGCGTTCGGGCTGCTGGCGCTGCTTCTGGCGGCGGTAGGAATCTACGGCGTGATTTCGTACACCACGCGGCAGAGGACGCATGAAATCGGCATTCGCATGGCGCTGGGAGCGGGGAAGGGCGCGATCCTGCGGCAGGTGCTGCGGCAGGGAATGATTCTGACGCTCGCGGGATTGGCGCTGGGTGTGCTTGTGTCGCTGTTCTTAACGCGCTTCCTGCGTACGCTGCTGTTCGGCGTGGCAGCGACCGATGTTGCGACTTTTGTCAGCGTGGCCCTGGCGTTGTGCGCGGTGGCGGCGTTGGCCTGTTATCTGCCCGCGCGGCGCGCAGCGGCAATCGATCCGGTGCAGGCGCTGAGGACGGAGTGAGAGGAACAGTGAACAGGGGACAGTGAACAGGGGCTGCCAACGGAGTGAGGCCAGGAGGGCGGGATGGTGATTCAGGATTTGCGGTATGCGCTGCGACAGTTGCGGACGGCGCCGGGCTTTGCGTTTACGGTGGCGCTCACGCTGGCCCTCAGCGTGGGCGTGGCCACAGCGGTCTTCTGCGTCATCGACACGGTGATCCTGCGTCCGCTTCCCTTCGCGCACCCGGAGCGCATCGTCAGCATTGAATCCATAAGCCACAGCGGGTATACGCAGCCGGCGTCGTGGCCCAGCTACCGCGACGAGCGCGCGCAGACCCGTACGTTCGCAGCCCTGGCGGGATACAACAACTTCTTCCGGGCCACCGTGGAGACGCCCACCAGCGGCCCGGTTCTGCTGGACACGGTTCACTCCAGCGACAATTTCTTCCAGGTATTCGGCGTACAGCCTCTGCTGGGCCGCACCTACCTGCCGGGCGAGGAGCAGGATGGGAAGAACCAGCTTGCGGTCCTGAGCTATGACGTGTGGCAAACCTATTTCGGCGGCGATCGCAGCGTTCTCAACCGGCCGGTGAAGATGGATGGGGTCGCATACACCATCATCGGAGTGATGCCCGCGGGGTTCCGCTATCCGGTGAGCATGCGCAACGTGATTTATACGCCGCGACTGATCGACAAGCCGTGGATGCAGAATCGCGGCAGCCACTGGATGCGCACGGTGGCGCGCATCAAGGATGGGGTCACGTTCGAGCAGGCGCAGGCCGACCTGCAGCACGTTTTCGCCGATATAGGCCGCGCCTACCCGGACACCGACGGAGGGCGCACCGTCCACCTGCAGTTGCTGGCGCAGAGTGTTGTAGGCCAGAGCAGGGGACCGCTGTGGACTCTTCTGGGCGCGGTGCTGGCGGTGCTCGCCATCGGCTGCGTGAACATCGCCGGTCTGCTGCTGGCGCGGGGCGTAAAGCGGGAGCGGGAAATGGCCATGCGCACCGCCATTGGCGCGGGCCGCGCGCGGCTGATTCGCCAAGTGCTCACGGAAGGAGTGCTGCTGGCGCTTATGGGAGCCGCGGGCGCGGTGGTGCTCGCCACCTCCATGCTCGACGTGATGCGCCTGTTCCTGATCAAGGCCTTGGCGCGCGGCGCCGATATCCACATGAACTGGATGGTTCTGGGCGTGGGTATCGCGCTGGCGGTGGCGGTGAGCCTCGCGTCATCTCTTTATCCGGCGCTTCGCCTTTCCGGCCTGGATCCCAATCGCGCGCTGAAGTCGGGCGGCAATTCGGGCGCCGATCGCAGCCAGCATCACCTGCGCTCCGCCTTTGTGATCACCCAGGTGGCGCTCACCCTGTTGCTGCTGGTGGTGTCCGGACTGCTTATTCGCGTGGTTACGCGTTATCGCCATGTCGACCTGGGCTTCGATCCGAACCACATCCTGACAACATCCATCAATCTGACGCCGTCGCGCTATGCAGGCCGCGACGCCATCGCCGATTTCTATCAACCGCTCGTCGGCCGTCTGATGCAGATTCCCGGGGTGCGGGCTGTGGGTGTGATCAGCCTGTTGCCGATCGAGAACTGGGGCTCCAATTCCGAGATCCACATTGCCGGCCAGCCGCCCAATCCGCCCAACGAAATCACGCTGTCCGAAGTTCGATACGTGAGCGCAGGCTATTTCGACGTGTTCGGAATTCCTCTTCGCCGCGGCCGTCTCTTGTCTCCCGCACTCGACCGGCCCGAGGGCGCGCCTTCCGCGGTAGTGAATGAGGCATTCGTGAAGAAATTCATCCCTGCCGGCCTCGATCCGACCATGCAGAGAATCGATTCTGACCCGGATCCCAAGAACCACACGCGCATCGCCGGCGTGGTCGGCAATGTTCGGCAGAACATCTACGAACCGCCGCTGCCCGAGCACGACTACCTGATCGATGCCTTGCCCGTGAAGGATCACACGGACATGCTGAACGGCATGTCGCTGGTGCTGCGCTTCGAGGGGGATGGAGCGGCGATTGTTCCCGCCCTGCGCAGCGCCATTCACGAAGTGGATCCCACCGTGCCTTTCAAGAACGCGACAACCATGAGCGAAGTGGTTTCCGAAACGCTGGTGTTCGAGCGCATGGAGAGCTGGCTGTTCGGTGTCTTCGCCAGCCTGGCTCTTTTGCTGGCTTTGGTGGGGCTGCATGGGCTGGTGAGTCATGAAGTCGAGCAGTCCACCCGGGACATCGGAGTGCGCATGGCCCTGGGCGCGTCGCGGCAAGGCATTCTCATGATGGTGATGCGCCGGGTGGCGTGGATGCTGGCGGCGGGAACCGCGGCCGGCCTGGTCCTGATCCTGCTGGCGCGCAAGTTGATCGGCATCGTGATTTATTTCGAAGCCCGGCGGGAAGCAGGAGGCCTGCTGGTGATCGCTCTTCTGCTGGTCGCGGTGGGAATGCTGGCGGCTTTGCTTCCCGCATCGCGCGCGGCGTCCATTGAACCCATGCAAGCCCTGAGAACGGAATAACCACTCCGTGGGAATGACCGGATAGGAGTTTGGGACATGCAGACACTTCTCCAGGATCTTCGCTACGCGGTGCGGCAGTTGCGCAAGTCGCCGGGGTTTACCCTGACGGCGATCGTTACGCTGGCCCTCGGCATCGGAGCGAATACCGCCATCTTCACGCTGGTGCAGGGCATTCTGCTGCGCTCGCTGCCGGTGGCCGATCCTTCCCGCCTGTATCGCATCGGCGACACGGACGATTGCTGCGTGAACGGCGGGTTCGTGGGAGACAACGGCGATTTCGACATCTTTTCCTACGATCTTTACCGGCACCTTAAGGACTCGGCGCCGGAGTTTGAGTCGCTGGCGGCGGTGCAGGCCGGGCAAGAGCAGTGGAGCGTGCGGCGCGGCAATGCGCTGCCGCGCGAGTTGCGCGGCGAATTTGTGACTGGCA
Organism: Occallatibacter sp.; assembly: GCA_036502905.1. Lineage (GTDB taxonomy): Bacteria > Acidobacteriota > Terriglobia > Terriglobales > Acidobacteriaceae > Telmatobacter. The sequence goes on along the minus strand of DASXXV010000332.1, from coordinate 5,688 downwards.
ATTTCTTCTCCACCCTTGGAGTGGGATCGTACGAAGGAAGAGTGTTCGGGGAATCCGACGACCAGCCGAATGCGGTTCCCGTAGTTGTCCTCAGCTATCAGTCCTGGCAAAACGACTTCGGCGCCGATCCCGCGATCATCGGCCAGCCCATTTCGATTCAGGCCCATCCTTTCACGGTGGTGGGCGTTGCCCCGCCGGCGTTTTTCGGGGACCGCGTGACCGACAGGCCGCCCGACTTCTGGCTGCCCGTCAACCAGGAGCCGTATGCACGCGGCGACAGCACAATCCTTCATCATGCGGAGTCGAACTGGCTGTATCCGCTGGGGAGGGTGCGCCCGGGCGCCAACATGGCGGCGCTGCAGGCGAAGCTCTCGGCGGCGCTGCGCCACTGGCTGCTGACGCGTCCCGCTTACACCGAGCACGGGGGCGCCGGCATAATCCCCAAGCAGCACGTGGTGGTGGTGCCGGGCGGCGGCGGCATCCAGAACATGCAGCAGCAAACCGGCACCGGGCTGAAGATCCTCATGATCGTATCTTCGGTGGTGCTGATCATTGCCTGCGCCAACATTGCCAACCTGGTGCTGGCGCGCAGCACCACCCGGCGCGGGGATATCGCGGTGCGCATGGCCATGGGCGCGGGGCGCGCGCGGGTCATCCGCCAGATCATTACCGAGAGCGTGCTGCTGAGCTGCATGGGGGGACTGGCGGGGCTGGCCGTGGCCTATGCCGGATCGCGCACTATCCTGGCGCTGGCATTTCCTGAAGCGAGGAATCTGCCCATTGACGCCAGCCCGTCACTGGCGGTGCTGGGCTTCGCGTTCCTGATGTCGCTGCTCACGGGTGTTCTGTTCGGCTTTGCGCCGGCGTGGTTTTCGGCGCACGCGCAGCCGGCCGAAGTGCTGCGGGGTTCGGGCCGCACCACCCGCGACCGCTCGTCGCTTCCCCAGCAAGCGCTGGTGGTGCTGCAGGCCATGTTCTCGGTGGTGCTGATGGCGTGCGCTTTCCTGCTGGCCAGGTCGCTCAATCACCTCGAGCACCAGGATTTCGGCATCGTGACCTCGAACCGCTACGTGCTGCACGTGGACCCGGCGGGCGCCGGCTACACGGCCGACAGGGTTTCCGCACTGTACCGCCAGATCGAGGACAAGTTTTCCTCGCTGCCCGGGGTGGCCAACATCGGCATGGCGCTCTATAGCCCTCTGGAGGGCAACAACTGGGGCTGGTGCGTGATCAGGCAGGGGCACCCTGCGCCGGGTCCCAACGAGCGGTGCGGCTCAACCTGGGATCGCGTCAGCCCGCGTTTTCTGGATGCGGTGGGCGTGCCTATGGTTCGCGGACGGGGCATCACCGACCAGGACACGCAAAGCACCCAGGCGGTGGCGGTGGTCAACCAGGAGTTCGTCAAGCGTTTTTTCCCCGGCGAAGATCCCATCGGGAAGCGCTTCGGCATCCAGTTTCCGCAGTATTCCGGCGCCTTTGAAATCGTGGGGGTGTTTCGCAACTTCAAGATGAACAACCCGCGCAGCGATCCGCGCCCGGTTTTCCTGCGGCCCCTGGCGCAGTACTACGAAGGCTTCAAGACCTGGACGGGGAACGGTCCGCGGCCGTCTTTCGTGGACGCCGTAGTGAGCGCCGAAAACAACTCCATGTTTATCGACTCGATCCTTGTGAACTTCCAGGCGCCCCAGCAGAATGTGGACGAGTTGCTGCGGCGCACGCTGGCTTCCATCGATCCCAATCTCACCGTGGTGGACCTTCGCACCTTTGATTCGCTGGTAGCGACGAACTTCACCGAAGACCGGCTGGTGGCGCGGCTCACGGCGCTGTTCGGGATCCTGGCGCTGGTTCTCGCTTCCATCGGGCTGTACGGGGTTACGTCGTACTTCGTGGCCCGGCGCACCGGGGAGATCGGCATCCGCATGGCCCTGGGGGCTACGCGCGCAAGCGTGTTGCGCAACGTGATGCGGGGCGCGCTGATGCAGATCGTGATCGGGCTGGCGATTGGCATTCCGGTCGCCTTGCTGGCCGGGCACCTGATGGCCAGCCAGCTGTACGGAGTGGGCGCTTACGACCCATGGGCGTTCGCCGGCGCAACCGTGTTGCTGGCCGTCTGTGCAGTGATTGCCAGCGTGCTTCCGGCGCGGCGGGCGGCTTCCATTGAACCCATGCAGGCTTTGAGAACGGAATAGAGAAGACAGGGGAAAAGACGATGACAAACACGACCCGGGATATCCGCTACGCGCTCCGCCAACTGCTCAAAGCGCCGGGCTTCACGGCCACGGCGGTCCTGACGCTGGCGTTTGGAATCGGCGCAACCACGGCCATCTTTTCCATCGTGGAGGGTGTCCTGCTGCGGCCTTTGCCGTTTGCCGATCCGAGCCGGGTGGTGGTGGTCGGCGATCAGATCGAGGGAACCAAATTCGATGAACCGGACGTGCCCGCATACGAGTCCCTGATCTACGCGCATGAAACGCACAGCTTCACAGCCCTGGGGGCGTACAAGCAGACGGGCTACGAGCTTTCCGGCGCAGGCGAGCCCGCCCAGATCAGCGCCTCAAGACTGAACGCCAGTGTGTTTTCGGTTCTGGGCGTATCGCCGCAGATGGGGCGGGTGTTTACCCAGCCGGAAGACGAAGGCCGCGAGCAGGTCGTGGTGATGAGTTACCAGACGTGGCGCAGCCGCTTCCACGGCAATCCGCAAATTTTGGGGAGCAAGATTGAGCTCGACCGCAAGCCGTACGTGGTGATCGGGGTGATGCCGCGCGACTTCGAATTTCCCCTGGTTCCCGGGCAACTGAACCGCAGTGAACTGTGGGTGCCGATGAGCTTTACCCAGGGCGAGCTGGAAAACGGGAAGGGAAGCTGGAATTTTCAAATGGTAGGCCGGCTGAAGCCGGGGATCTCTACGGCGCAGGCGCAGCAGGATGCGGAACTGGTGGCGCAGCAGATCATGCGCGGCCTGCCGGCGCCACTGCAGGCCAGCCTGCGCCTCCACGCCGCGGTGCGGGGGCTGGAAGAAACCACCGTGCAGGCCGCGCGGCCGCAGGTGCGGACGCTGTTCCTGGCGGTGGCGGTGGTACTGTTCATTGCCTGCGCCAATCTCGCGGGGTTGCTCCTGGTGCGGGTGATTCGCAGGCGGCGCGAGATTTCGGTGCGCCTGGCGCTGGGCGCGAACAGCGCGGCGGTGTTGCGGCAAACCCTGATCGAAACTGTCACGTTGAGCATCTCGGGCGGTCTGCTCGGACTGTTGCTGGCGGCGATTGCGCTGCGCGCCGGCATCAGCTTTCTGCCCGAGACGCTGCCCCGCATCAATTCCATAGGGCTGGACTGGAAGGTGGTTGGGTTTGCGCTTTTCCTGGCGATCTTCACAGGGCTGATTTGCGGGCTGGGACCCGCCCTGGCGGCGACCAGGACAGATGTGAACGAAGCCCTGAAGGAGGGCGGACGCACGGGCACTTCCGGCGGCGGGCACGCGCGCCTGCGTTCGGGGCTGGTGGTTGTGGAACTGGCCGTGGCCCTTTTGCTTTTGAGCTTCGCGGGGTTGCTGTTGCGCAGCTTTGAAAACCTGCGCGCCGTGGACCTCGGGTTCCGCACCGACCACGTTCTGACCGCGTCTTACAGCCTTCCCCGCGAGCAGTACTCAAGCCAGCCGGCGGTGGACGCTTTCAATCGCGCCGTGTTGACGAAACTGGGACAGTTGCCCGGCGTCCAGTCGGTGGGCATCACGTCCACTCTGCCGGCCGCGGGGAGCGAGAACAACAGCGGGTTTGTTGCCGAGGGTTTCAATCCGCCCAAGGGCCAGGAACTGCAGACGGGGTGGCCTTCGCAGGTTTTGGGGGACTACTTCCAGGCCGCCGGCATCCCGCTGATCCGAGGGCGGGGCTTCAACGAAGCCGACCGCGCCGATTCGCCCATGGTGGTGATTGTGAATCGCCGCCTGGCGGAGCACTATTGGCCGGGCCAGGATCCCATTGGCAAGCGCCTTCACTTCGGGGTGAAGGAAACTCCGCTGCCCTGGATGACGGTGGTCGGGGAGATCGGCGACATCAAGCAGGGCACCGCCGATGGCGAGACGGAGCCGCAGTTTTACCAGCCGCCCAGCCAATTCAAGAACGCGCTGGGGTCTTTCGCTTCTCCCGACATGCTGGTGGGCGACGGCGGATCGATCGTGATGCGCAGCGCGATTGCACCGGAGCAGATGGCCGACTCTTTGCGGGCCGTGGTTCGCTCCATCGATCCGCAGCTTCCGCTGACTCAGGTCCAGTCGATGGATCGCGTGGTGTCGGAAGGGCAGGCGTCGCACCGCTTCAATGCCGCGCTCATCTCCAGCTTCGCGGCCGCGGCGGTACTCCTGGCGTTGCTGGGAATCTACAGCGTGATCGCGTTTTCGGCGGCGCTGCGTACGCAGGAAATGGCCATCCGTATGGCGCTGGGATCGCAGCGCTCCAGTGTGATGCGGCTGATTGTTGTCTCGGGCGCAAAGCTTGGCCTGGCGGGGTGCGTCATCGGGTCCATCGGGGCGGTATTCGCGACGCGCCTGCTGCGCTCCCTGCTTTTCAAGGTGGATCCTCTCGATCCGCTGGTCCTGGTGCTGGCCTCGTTATCGATCTTCGCGCTTGCGATCCTGGCGTCATTGGTGCCGGCGCGGCGCGCCGCTTCGGTCGACCCCATGCAGGCGTTGCGGGAACAGTGAAAAGTCAGTGAACAGTGAACAGGGGGGGCGATGCTTATCAGCGAGGTTGGTTATGCGATACGGCAGTTGCGGCGCGCGCCCAGCTTCACGTTGACGGCGGTGCTGACGCTGGCGCTGGGCATTGGCGCGAGCTCGGCCATCTTCTGCCTGATGGATACGCACTGGCTTCATCCCCTGCGGGTGCCGCACGTGGGCGAACTGGTGCGCCTGTTTGCGACCACTCCGCAGGACGCGGATGGAACATTTACGTATCCCGAGTACCAGGAGATTGCCCAGGGCGCCACGGCGCTCAAGAGCGTGGTCGCTCTCGGCCGGCGGGGCAGCATACTGCCGCGGACGGACGGCACTACCGCACTCTTGCTGACCAACGTTGTCTCCCCGAATTTCTTTCAGGCGCTGGGCGTGAAGCCTATCCTGGGGCGCGCTTTTACGCCGGATGACGCGGGCACGCTGCGGACGCATCCAGCGGTTCTGCTGGGCTACGGCTTCTGGAAACGCGAGTTCGGCGGAGATGTGAATATCGTGGGACGACAGATCACCCTGCAGCGCGGCAAGGACAAGCGCAACCTTGTCGACGTCTGGGGCGTACTGCCGCCCGGATTCCGCGAGATCGATAACGGCGAGGATCGCGACCTGTGGATGGCGGCCGAGACCTGGGCGGCGCTGGTGGGCCCGGGAGAACTCTCGTCGTCGAGATTTGCGTGGTTCAATTTGCTGGGCCGGCTGGCGCCAGGCGCCAGCGCGGCGCAGGTGAACGAACAGGTTTCCACCATGGCCAAGCGGTGGGCGGCCGCCGATCCGGCCAGGAATCATGATCGCGGCGCCCGCGCCGTGAGCGACTTCCGCTACCGCATGTCCAATGCGGGCACCAGCGGGCTGGTGCTGTTCGCCATCGTTGCCTCGGTGGTGCTGCTGGCCGCCGTCAATGTTGCCCAACTGCTGCTGGCGCGTGCGCTGGCCCGCGGTCCCGAGACTGCGCTGCGCATCGCCCTGGG
>DASXXV010000331.1:0-9983 GCA_036502905.1 Occallatibacter sp. | reverse complement strand
CCCCATTGCCCCTCACCAACTCCGCCGTCGCTTGCTGAAGCTGGTAATATGGCGAGTTCTCAATGGCATTCGGGAAACTGCGCTCGCGCATTCCCGGTGATAGCCCGATCCCCGCCACATGCACCGCCAGCAGCTGAAAGGCCTGCCTCAGATCGGCGCGCTGCGTCGCCCATACCAACACGTCGTTCACCGGGCACAGCGCCCGCACCAGCCGCTCGAAAACATCGTCCGGCACATCCAGCAACCGCTCGATTGCCTTCGAATTCGGATAGAGCCTCGCGATCAACCCGCCCAGGTCGGATTCCCTGCGGGCCGCGGGAAGTATCCATTGTGTGACCCGACGAATCGCCTCCGACCCCAGACCCCCGTGCGGCTGCAATCCCGCCTCCGCAAACAGCTCCACAGACCGCATCTCGCCCACGATCTGCCCCATGGCCGCATGCATTGCGGCGCGAAGTTCCGCGTTCCCTTCGAGAAGCCAAACAAGTCCGTCCAGCCGCGACCGGCCTCCCGCGACCGGTAACTGTTTGGTGCCTGGCATTTGCCCACCAGCTGACATCCACCGCGCCAGCGCGACAGATGCGTCCAGCCTCTCGCCCAGGGCCTTCGCGTCCAGCAGTCTTTCCACCACGCACGCGAGAGACTGCACCGCGGAGTCGCTGCGAACCTCCGGCGGGAACGAGTCCAGGACGAGATCTCGCCTGCTTACAGCCTCTAAAACGCTCATCGCGGTCACCGCACAGGTCTACCAAGAGACTGCATTCTACCTCACAATCGAATAGGGAGACCCTGGACCGCGATATATCAGGCCAAAGCAGTCATCCAGACCAGTTCCGCATCAGACAGTGGAGTTGAAATCGGAAATGGGCGAGGATTTGCCGATCCACTTGGACGAGAAGTAGCCGACCCACTCTGATGCAACTGGCACCGGTGGCTATGGTTCGATGCCAATGCAGTCGTTCACGGCTCCGCGAATCCGCTGCTTGCACCCGAGGTAGCGTTCGGTTGTCTGCACGGAGACGTGCCCTAGAAGAATTGGATTTGGTCCAATTCTCCGCCCGATCCGTGGCACAGCTTCGCGCACGAACGCCTCAGATCGTGGAGGCGCTAGTTGCCTAAGGCCGAGTCTCCCCGCGTACTGTTTCAGGAGATGCCAGACTACCCGTTCCGTTACGCCGTCGCCCCATGTTTTGCCCGCCCGACAGACACATCGGAATACTCTTCCGGCCGAGATTCCGGCTGCAAAAAGAAAAGCGTCTGAGGCGTGGGCGAGGCGGCCTTTTCAGGGCCTCCTACCGACTAAACAAAATGGTTTGGAATCAGCGGAAGACGACGGAAACAGAACAGTTGCATCGATCAGATACCAAGACCGTCGGGGATGGTTGGGGACCGTGTTGCTTCTATGATGTTCGCGTATTGTTCGCGGCCGAATCTGAGTAACCATCAGGTTTAGGACTGTTTAGGATTCTTTGGGCTGTTGTCGGCCGCACGATGTTCGCGTATTGTGCGGATCGAACCTCGAATAACCTCATGACTCGCACATCTCGTCGTGACCACAGTCACAGACGCTAGATTCAGGCGGTGTTGTGCTGAATCTCTCCGGCGGCAGCGCCGCCGAGACCATCCCCTCCGGAGGCAACATGCCATCCCCCCTCTTGCAAGAAACAGTGCGCTCGCATACTCCAGAAACCCTCTCGAATTACAGTGTCCAAGACTACCTCTCATCTCGCTGGGATAATGGCAGGGGAGACAATGGTTGGTTTGTAACCCCTGAAAACGACGATCTGCAAGGTTATTTCTTCGCTGAAGATTCCGAGTTGCCTCCTGGACCTTGACTCACTGTTGCACCACTTCCCTGATTCTCCGCCTCGGGAACTGATTACCGTAAAAGGATTAGCGTCGCCGAATTGTGGGGTCCATATCGACAGGACACGGTAGTTCACCCGCCAACCTTCAGCCATCCACTCACGAATGCACGATCGGGCTTGTTATTTCTTGCGAGCGACAGACCGGGAGCCCGCCTTTTTGCGCGCCTTTTTGCCCGATGCGATCGAGGACACAAGCTTTTCCAGTTCGGCGACCCGCTCCTTGAGAAGGTCGACTTCATCAGGCGGGCGACCGTTGCTGCCAGGAGGCTCGGGATCAGTACTCGTCGAGGGATTCTTTTTTGGCGGCACAGCTTCGGCGCCGGGAGGGTGGATGAATTCGAAGGCATTGAGCGCCGGCGCCATGGCCCGGTAGGTGTTCTGGTAAAGGTCCAGCATCGCCTTGGTGTATTGCAGCGCGCTCTCCTGGCCGGCGCGGCCGGAGGCAATGACCATCTGGCGCAGGATATCGAGCGGGAAACTGGAATCCGGAGTTTTCGCGCCTTCGGCGATGATCTGCGTGAGGATGACCCGCGTAATATCCTCGCCGGAAGCCGCATCGACGACCCGCACATCGTAGCCGCGCTGCACAAACTGCGCCACTTCCTCCAGGTTTACGTAGCGGCTGTTGGTCGCGTCGTAGAGTCGGCGATTCTCGTATTTCTTGATCAGGATGGTTTTGGCCGGGGTCATAGAGAGCTTGTTTATATTATGCGCTTGACTTCGGCCGGCAAGGGCGTATTATGCAATCTATGCTGCACTGCAGCATAGATTGCAGCAAGACTAAGGAGGCGATCATGAGCCCGACACCGAAGGTGAATCGCGAGCCGGTCGTTGAAGAAGCAGGCAGCAAGCCTGAGATCCGTGACAGCTTTGCCTCTCTGTTCCTGCGCGGGATCGAGCGCATGGCGGAGCTCCAGAAGCAGGCCATCGATTTCGCAATGCAGCAAAATACCGAGATGGTAGACGTCTTGAAAAAGGTTGCGGAGAGGACGCCTGGCGCGCCGCGTCTGCCCCTTCTCGACCTCGCAACCGGGGCCGTCACCCGCTATGCCGATACCCAGAAGGCGGCGATCGACCTGGTAGTTGAGCAGAGCCAGGTCTGGACGGACACGTTCAAGGATCGTGCCCAGGTGGACAAGAAGGCGACCGAAACCGCTACCAACCTGGCGAAGCAGACCATGGAGCGCTCTTTTGCGGTGCAGAAGAAGGTGCTGGAAAACGCCGCCGCGCAGACCAAGGCCGTGGTGGATGTCGCCAAGAACCAGTTTGGATTCAATGGCGCGCACGCGGACGCCATGACGGACACGTTCCAGAAGGGCGTTGACACTATTGTCGAGGCCCAAAAGGAACTCCTTTATCTCGTGACGCAGTGATTCGGCGGCGGCGGCAACGGCCGAGGATCCGAACGGCCGCGGGCGCCGCAACCCTGCGGTTGTTCGTCCTGCGAGGGGCAGTGATGTTGCGCGTGAGTGGCGCAAATCACTGCCCGGCGCGGCAGAATAGTTATATGCTTCGTGTGCTGTGGGGTGACTCCATGCCGGAAACAAAACAGGAAAATGCGAAGCCGTTCGATCCCTTCGAACCCTTTCGCGGAATGCGCGACGCTTACCTGGACGCGATGTCCAAAACCATGATTGACGCAGTGAACACGGAGGGTTACGCCCAGGCCACGGGGGCGATGCTCGATTACTATCTCTCGGCTTCGGCACCGTTCCGCGAAGCACTGGAGAAATCGATGGTGCAGGCCCTGCAGCAGCTTTCTCTGCCTTCGCGGCAGGAGCTCGCCGCACTGGCGGAACGATTTACCAATTTGGAAATGCGCGTGGATGATCTCGACGCCAAGCTGGATCGTATCTTGAACGCCATCACGGCCATCCGCCAAGCTCAGGAGACGCAACCGCAGCCCAAGCGCGAGCGGGCCGCGGGTAATCGCCGCTGAACACGCTCAGTGCGAGGCAGCAGAACCACACAGGCTTTGATTCCGGGGCCATCGGATGACCGTGAACGAAGAGGACGCCATGCAGTCAACCGTATCTTTGACTGAAGAAACTCTCGCCTTTCAGAAGCGCCTGCGAACCTTCAGCCGGGTCCTCACCACCAAGGCCCCCATCGCTCAAACTCCCAAAGAACTCGTCTGGACGCTGAACAAGGCTAAGCTGTACCGCTACGTTCCGGTTGTACCCGCCAAGAAGCGTCACGGCGTGCCTCTGCTGCTGGTCTTCGCGATCATGAATCGCCCTCACATCCTGGACCTGCGAGCGGGCCACAGCTTTGTGGAATTCATGGTGGGCCGCGGCTTCGATATCTATCTACTGGACTGGGGGATCCCCGGATTCGAAGACAGGAATCTGAAGTTCGACGACTATGCGCTCGAGTATCTCCCTCGCGCCATTCGCAAAATGAAATCTATCTCCGGGGCGGAAGTGTTCAGCCTGCTGGGGTGGTGCATCGGCGCCATCCTCACCACCATCTACGCCGCCATGCGGCCCGAGGATGGACTGCGAAATCTGCTGCTGCTGACGGCGCCGCTCGACTTCTCGAATCGCGACGAGGTCACGTTCGCGCGCTGGACCGACGAGAGATACTTCGACTTCGAGAAGATATTGAACGCCTTCGGCAACATGCCTGCGGAGATGATCGACTCAGGGGCCAAGGCGCTCAAGCCGATCGACAACTACATCACCAATTACTGCAAGCTCTGGGACAACCTCGACAATCCGCGCACGGTGGAAGCATGGCAGGCGATGAACACCTGGGTAACGGACAACATTCCCATGGCCGGTGCGGCGTACCGCCAGTTAATCGTGGAGTTCTATCGCAACAATGCGCTGATCCAGAACCGGTTGCGCATGCGCGACGAGGTCGTCGACTTGGGCAAGATCCAGGCGAATCTCCTCACCGTCATCGCCGAAGGCGATCACATTACTCCGCCCTGCCAGTCCGAAGCCATCCTGGACAAGGTCTCCAGCCTCGACAAGGAAATTTACCGTGTGGCGGGCGGCCACATTGGGATCATGGCGGGGAGCAGCGCGCATAAAACCACGTGGCCGCACATTGAAGAGTGGCTGAGAGCCCGTTCACGTTAGCAAATCAAGACCGGCGTGGACCCCGGGCGACGCAACCCGGAGCCCACACAGCCGCTCTTCTTCACATGTAGATTCCCCCATTCACATTGAGCTGCTGGCCGGTGATGTAGTCCCCTTCGCAGATCAGGAATGCGACTGCCTTGGCGATTTCGTGGGGCTGCGCCAACCGCCTCAACGGGATCTTGGTCAGAATCTGTTCCATGATGTCGCCCGGAATGGCCGCGGCCATTTCAGTCTCGGTAAATCCCGGAGCAACGACGTTGGCAGTGATGTTGTACCTGGCCAGCTCGAGCGCCAGCACCTTGGTCATGGCGATGATGCCGCCTTTGCTGGCCGCATAGTTTGCCTGGCCGAAATTGCCAGCCTGCCCTGAAAACGAAGCGATATTCACGATGCGTCCAAATTTCTGCTCGATCATGACCGGCAGCACCGCGCTGGTGCAGTAAAAAACACTGTTCAAGTTCGTGTCGATGACTTCCGCCCAGTCGTCGTCGCTCATCTTGCGAATGGAACGGTCGCGCGTGATACCGGCGTTGTTCACCAGGATATCGATGCGATGGAAGCATTTGGAGACGTCGTGAACGAGCCTGCGGGCGTGCTCGCGATCGGAGATATCGCCCTGGAACAGCTCGCACTCGCGGCCCCGCCGGAGGATGTCGCACCTAACTTCTTCCGCGGCACTGACGCTGGTCCGGTAGTTCACTGCCACTGAGGCGCCGCAGTTGGCAAGTTCCATTGCGATGGCACGGCCGATGCCGCGGGAAGCGCCGGTGATGAGTGCCACCTTTCCTTCGAGTCCGCGCTCAGCTGCAAGCGTGGTTTCCGGGTAAGTTAATGTCGCCATGACGGTTCTCCTTCTGCTTCAATTCATCGCTTCGAAAATGGCGGCGATACCCTGACCGCCGCCGATGCACATGGTCACCAACGCGTAGTGACCGCCGATACGCCGCAATTCGTGCAGAGCCTTCACCGCGCAGATGGCTCCGGTGGCGCCCAGGGGATGGCCCAGTGAAATGCCGCTTCCGTTGGGATTGGTTTTTTCCGGCGAAAGATCCAGTTCGCGGCGCACCGCAAGCAGTTGGGCGGCGAAGGCTTCATTCAACTCGATGACGTCCATGCTCTCCTTGTCGAGCGACGTCCTTGCGAAGACTTTGCGAACGGCCGAGACCGGGCCGACCCCCATGATTCCCGGCTCGACGCCGGTGACCGAATAATCAACCAGCCGCGCCATTGGCTTGAGCCCGAGCGAGGCAGCCCTGCCGGCTTCCATCAATAGCATGGCCGCTGCGCCATCATTGATGCTGGATGCATTGCCGGCTGTGACCGTGCCTTGCGGATCGAATGCCGGTTTGAGCCTGGCCAGGTTCTCGAGGGTGGCGTCCTCACGGGGCGATTCGTCGGTGACAAACTGCGTGGTCTCTTTCTTGCTCTTCAACTCGATCGGAATGATCTGATCGGTGAATCTTCCGGCGCGAATGGCAGCGATGGCCCGGCGATGACTCTCGACCGCCAGTGCGTCCTGGTCCTGCCGCGAAACATCAAACTTACGCGCCACATTCTCCGCAGTGATGCCCATGTGCACTTCGTCGAACGGATCGGTGACACTGGCTACCAGAGCATCGATGGCCTGGGCGTCATTGAGGCGCGCCCCCCATCGCATGGCCGGCAGCCAATAGGGAGCCCGGCTCATGGATTCAGCGCCGCCGCCGATAGCGGCGTCGCAATCGCCGTGCATGATGGCTTCTGCAGCAGTCAGGATTGCCTGCAGGCCGCTCCCGCATAGCCGGTTTACGCTCAGCGCAGCCGTCTCGACGGGAACGCCTCCGCGCAGCGCGGCGACGCGCGCTAGATACATATCCTTGGGATCCGTGTGAATGACATTGCCAAAAACAACATGGCCAACCATCTTCGAATCGATGCCCGAACGCCTTAACGATTGACACACGACTTTGGCGGCTAACTCGGTAGGCGGAATATCTTTCAATGCGCCGCCAAATTTGCCGATGGCCGTGCGTACCGCGCTCAGTACAACTACATCCCTATCTGGCATGGAACCAACTCCTTAGACAAACCTTTGTGATAAGTTCGCTCATAAGACACGCGAAGAATGCGGTTATCAATCTTGCATGTTTTTATTTCTCAAGTTTGGAATGGGCGCTTGCTCAATCGTCCGGAGCAGATGCCGTCCACGGCGAAGGCACAATACGATAAAAGCGACCGTACGCACACGTCGCACGATCTCAAAGGAGGCCCCGGTGGGAGAAGAGAGCTTTCGCCTGATTCTGTTTTGGTTACTCAAAAACCATGGATACGACGAAGGCTCGGTCGTTCGCGGACCCACCGCCCACAGGTGACTGGCCATCCATACGAGCGCAAGAGGTAGCCTGGATGAGTAACGCCAGTCAGGTGAGTTGTAGATTTATTCAATTGTGAACCTATTGGAGCATTAGTCAACAGGGATTCTTCTTAGCAATAATGGATACGTGATGACTGTCACACCCAAGCAGTAGCTCTTACCTGAACCAAGCACTCATCGGCAAACTACTTTCCTTTTAGGAAAGTCATGATTTCCGCGATGAACCGGAGTTGCGCAGTATTCGCCTTACCTTCTTCGGCGAGATGGATAAGGATGCAGCCACCCGGGAGATCTTTTGTTCTTCGCGCATCCACACTTTGGGAATCACGATCTCGGCAAATTCTTCCGTGATCTGTTGAAACGTTTTGTTGCCCACGATCCCCTCCGACCAGCTGCGCAACGTGTCGTTGATTCCGGACGCCTGGATGATCCTGGCCTTCAGGGAGGCCAGGTCTTCCACTAGGTGATCTCTTTCGCCGGGGCCAATCAGACCGGTGGCCTGGGTGGCATAGCGCCGGGCTGTTTCCCACTCCTGAAAGAAATCGTTGGCGGACGTCATGCCACGGGCGATGCACGCCCCGGCGAGCAGGCGCCGGTTCTGCGTGCTCTGCGCAAGTGTCTGGGCCTCTTCGCCGTACTGCCGGGCGCGGCTGGCATGAACGGCCACATCCACGTCTTCGCCGGTTTGCTCCTCGACATGTGCGTTTTCGATGGCGGTTTCCAGGATTCGGGCGCGCGCCATGAGAATGTGGTCGTTCTGCTCGGTGCCAATCCGGTAGGCCTCGGTGGCTTCGTTGCCAGCTCGATCGATGTCTCCACTGTCGAGATGCAGATAGCCAAGATTCAGCAACACTTTGCCAATACCGTCGAAGTGCGCGTGCAGAGCGTAAATCTCTCGCGCCCGCGTGAGCCCGTCCACTGCTTGTTGCCAGATGCGCTGATACCGGGTTATGGGATTTTCACGGGTCGTCGGGACGTCCTTCGGAGCAGTGCCCGCGCGCGCCCGGCCGGAGTGTGCCTGGGTATCGATCCGTTTGCGCATTTGCAGGGCAAGCAGACGCCGCACATACGCTGCATTTACCAGCGTACGGGCAAGATTCACATGGTTCGGATCGCGCCGCTCGTAAATCTCGATGGCGCGCGAAAAGTGGTCCAACGCCTTCGAATAGTCGCCCGAACGCCGCACGATGCGGCCTCGCGCCGACTCGATATTCGCCAGGGCCACGTAGTGATCACTCGATATCAATATGGACTCGGCGCGATCCAGGACCTGCTCTGCCTCTTTCCCCATGCCGTTCTGAAACAGCAGCCAGCTCTCCTGGATCTGGATGATGGCGGTGAAGAACTTATCGCGATCTCTAGCCAGTTCGCGTGCTCGCACAATGTGCTTCAGAGACGCATCGTACTCGCCTTTCTTCCGATGCATCCGCCCCTTCCAGAAATGGACCAGCGCTTCCTGCTCCTGATCCGGAATGTCCTGGTAAGTTTTGAGAACCAGGTCGAGTGTGTCGATGGCGGCATCGAGATCGCCCTTGGCGAGATCGACGAAGGAGTCCACCATGCGCAGGCGAATGTAGTCGTCCATGGGGAGCCGCTTTCTGCAAGCAGCGGGAAACCGGGCAAGCAGGGGCTCAAGGACGCGGTAGTCGCGGTACCCGGCATCGACCCACTGCGCCATTAGAAGCAGGAGGCTGGCCGCCTCCGGCGTATCCGGTCCCAGACGGGCAATGTCCGCTTCCGCCGCGGTCAGCATAGTAATGCCTTGCTGAATGCGCCGAAGACGGAGTGCGGCCGCCAATTCCTGCGCGAATTGCTTGCCCAGAGGCATTGGACCCCTCCCTTGCGTAGTGCTCCGAATGATGAGCCGGATCGGACTACCGGGCGTGTCATCTTGGCAGGCTCCGCCGGATCTTCTTGGTTATAAGCTGCGGCAGGTCAGGTAAGTACAGGGTGCGCGTCCCGATTATGAGCCGAAGGGGGAGTTCGCGTCCACTCGTCCGAATCGGACGAGTGCCCCTTGCCAGTCATTCCAGGGCTGATCTTTACTGATCCTCGTGCTGCACTGCGGCAGAGAGCATGCTCGAGGAGGTCGATAAACGTGCACTCAGCAAGTAACGGCTGGAATTCGGATCGATGGAATGGAATCACGCGGACGTACTCCGCGGAAGACGTAAACCGCCTGCGCGGCACGGTGCAGGTGGAACACTCGCTGGCGCGAGCGGGAGCAGAAAAGCTTTGGCGGCTGCTCCATCGCGACAGTCATATCGCCGCCCTGGGAGCGCTGACCGGCAACCAGGCGGTGCAGATGGCCGCCGCCGGCCTGAAAGCTGTCTACCTCAGCGGCTGGCAGGTGGCTGCCGATGCCAATCTCAGCGGGCAAATGTACCCCGACCAGAGCCTCTATCCGGTCAACAGCGTGCCGGTCGTGGCGCGAGCCATCAACAATGCCCTGATGCGCGCCGACCAGATCGCCCATACGGAAGGCCATGATTTCATGGACTGGATGCTGCCGATAGTCGCCGATGCGGAAGCGGGGTTCGGAGGCGTCCTCAATGCGTTCGAGCTGACCAAGAGCCTGATTGAGGCGGGAGTTGCCGCAGTTCATTTCGAAGACCAGCTTTCGTCGGCCAAGAAGTGCGGCCACATGGGCGGTAAAGTGCTGGTCTCCACGCG
>DASXXV010000330.1:0-44072 GCA_036502905.1 Occallatibacter sp. | reverse complement strand
GACTGGGTCGAAAATCGCTCCCGTCACGCCGGAGTTCCTAGAGGTTCGACCCGGTAGCCAAGGATTCTGAGTGTCCGGACCATCCGTGCCGTACGGCGTTGTCTGGACTTCTCGGACACTGCAGGGCCGCGTTCCTGATACCCAACGCCTTTATACAAAATTATCCAGATCAGGCGACACAGGCGATGCGCAATCACGCCGATGGTCTTGTTGTGTCCTAGGCGCGGCACTAGACGACGGTACACGATCTCGAAGATACTCCCTTTGTATTTGACTGCAGCATTCGCCGCTTGATTGAGAACGCGGCGCATCTGGCGATTGCCCTTCGGAGAGTGTCGGCTGCGGTTCACGCCCGCGCTCTCTTCCTCACCGGGGCATGCCCCTACCCACGAGGAGAGCCTCTCGGCTGAGGGGAAAGTCGCTGCCTTTGCGCCCACTTCGGCAATAATCTGTTGCGCCGAATCCACCCCGAGCCCGGGGACCAGGGCCAGCCTCTCGACTGCATCCTGATGCGGGCGGAGCAGACTCGCCATCTCCTGGTCCAGTTGACCGATCTGCTGCTCGACCAATTGCAAGCCCTCCAGCGTCATCTTCACCAGCCGTCGATAGACCGGATTGAGCTCCGCGCAAGCACCTAGCGCGTCGTGCAACTGTGCCGGCGTGGCGCGTAAGCGCTGATCGGCCAACGCGGCCAGAGCAGCGGGATCGGTTTCTCCGTCCGCTAGCGCCTTTAGCATACGACGTGCACTGACACCCAAGAGATCTGAAACCAAACTGGACAGCTTGATATGGGCTTCTTCCAGCAGCGCCTCCAACTGATTCTGCAGACGTACTTTGTCACGCGTCCGTTGATATCTCGTGCGTGTTAGTGTTCGCCACATTCGCTGTTCGGTATCGGGCACGAAGCTCAAGACTAGCTCCTGCGATACGAGCCGTTTCACCAAACGTTCCGCGTCTCGGAAGTCGTTCTTGCGCCCGCGCCGCCCGCGATTGGACAAGGCTTGCGCCAGATGCAGTGTTCCGGACATCCGGCCTGCACCTTCCCGGCTCTGACACCTCGGCTTCCAATATCGCTCCAGCGCTCCCCAAACGGGCTTCCAATATTGCGCGGTTGATTCCATCACCACTTCTTCGATCTGTTGCTCGATGAGCCACTCCGACAGCACCCGCAACTGCTCAGGATTGCTACCGTACCAGCGTCGCTCAAACTGATATTCGTCTTCGACTTCGACGTCAGCCACAACCACGGCCAGCTTCCTTTTATGGACATCGATTCCCGCTATCCAATAAGGCATAGGCTTCCTCCTGGCGGGAGAGGAGAGCGTGCTGGAGATTACATTAACCTGGGTCTCGGGCTATCGCCGCTCCCAGAGAGGAAGCGGCAACGCACCATTCATTCGCTCGATCACGCACGCTCCGGATCAAACTTACATGCGGCTTCAGC
Organism: Occallatibacter sp.; assembly: GCA_036502905.1. Taxonomy (GTDB): domain Bacteria; phylum Acidobacteriota; class Terriglobia; order Terriglobales; family Acidobacteriaceae; genus Telmatobacter. The sequence continues at coordinate 42,628 of DASXXV010000330.1, read as the reverse complement.
ATCTCCACTGTCTTTTCGATCTCGCCATCTCCCCGCCGTTCTGCATTATTGCTTGGATCGAAACGATTTTCATGGAGTTTCGCGGGCCGAAGGCCCTAGCCAACTTACATGGGTGATCGGCCGTCAGTGCGTGGGAAAAGGCCTTGACCTGCTATTGAGCCCGAGGTTTAATCACTTACGGTAACTAACTCCGCACGCGAACACCCAGTAGCACATCAAGAAGGAGGCGGAGTCCCCCATCAGGACCTTATAGAGGCACACCGGTGTCACACCCACCTGGGGGTGCGACGCTGGATCCCGTGATAACAGCACGGTTGTGCGGCGCGTGAGTCACCCGGGCGAGTGCGGAGTTGAAAGGCTGCAACGACTCTTGAGCCCAGACTTCCTATTGAAGCTGTCTGCGCCAGACGTGCGAAGCCAGAACAAGTGTTGTCTTGTGGCAGAGATTTCTCTCTGATATGCGTGACGACAAGGCGTAACTTTCAGTTGCATTCGAGCCTTGCATAGAGGAGGTTTCCGGCGACCGATGCGCGCAGCCTTTCCTCAGTTGCGATCAAGAATTTTCCTCACGCATCGAGTTCGCGCAGAGAGTAGACTGTCCGTCAACTTCACCTTGGCAAGTGTTACCGGCTCGTTTCGTTGAGATGCAAATCTACGGATTGCTCCTCGGGATTCTCGGGGTATGGCGCATAACGCACTTGCTGAATGCGGAAGACGGGCCCTTCGAATTATTCGTGCATTTGCGACGGAGAGCAGGACAGGGATTTTGGGGCGAATTACTGGATTGTTTCTATTGCCTGAGTCTTTGGGTAGCGATTCCATTCGCGATTGCAATTGGTGGACTGTGGCGCGAGCGCTTGCTACTGTGGTTCGCGCTCTCGGGTGGGGCGGCTCTCCTCGAACGAGCTACAGCCGCAAAACACGGCAGCCAGTCTGTACCCTACTTGGAAGGGTCGGAGGAGGTGCAAGATGGGATGCTGCGGGAAGAAGCGAAACCTGCTGAAAGTCACGCCGAGCCCGGCGGGAGGTCCGACTCCAAGGGCTGACCGCGCAGCCAGGCGAGGAGCCACCGCTTCTGTCAGTGACAGCGCCAGCACCACTTTTCGCTATGTGGGGACCACCGCTCTGACCGTGCGTGGCCCCGTCACGGGCAGAACCTATCGCTTTGCCAAGGGCGGCGCTTCGGTCGTGGTCGATGAACGGGACGCTCCCTACTTGCGCGTTGTCCCGAACCTCCGGCCAACGCTGCCCGCGGCATAAGCGCTGGTCTTTCTCACAATCTCACAATTTTCGGAACGCCGCGATTTTTCTCGCGATTTTTCTCTTGACAAGACTGCCGACCGGGTTAAACATGAGCGCCTAGGCGTAACGGGCACCACTCCTTCTGCTGGATGAATGTCTCCCGTACTGCAGGAGTGGGCATGGCCTTCTGTACTTCCCCAAGTTTTCGTCCTTGAGTGTGCGCGCAAGTCCGTCTTTGTGCGTACGGGTATTGGTCTCTCCTCAAATCCACTGAGACGAAGGTCTTTCCATGGGAGCCGAGCATACTTCCAACGCGAGCCGTGAGGCTCACAAACCGTCGTCGCCACTTCGAACGGCGCTCGCTTGCGCGCTGGGACTGCTGGCCACGGGATACATGGTTGCCATCGTGTCCGGTCGTCTTCCTGAGGGTCGGCGACTTGATGTCACCACTCTCGGCTTGCTCGCGGCCGTATCGATCGGCATTGCCCTGACCGTAAATCCGGGTCTGCTGGACCGGCTGAAGCTACTGCAAATGTCCGGCTTTCGAGTCGAGATGCTGGAACGAGTACGCGAACAACAGTCGGAACAGGCCATGCAGCTGCGGGACATGCGCCTCATGCTCCCCTTCCTGCTGCCGGCGGCGGAGAGAAGACATCTCTTAAATCTTGCCTCAGGCACTACGAGCAATTACGCAGGGAGCCACGCCGTGCGCTCCGAGCTACGCCGCTTGCGCTCTTTCGATCTGATCAAGATGAAGCCGGACAAGAGTGTCACATCGATGCAGGACGGGTTGGCCTTCGACCTGAAGGATTTCGTTGACCTGACCACAATGGGCCGACGATGGGCGGCGAGAATTACCGAAATCGAGGGGGGTGAACCCGAGTTCTCTTCGGGAGCGCACGAGCCGGAGGAATAGCAAGGGGGCCCTGGAACGGGAAAGTTACTTCAGTCGGCTATGAGGAGAAGACGTGGCTGGCGGGGCGCTTATCATCGAGCATGGGGCCTTTCCACTCCCGGCAACCTGGGAGCCTGGCGCAGGCCTGCCCATTTGCCGCAGTGATTGGAGAAGCCTCCTTCCCGAACAGTTACCCCTGCGCGAAGAAAGACTCCTGGTAGCCAACGCCGTGCCCCGAAGCGACGAGGCGGTCCACTTTTTCTACTGGCTCCGGGATCATCCTCTGCCCGTCCCGACTCTCGCCATCTTGCCCGGAGAGGACAGCGAACTGCTGCAGATAGCGGCCGAAGGAGTGGACGATTTCCTGTTGCACCCTGTGCACGGAGGCGAACTGCAGCGCCGGATCGCCCGCCTTCTCGGCCGGCAGCCCCGCAGCTCGGAAGACGTTCGCGAGTGTCTCATTGGAGAACTGAGCCTGCGGCAGATCGTAGGCAAAGCCCCAGTCTTTCGCCGCGTGCTGGCGCAAGCCGGGCTGTTCGCCAGTAGCGACGCGCCGGTGCTGCTGACTGGCGAGACGGGCACGGGCAAGGAGCTGTGCGCCCGGCTGGTACACGCCATGAGCAAACGCCGCGATGGACCGTTCATCCCCGTCGACTGCGGTGGGATCCCGGAGCACCTGTTCGAAAGCGAGTTATTTGGCCACATGCGGGGGGCTTTTACCGACGCCCATCTGGAACAAAGGGGGCTTGTCGCTTTGGCCGAAGGAGGAACACTCTTCCTGGATGAAGTCGACAGTCTTTCGCCCACTGTTCAAGGCAAGATCCTTCGCCTCCTGCAGGAGAGGACTTACCGGCCCCTGGGTTGCACCAGCTTTCAGAGCGCCAACCTCAGGGTCGTTGCGGCAACCAACCGCAACCTGGAGGGCTTGGTTCGCGACAGACTTTTTCGCGAGGACCTGTATTTCCGCTTGAACGTGCTCCGTCTTCATATGCCCCCGTTACGCCAGCGGCCAGAGGACATTGCCTTGCTCGCCCGCCACTTCATCGAGGAGATCTGCGCATCGGGAGGCGGACCGAAAAAGGTGTTCTCCCCGGCCTCAATGCGCAAACTGGAGGCGCACGACTGGCCGGGGAACGTCCGGGAACTGGCCAACACGATTCAGCGCGCGATCTTCGCGGCTGAGGGCACTCAGATCGCCAGCGCCCACATAGACTTCTCTCTTTTCGACACCAAGGTCGAAGGTCCAGCCCAGACATTTCGCTCCGCGAAGATGGTAGCCATTGAGAAGTTTGAGCGTGAGTACGTCGAACAATTGTTAGAGAAACACGTCGGCAACATCACGCGCGCCGCCCTGGAAGCCGGGAAAGACCGGCGGGCTTTTGGCCGACTGGTCAAAAAGCATCGCATCAGCCCAACCACGGGTGGGTCGTCTCCCTCCGGGGCCGGGTCGTTTTAGTCCCACCGTTCCAAAGTCGCGCCATTCCGCCTCACAATCGGCGGCAGCTCCATCGCACACCAACTGACCTGACAGAGAAGTCCCTCCCCCACTTGAGGAAAACTCCGCGCACGCACCACTAAGTCCCGCTTTTGCAAACATCGCCCTTCCACGCCGTGTGGCATAGAAAGTGCCACACCCGATTTGAGGATGGCCCTTTTGCCGCGTGCGAGCGGAAAGCCGAACAGACAAGCGACCCGGGAAATCCTCAGCTATTTTCTTCGCAATCCGGAGGCTACGGATAGCTTGATGGGCATTGCGCGCTGGCGATTGTTACACGAAGTCGTGCACCGAAGCGTGACTGAAACCGAAGCGGGACTGAAATGGCTGGTCAAAGAGGGATACTTGCGCGAACTATCCGTCGAAGGATCGGAGCACCTCTTTCAGCTTGATCCGGCGAAGCACAAGGAAGCACAAAGCTTCCTCGAGACTGGAAGTCGAGCGAGGAGCAGGAAAGTGAAACGCACCACTGGCGCCGGAACAACCCGGTAACCTCCGCGGGCGATGGCGCCAAACGCATGGTCACATCTTGCAACCATGGCAGGGGTTGAGGAAACGCAAAGCATAAAAGGAGACTGTTCTGTCATGCCGATTACACCGACTTATCCCGGCGTCTATATTGAGGAAATTCCCAGCGGTGTTCACACCATAACTGGCGTTGCTACCTCGATCACGGCCTTCATCGGGGACGCGGCCTGGGGGCCGGTCAGCGACCAGGCGGATAGCCCCGCACCGGCAGTGATCAACAGCTTCGCGGACTACGAGCGCCTCTTTGGCGGCCTTTGGGTCAACAGTCCCATGAGCTATGCCGTGCGCGATTTCTACTTGAACGGGGGGAGTCAAGCAGTGATCGTTCGCTTGGCCCATGGCGGAGTCGCCTCCACCATCACCTTGCCTGAGGACACGATTCCCGCGAGCCCCCCAGACAGCCCGCTCTCGAGTTCTTCCAGTTCCCTAGTTCTAGTAGCCGCGAGCGTGGGATCGTGGGGCAGCAATCTTTATGCTCTGGTGGATCACAAGACCAAGCGATTGAACGGCCAGGTGGATATCCTGCTCTTCAACCTCACCGTGACGCTGATGGATAGCCAGCGCCAGCGTGTTTTGGCGACAGAGAAGTTTCTCAATCTTTCCGTGGATCCAGCCAGTCCTCGCTATGTCACCAACGTCCTGAAGGAAAATTCCGCGCTCGTGCGGGTGCAGCAGGACAATTCTGGCAACGACGAAGTGCCGGGAGCCTTCCCGGCCGAAACCTATACCACGATCCTGAGCCCGCCACAGGTCGTCCCCAATCCGGTATGGGCTACTGCGGGCAGCGATGGCGGCGCCCTCACTGATAACGACCTTATTGGCCCCGGAACCGACGTCGCCAAAACCGGCCTTTATGCTCTGGAAAAGACCGACCTTTTCAACTTGCTGAGCATTCCGCCTTACGAGAACGATGACGTTAGCACCGCCGTGGTGGCCGCCGCCGCAAGTTACTGCGAGCAGCGGCGCGCTTTCTATCTCCTCGACTCACCGAGCGATTGGACGAGCAAGACAACCGCGGTAAACAAATTTACCGACGCCAATCAGGACTGGATTGGGACGCGCAGCAAGAACGCCGCCCTGTTCTTCCCCCGCCTGCGAGAGCCCAATCCTCTGCACGACAACCAGATCGAGACCTTCGTGGCGAGCGGCGCTGTGGCTGGAATCTTTGCACGTACGGATGCGCAGCGAGGTGTCTGGAAAGCGCCTGCCGGTCAGGAAGCAACGCTGAATGGTGTGCCGCAACTCTCCGTTCCGCTCACGGACGCGGAGAACGGCGAACTGAACCCGCTGGGCGTGAACTGCCTGCGCGCGTTCCCCATCGTCGGCCGCGTGGTTTGGGGCGCACGCACCCTCGATGGCGCGGACCAATTGGCTTCGGAATGGAAGTACACGCCGGTGCGTCGCACGGCACTCTTTATTGAGGAAAGTCTCTATCGCGGCACGAAATGGGTGGTATTCGAACCCAATGACGAGCCGCTCTGGGCGCAGATTCGCCTTAACGTGGGCGCGTTCATGCATAACCTCTTCCGTCAAGGCGCGTTCCAGGGCGCGAATCCGCGCGATGCTTACTTCGTGAAGTGCGACAAAGAAACCACCACCCAGAATGATATTGACCTGGGCATCGTCAATATCCTGGTCGGCTTTGCCCCGCTGAAGCCGGCGGAGTTTGTCGTGATTCAGATTCAGCAGATGGCGGGTCAGATTCAGGTCTAAGGAGAATCAGATGACACAGTTCACGGTCAATCGGGAACGTTTTGACCCGTACAAGAACTTCAAGTTTCGCCTCAAGTGGGACAACCACTACATCGCTGGCGTGAGCAAGGTGAGTGTGCTGAAGCGGACCACGGAGGTCGTCAAGCACCGCGAGGGCGGCGATCCCAGTACCAGCCGCAAGTCGCCCGGCCGAACCGAATTTGATGCCATCACGCTCGACCGCGGCGTCACCTACGACGTTGACTTTGAACAATGGGCTAACAAGGTCTGGCGCCTCGGCGCCGGCCTCGGTCTGGAAGTTTCGCTCCGCGACTTTCGCAAGGACATCACCATCGAGGTTTACAACGAAGCCGGACAACTCGCGCTTACCTACAAGGTCTATCGCTGCTGGGTTTCCGAGTGGCAGGCGCTTCCCGACCTCGACGCCAACGCCAACGCTGTCGCCATTCAGCACATCAAGCTGGAGAACGAGGGCTGGGAGCGCGACGACGCCGTGCCCGAACTCCTGGAACCCTCTTTCGTTGAGCCACCGGTGTAAGTGTTATGCGGGCTCTTTCGTCAGCGGAACTCCTACGCCTTTGGGAGCAGGGGCTGGAGCAAACGTCGGTTGATCGCGCCCTGGCGCTGTTGGGAACCGCCTCTCAGGACTGCCCGGAAGAGGACCCGGCGCAATTCTCGGTGGGCCGGCGCGATGCTCGCCTTCTCGCCCTGCGGGAGCAAACCTTCGGGCCGGAGATTCAGGCGGTCGCCCGCTGCACCAGGTGCGGCCAGGAATCAGAGTTGCGCTTTCAGGCGAACGAGGTGCGCGTTGATCCCAGGGAGCCAACGTCGCAGCCCATGAGCCTGACGGATGGCGGCTACAGCCTTAAGTTCCGTTTACCGAACAGCCAGGACCTGCGCGCGGCGCGCGAGGCGCGCAACGGTGTGGCTGAGGCCCTGCAGCTCCTCTTGCGGCGCTGCGTCCTGGAAAGCCGGCTCGGGGAAGCAGAAGTGAGCGCGCAGGAGTTGCCCGACAGTGTGGTTGCCGCAATTTCGGCAAGGATGGCGGAGGCCGATCCGCAGGCGGAAGTCGAACTCACGCTTGCCTGTCCCACCTGCCAGCACGAGTGGCAAGAGCGCTTCGAGATCGAATCGTTCTTCTGGGCTGAGATTCACGCCTGGGCGGGGCGCGCGTTGCGCGAAGTTCACCAGTTGGCCTCGGCCTACGGATGGAGTGAGGCCGAGATCATGGCGGTCAGTCCGTTGCGGCGCAGCCTTTACTTGAACCTGATTGCTGAGTGAACATATGGCCAGTTATCTCCACAACGTCGCCGCCAGGGTTCTGCAACAATCGGTTTCCATACAACCGAGACTTCCCTCTCTGTTTGAACCTCCGGCTGCCTCCTTGTCCGCTCGCCTTGCGCCGTTTACCAATCTGCGGCCCGGCGCGGACGTGCAGCAGGGGCACGATGGGACCGTGCCCGCGCCTTCGACAATCGACCCACAACCTGAGGACAGGGTGAGTGCCACACTTCCTACGCCTCACGATGATTCGCATCGACAGCCGGCGATTGTTCAGGATCCGCCGCCATTGCACCCTGCTGCGGAAACAAGAACAGTATGGGATAAGACTGCCCCACGCATTCCACACAGCGAGTCCGAAGACTCTGTTCCTGCGGAAAACCCACCGCCCCGGCCTCGTCCACGGATCGCGCCTGCGAATTTCATCTCTGACGAAATCAGCAGGGTGGTCCCTCTCGCAAAGGAAGCACGCGCAAAAGCGCCGGTCGACGGTTCTCTCTCTGACGTATCCACTCGTGAATCGCGTCCGCACGCGGATGCAATTGCGCCAAGGACTTCAGAACCTTCTGCCCTCGAATTTGACGATCGTCCACCGAAAGCATCCCAACAACCCGCGTTCCTTCCGCTGAAGCAGCCCCCGGCAACAGCCACCCCGGCGGTGACCGCACCCAGCGTGAGTCATGCAGTAGAAGCAGGTCCGAATATCACCGTTGTCATCGGGCGAGTCAGCGTTCAGGCGGTCATGCCCCAGTCGTCTGCCGTTCGCCCACCCTCACCGCCACCGGCACCATTGCTGTCGCTCGAGAAATACCTCAAGCAGCGCGGGGGCTCGCCATGAGCAGCGCCCTGGCGGTTGCCTCAGTCTCGTATGTGCTGGTGGACCTTCTCAACAATGGGCTCATCGATCGCGACATCGGCTCGACCGGCGTTGGCGACGTATCCGTCACCGCTTTGCCGCCGGACCGCATTGACCCCGCCACCCAGAAGCAGAGCCAACTCAATTTGTTCTTGTACCAGGCCACACCGAACGCCAGTTGGCGCAATGTCGGCTACCCGGCGCGCGATGCCGCCGGTGCTCGCATAGACAATCCTCCCCTCGCGCTCGATCTCCACTACTTGCTGATGGCCTATGGCCTCGAGCAACTGCACGGTGAAATCCTGCTGGGCTATGCCATGCAACTGTTCCACGAGACGCCCATTCTCACGCGCGACGCAATTCGCAAGTCGCTGTCCGCGCCCACGCAGGTCTCGGGCGCAGGCGGGCTGCCCGCGGCCATGCTGAATCTGTTCACGTCGGAACTCGCGGAACAGGTGGAACTGATCAAAATCATCCCGCAGATCCTCAACACCGAGGAGATCTCCAAACTATGGACCGCGTTCCAGACGAACTATCGTCCGACCGCGGCCTATAGCGCGTCGGTCGTGCTGATCGAGAGCAAAGCTTCGACCAAGACCGCGCTGCCCGTGCAGTACAGAACGGTACACACCCTTCCCTTCCAGTCGCCGTTCATCGAGAAAGTGCTGTCACAGAAAACTGCTGCGGATCCGATTGTGGACGGCCAGCCCATCCTCCCCGCATACAACATCGTGTTGCGCGGCAGCCAGCTCAAAGGTGAACTAACTTCAGTGCTGGTAGGCGGCATCGAAGTAATTCCGGCCGACGCCGATCTCACGTCCACGCAAATTGTCGTGGCCCTTCCACCAGGGTTGGAGGCCGGCACCCAGCCTGTGCAGGTCCTTCAGCAGACCCTGCTGGGTTCGCCCCTGGTGCCGCACCGCGGCGTGGAATCAAATACTTCCAGCTTCGTGTTGCGGCCAGTCATCAAGATGGTCAATGCCTCGAGTGTGCACGGTGCGGGGCCCGCGCTGCGTTCCGGAAATCTCGACGTAATGGTGGATCCGCCCGTCGGCCCCGATCAGCGTGTCATTCTCCTGCTCAACCAGTTGCCTCCGCTGACTAGCCCGCCCGATTCGCCCCTGGCCTACAGCTTTGTACTGCCGCCCCGCATCAATCTGGCCAGCCCGCCTCCCAATCCGCCGCCGCCAACTGCGAACATTACCGTCCCCTTCACCGGCGTCGTCGCCGGGACGTACCTCGCTCGTTTGCTGGTGGACGATGCTGAAAGCCCACTCGGCATCGGCATTAACGGCACGTACTCCACACCGCAGGTGACCATCCCATGACTTCGAGTTCCACAGAAACGCGGGAAACGCAGGCCACCAGTGCGGAGCAGTACTTGACCGCAGGCGCCGCCAGGGTACGCGCGTTTCTTGAACACGCGCTGAACGATGCGGACGCCGCGCAATCACCCGAAGCCTGGCCGATAGAGGTGCAGGGACCGCTCTTGCAGGCACTTTGCGGCGCATTCCATCTCTCTGATTTTGAACGGGACATCGTTCTCCTCTGCGCGGCCGCCGAACTGGATCCGGCCATGCCTGCTTTGTGCATGGCCTGCCATGACGACCAACGCTTGCGCCGGCCGACATTTCGCCTCGCCGTCCAGGTATTGCCTGAAGCGCACTGGAGCGCGTTGCTGCCCGACGCGCCCCTTCGCCGCTGGAAGCTCATTGACGTTGGCGCCGGCGAGGGCTTGGTCACGAGCCCGCTTCGCCTGGAAGAGTCCGTCCTGCATTTCCTCATGGGCGCTTCATCGCTCGATGAACGCTTGCGAAACCTGACGGAAGCGGTTGAGCCTCCCGATGCCCTTCCCGAGTCCTACCGGCAGCATGCCGAAGCTCTGTTAAGTGCATGGAACGGGCAACCCCGCACAGTGCCACAGCTTCAGGGTAATGCCACCCGGGGCAAGCGAGCCTTGGCCGCCGCCGTATGCGCAGGGCTCGGTTTGGAGTTGCATGTCATGCGTGCCAGCGTGCTGCCTGGGGCGGCGGCGGAACGCGAGGCTTTGGCGAGAATCTGGGACCGGGACGGAATCCTGGGCAGGCGTGCGCTCTTGCTCCAACTTGAGAACGGTTCACCCGCGGAATGGGCAGCCGCTTCGGACCTGGCGGACCGCATCGAAGGCCCGCTTGTCGTCACTGGGTCCGGGCCACTCGATCTTGATCGCCGGAAGACGGTGCGCATCACCGTGAACCGTCCGGGAACGGACGAGCAACGGGCGCTGTGGCAGTGTGTTCTCGGCGAGCATGCCACCAAGCTCAACGGCGAGCTCGACACGGTCGTCGCCCAGTTTGATCTGGACGTCGAGACTCTGGAGCGCGCCGGCAGCCGCGTGCGCGAGACCGTTGACCAGGAAGGCAGCAACCTGTTTCCTCTGATCTGGGAGGCCTGCCGCAGCGAGGCGCGTCCAGCGCTGGAAGGCCGAGCGCACCGCATCCAGGCGCGCGCCTTCTGGCCCGACCTCGTACTGCCGCAAGCCAGCCTCGAGATGCTGCACACCATCGTGAGCCACGTGCGGCAGCAAGGTAGAGTTTTCGAGCGCTGGGGCTTCGCCGCCCAGAGTTCGCGCGGCCGCGGATTGGCGGCGTTATTCAGCGGACCCAGCGGCACCGGCAAAACTCTGGCCGCCGAAGTTCTCGCTAACGAACTATGCCTCGATCTCTACCACATTGACCTCAGCCAGGTGGTGAGCAAGTTCATCGGAGAAACAGAAAAGAACCTGTGCGCCATCTTCGATAGCGCGGAAGACAGCGGCGCCATTCTCCTCTTCGATGAAGCCGATGCTCTGTTCGGCAAACGCAGTGAGGTGAAAGACAGCCACGACCGCTACGCCAACATTGAGGTCAGTTATCTGCTGCAGCGCATGGAGGCGTATCGCGGGCTCGCTATCCTCACGACCAACATGCGCGCCGCGCTCGATACCGCCTTCCTCCGCCGCATTCGCTTCATCGTGAATTTCCCCTTCCCCGATTTCGCTCTTCGTCGCGGCATCTGGGACCGCATGTTCCCGCCGCAAACGCCAACTTCCGGTCTGGACCTGGAAAAACTGGCGCGCCTGAATCTCTCGGGAGGCAACATTCGCAACGTCGCACTCAATGCCGCTTTCCTCGCCGCCGAGGAAGACTGCCCGGTGCGCATGGACCATCTGCTCAAATCGGCCCGCCGCGAATGCAGCAAGTTAGAAAAGCAGTTAAGCGGTTCTGAGATCGGGGGGTGGGCATGAACCGCGGCCAGCGAAGAGCGCGATGGCAGGCGCAGTTCCGTACTGAGAACGCTGCGGGTAGCGCCCCGGCCGGCATGCCCACCCACGCCACGATCGCCGCAGTTCCGGCACAACGCAGTTCAGCTTCGCGGCCGCGGCCCCAGTCCGTGCATCTGAGCATTCACGAATTGGTTTTGCGCGGCTTCGAGCGCGCCAGCACGCGCGGCATAACCGACGGCCTGCAACGCCAGCTCTCGGCCCTCCTCGCCGCCCGCGGCGTTCCCGAGGGTTGGACGCGGAAGCAGCCTGCGGACGATGCGCGCGCTCACGACATCCGCGTTGCTGCGGGCGCTCAGGCGCCCGCCATGGGAGAGCAAATCGCCAAAGCCGTGTTTGACGCTCGCCGTGGGGACCAGCGATGAGTGCTGCCACAAAAACCGGGAGCGTGATCGAGCCCAAGGCTGCGACGCCCGCCGCGGCAGCCCGAACCTTCTCCTCTGCCCGCTCCGTCTTGCTGCAGCGAAAGTGCGCCTGCGGCGGCGAGGGCCCCGGGGAATGCGAGGCCTGCCAGAAGAAAGAAGCGGAAGAGCAGCAGAAAAAACAGTCGCAACGCTTGCAGAAGTCGTCATCAGGGCCCAGCCGGGCCTCGACCGCGCCGCCCATCGTAAACCGCGTGTTGAACTCTCCCGGTCGCGCGCTGGATGCCGACACTCGTTCCTTCATGGAGCCGCGTTTTGGCCGTGACTTCAGCGGCGTTCGCGTCCATACCGACTCGCAGGCGGCAGAATCGGCACGGGCCGTTGACGCCCATGCCTACACCGTCGGCCAGCACATCGTCTTCGATCACGGTAAGTACGCGCCGCACTCAGGCAGCGGCCGCCAACTGCTGGCGCACGAGTTGGCGCACACCGTGCAGCAGCACGGACTGCAACGTAGTTCGGAGAATCTCTCGCTCGGTGAGGGCAACGACTACCGCCGTCTGGAGCGTGAGGCGGAAACCATCGCTCGCTCGCTAACCCACGGACCCGGCGCGAAAGGCAGCCCGACGCTCACCAGCCACCCAACAGAGGTCATGCTCTCGCGCGCCGAAAGAAAGGGTGCTGATGAGACGGAGCCCCCAACAAAAGACGCAGATCCAGAGCGTGAGTGGGACGACGTAGACGGCCGCACCAAGCTCGGAAAATGTGGAGTGAAGCAGATTGCCAACCCCGGCAAGCGCGTCAGCAAAGACATAACAGCCGTCAATATGGCAGTTCCTCTCAAGTTGCCTGCGGAGAAAGGCTACAAGAAGGTCGCCGAGGATCTGTGGAAGAAACGAGCCGCCGCTGGCGCTCTGGAAGCCCTGGTGGATGTCAGCGGGAACGTCAGAGAGTCGCCCCGAATCGCGTTAAAGCAGGAACGTCCGCCTACGAAAGATCTCAGACAGATATGGCTGAAGAAGGTCGGTTGGGCAGAACTTGCGGAAGGCACGATCGGCAAGAAATGGAAGAAAGCCGGAGGTGACAAGAACAGCTTTGACCCGCCGCAAGCGGGTGGACTGACTTGCCATGTAGATCACATCGTGGAACTGCAGTTCGGCGGCGCCAATGTCCCCGAGAACCTGCAGATGCTCGATGGCGACGACAACATGTTGAGCGGCCGAAAGATCAATGACGACCTGGTGGATCTGGCGAATCGCATCCATGAGGCCCTCCCTGACAGTCAGAATCTGATTATCCACTACGACGACGTTGTGCAGGAGCAGGGCAAACACGGCCCCTGCGTGCGAGCGGAAGCCGAAGCCAAACCGGGACCAGACGAAGGCGAGGCGGACGTAGACGGCGAAGAATACGAAGTCAAGGCGGGCGGGTTCTCCGACAAGTTGATCCTCGCAAAAGGGAAGAAGAAGAACATCGACATCGAAGGGCAGACGGCTGCAAAGATCATTCCTGGCCTTCTGCTCAGCACGTTTACTCCAATCAAAGGGCCGGGTACCGACACCATCGAAGCCGTCTTCGACGACAGCAAAGAGTCCAAGACCCGGCTGCCCGTCAGCATCCCGGGCAGGAAGCCTGTCACCCTGGTAGTTGATCCGACTCGAAACTTGAAGCTGCTCAGCAAGAGGCCCAACCTCAAGTTTCACTTCGACTATCTGAGCGACGGGATTTTTACCGAATTGGAAATACACGACGATCGCTCCCTGAGTGGCAAAGGCACGATCAAGTCCTCCATCCCCTTCCTCCCCGAACTCCACGTCAAGTTCGACAAAGAGAGCTTCGCACTGGTCGCTCCCCTGGATGCCAAGAAGCTCAAGCCCCCCATTCCCGGCGCCAAGATCACCGAAGGCGAAATCGGACTGCAACTCGCGCCCCAGTTCAAGCCTTACGGCAACCTCGCCTTCGAGCTCGTCACCGGACCCAAGAAAATTCTAGACGGCAAGATCGAAGTAACGGCCGACGCCCAGGGACTGCTGGCGACCGGCGTTATCCACGTTTTCCTTCCCGGCGTCGACAACGCCGAAGGCACAGTGAAGTACCAGAACCGGGAGTGGTCGGGCGGCGTCAAGATCGAGTCCACCCAGATGCAGAGCAAGCTCAAGTATGTGAAGAGCGGCAGCGTGGTGGTGGGCCTGACCGGCAAAGGCATTTCCGCCGAAGGCAAAGTGGGCCTCGACATTCCCGGCACCAGCGGTGTCGAAGTCAGCCTGCTCTACGAAAAACACAAGTGGCTATTCCGCGGCAAGGGCGCCTTCACTCCGCCTCGCCTGAAACCGGTTGAGATTGAGCTCGAGTATGACGGCGACCACATCACCGGCAGCGCCGAAACTGGATTTGAGTTTCACGGGCTGACAGGACGCTTGCAGGTTCGCTACAAGGACGAAAAATTCTCCGGCGAAGGCACCATCAACATCAAGAAGGGCCGGGCCGAAGGCAAACTGCACATCAAGATGCGCCAGGAGAAAGATGAGCCCAAGTTCTCCGGCGAAGGCGAAGTCACCTACCAGCTCACCGACAACCTGGTCGGCACCGCGGGAATTGAAGTCAACGAAAAAGAAGAAGTACGCCTCAAAGGAGCGCTCACCTTCCCGAAACCAATCCACCTGTTCGATCCGATCAAAGGCGACTACAAGATTTTCGAGATCGGCGTCAGCATTCCGATTCCGGGCGCGTCCATCGGGCCGGTCGGGCTCAATGCCAGAATCGAGGGCGCACTCTCGGCCGGCTACCAGATCGGACCCGGCGAACTCCGCAACGCCAAGATCGAGGCGGCTTTCAATCCGCTCGAAGAAAAACCGGACCTCGACGTCGTCATGGGGGCGCAGCTCTACATCGGAGCGCGCGCCTATATCTCGGGCAGCATCACCGGCGCCATCGAAGTCTCGATCGGCATCGCTTCCGTCTCCGGAGGCCTCACCATCACTGCGACCGCCTCGCTCGAAGGCCACGTGGCCTCGGAAGTGAAAATCCATTACCAGAAAAGCCGCCTGGAATTGGACGCCAACTTCGAGGTCCTGCTCGGTCTCGCGCTGATGCTGGCGCTCGATGCCGTAGTCAAGGCGAAAGCGGGCGTGGGTCCTTTTAGCGTCGAGACCAAGAAAGTGTGGAATCTCGCCGCCTTCAAATTTGATACCGGCATGCAGTTAGGAATGAAGCTGAAAAAGCCGATTCACTACGCCTCCGATCAGCCTTTTCAGTTCCCTTCTCTCGATGACATCCAGTGGATCAAGCCCGACATCGATCCCAAGAAGGTGCTGGAACGGGCCTTTGGCAGCGGCAGCAGCAAGGAAGAAGAAGCCAGGTAAGTACGGCTGGAGAGGACGACGATGATCGCATGAGCGCATTTCCCGGATCGCCGAGATTGCTACGGGCCGGCATTGTGCAAGCCGATCCCAATACGCTGGTTGTGCTGAGCACCATCGCTCTGCAGTACAACCCCGACTCGCTCAGCCGCACCCTGCAAGTACGCGGTGTCACGGCAGAAGGCGGCGACCGCCTCGACGCCTTGCGCCTCACCGGGCCGCCCGCCGAATCCATCAAGCTGGACGCGGAAATTGATGCCACCGACCAGCTCGAGTTTCCCGACCAGAACCTGAACACGGTACAGTTTGGCATTCATCCGCAACTGGCTGCGCTGGAGATGCTCGTCTATCCGCCCAGTTCCCAAATCCAGAACGACAACTCCCTGGCCCAGTCCGGCACCATCGAGGTCGCTCCCATGGAGGCGCCGCTGGCCTTGTTCGTCTGGAGCGTCAACCGCATCCTGCCCATCCGCCTCACCGAGTTCAGCATCACCGAAGAGGCCTTCGACGCGAACCTGAATCCCATTCGCGCCAAGGTGAGCCTGGGCATGCGAGTACTCAACGTGGTGGACCTCGACTTCGATCACAAAGGCAACAGCTTATTCATGGCGTATCACCAGCAAAAGGAGCGTTTCGCCACCATGATCGGACGCGCCAACCTGGGACCGCTCGGTATCAACCGCATTGGATGAGGTGAAGCATGTTTTCGCAGACCAGCCGTTACTATGGCCAGCCGATTCTGAAGTTGAAACTGAAAGACGGCACCGAGATCGCCTACGTGAGCCGGCGCTTCTTGCCCGGCGGCAATGAGTTCGACTTGTTGCTGTTACATAGGGTCACCGAAGGCGAGCGGCTCGACACCGTCGCGGCGAAGTACCTCGATGATCCCGAGCAGTTCTGGAGAGTCTGTGACGCCAATGAAGTCATGTCGCCCTTTGAGATGACCGATCCCATCGGGCAGGAAATCCGCATCACCCTGCCGCAAGGCATTCCAGGACCACGCAATGCTTAAAGGCGTCTACCTGACGTTGTTGATTGGGCCCGGTGTCCCGGTGCCGGCGCCGAAGTCTGTCGTTGACGCGCTCGTCAGCGTGCAGGTCAACACCGGCGGAGAGCGGACCGGCTTTCAGCTCGTCTTCAACGTGAACAAGAAATCCCCACTGCGGCAAACCATGTTGCCGGCCGGCTTCTTCGATCCCATCATCACCCGCATCATTCTCGTCTGCACCCTGGGCGGCATTCCCAACGTGCTGGTAGACGGCATCGTCACCCGCCAGGAGGTGGCCCCGAACAATGCCGCCGGACAATCCACGCTCACCCTCACCGGGGAAGACGTCAGCGTGATGATGGACATTCTCGACATGCCCTTCATGCGTTATCCGGCGATGGACGTGACCGCACGGGTGGCACTCATGCTGGCGAAGTACGCGTTGTATGGAGTTGTCCCCCTCGTCATTCCGCCGCTATTCCAGGATCTGCCCACGCCGACGGAGAAGATTCCGAGCCAGACCGGCACTGACAAGAAGCCTGGAGGCACTGACCTGGCCTATATCAAGAAACTCGCCCAGGATTGCGGCTACGTCTTCTACATCGAGCCGGGTCCGGCGCCGGGCATGAACCTGGCCTACTTCGGGCCCGACATCCGCACTCCAATTCCGCAGCCCGCACTCAACGTGAACATGGACGCGAACACGAATGTGGAGAGCCTGACCTTCAGCCTCGATGGCTTGGCCAAGAAGGTCACCGTTCTAACCATCATGGATCCCTTCACGCACAAGATCCCCATACCCATCCCGGTCCCTAACATCAGTCTTCTGCGCCCGCCGCTGGGAGCCAGGTTGACTCCTCCCGCAAGAATCGAGTTCGCCGATGACGGCGGCAACAAAACCATGGCCGACGCGCTCGCCCTGGTCTTGGGCAAGACAGCCGCGACTTCCGACGCGGTCACCGGGTCCGGCAGCCTGAACACCCTCCGCTATGGACGAATTCTGCAAGCACGCCAGCTCGTTGGAGTGCGGGGGGCGGGCCTGGCTTACGACGGCATGTACTACGTGCGCACCGTCACGCACAGCATCAAGCGCGGTGAGTACAAGCAGAGCTTCACCCTTTCGCGCGACGGCTTGATTTCGCAAACTCCCAAGGTGATGGCATGAACGGCAACGGCAACGGAAAGTACTACGGCAAATATCGCGGCACCGTGATCAACAATATCGACCCGAATTTCGTCGGACGGCTCCTCCTGGAAGTTCCTGACGTTCTGGGTGTTGTCCCTTCCTCTTGGGCCGAGCCCTGCACGCCGCTCGCCGGCCCGACCGGCCCGCCCATGGGCGTGTACATGGTCCCGCCCATCGGAGCCGGCGTCTGGGTTGAGTTCGAGCACGGCGATCCCAATTATCCCGTGTGGGTAGGCTGCCGCTGGGGTGCCCAATCCGATGTTCCATCCATAGTAAAGGCAGGCCTGCCGATTTCCCCCAGCATCGTCTTGCAGACCGCGGGACAGAATTCGATTTCCATCAGCGATCTTCCCGGTCCGACGGGAGGAATCATGTTGAAAAGCATGACCGGCGCCATGATCGTGGTCAACGACCTTGGCATCACGATTTCCAACGGCCAGGGCGCTTCCATCATGATGACCGGACCCACCATCACCGTGAACCAGTCGGCGTTGGTAATCACTTAGGAGAGGAGTTTGGTTATGCCGGGCTTTTTATTGCATCAGGGAGCCACCGTGCTCTGCTCGCACGCCGGACAGGCACAGCCGACCGTGGTGAACCCGCGCGTCACCGTCTCAGGCATGCCGACGGTCTTCCTCTCGTCACCATACGTCATCGCCGGCTGCGCCTTGCCCCCGCCGCCCGCCGCCAACGGACCTTGCGTGACTGCGCAGTTCATTGCCGGCTCGGTCCGTGTTCTCTCCAACGGCCAGCCCCTGCTTCTGTTCGACAGCCAGGCTACTTGCGTGCCCACCGGCACGCCAACCATCACCGTAACCACCCAGACCCGCGTGGTCGCCTCGTGAGGGAGCATGTTTAACCTCGACTTCCCTTATCACTTTGACGGACACGGGCGCACCGCGGGCACCGACCTGGATGGCCACATCCGCGACCTCATCGAGCAGGTGCTTTTCACCGCTCCCGGCGAACGTGTCAACCGTCCGGAATTCGGAAGCGGCCTGATGCAGGTGGTGTTCGCTCCCAGCAGCGCCGAGATGGCGGCCGCAACCCAGTTTCTGCTGCAAGCCGCCCTGCAGCAGAACCTCTCCGATTTGATCGAGGTGAGTAAGGTCGAGGTCAGCGCTAACGACGGCACTCTGACCGTCACGATCGAGTACGTGGTTCGCAATACCCGGCAGCAGCAGATCGCTCAGTTCACCCGCGGAGGTCTCTCGCAATGATCTACTCCTGCTGCGATCAAAACCGCCGCGTCGTGCTCGAATCGCAGTCGGTCTACAACGGCATCGACTTCCTCGAGGTCGTCGACCACCCGTCCGACTCCAACGACATGCGCCAGCGCACGCTGCTGGTGCACTTCGTCCGCGATCTCTTTTCCGGGCAGCTCACCCTGGCGAATGTGCGCATCGACGGTGGCGAGCGCATCACCAATATCGCAATCACGCATGTTGAGGAAGAAGGCTTCCTTTCCCAACCCGGCGATCCGAAGATTCTTATTGTGCAGGTGGCGAAACCCGGCGACTTCTCGACCTACACGCTGCGCCTGGTAGACAGCAACGACGACACAAAGCTCCCATCGAACATCGATCCAGTCCTGTCGAGGATCGACTTTTCCTTCAAAGTTGCCTGCCCCAGCGACTTCGATTGTGAACAGCCGAGCGCCTGCCCGCCCGAGCCCCCCGAGCCTGTGGATATCTCCCATCTGGCCAAGGACTACGCCAGTTTCCGCCAGCTCATGCTCGATCGCATTGCCAAGATCATGCCGCAGTGGCAGGAGCGCAATCCCGCCGACCTGGGCATCGTCCTGGTCGAAATGCTCTCCTATGTCGGCGACTATCTCAGCTATCAACAGGACGCGGTCGCCACCGAGGCTTACCTCAATACGGCGCGCCGTCGCACCTCCATCCGGCGGCATGCACGCCTGGTCGGCTATCCCATGCACGACGGAGCGAACGCCCGCACCTGGGCCCATTTTGAAGTGCGCAGCGACATCCATGGACTCATCCTCACCAAACGCACGCCGAGCAGCGCCAGCAAGCTGCTCACCCGCGTGGCCAGCCAGCCCGTCCTCTTCAAGAACTCGTCCCCTGCCTTGCAGGATGCGCTCTCCCAGGGACCGCGCGTTTTTGAACTTGCCGAAGACACCGTGTTGTTCGCCGAACACAACCGCATGTCGTTCTACGCCTGGGGCGCGCGACAATGCTGTCTCCCGCAATGGTCCACGCAAGCGTATCTGCGCGGCAACTTCATCAATCTCCAGCCCGGCAACGTGCTCATCTTCCAAGAAGTCAAAGGACCTGATACGGGAGTGGAGGAAGACGCGGATCCGCGCCACCGCTGCGCCGTCCGTCTCACCATAGTCAGTTTTGCGAGTGATCCGATCGGTGGCCTGTTCGATCCATATCCCACCAGCAATCCGGTTCCCGTCACCCTCATCCAGTGGTCGATAGACGATGCTCTGCCTTTCCCCGTCTGTATCTCCAGTCAAGTTGGAACGCAGTACTTCGACGAAGTTAGCGTGGCGCTGGGCAACATCGCCTTGGCCGATGACGGCAACACGATCGAACAGGAGCAGCTCGAAACGGCGCCGGCGCCAAATCCCGCGCTGACCCTGGTTGTTGCGCATGATGATCCCTGCCATAAAGTGCCGCCGAAACCGGCGCCCCCGCGCTATCGCCCTCAACTGCGGCAGTACCCGATCACGTTTGCCGAGCCCTACGCCGCCGGCGGCGTGTTCTCGATTCACTACCTCGGTGCGTCGTCCTCGTTGATCATGACCAAAAGCGGGGCGTTGCTGACCTTCGCTTCCTCAGGCAGCGACGGGCATGTAGTGAATCTTGCTTCCGGCCAGGGCGCTGACACCATCGGCAAGCTCATTGACACGATCAACAGCTTTGGCGTGTACACGGCCGGCAAGACAGACGGTCTCGAGGAGGCGACTGCCTCCGAAGCAATCCACGATGTCAGCGATTTTGCTCTGACGGTCTCTGACTACGTCGATGTCCGCGGAGCGACCACGCCGGCAAGCAACCTGCTCGCCAAGCGTGCGCTCGACCAGTTACTACCCTGCATCACGCTTACCGCCATTGGCAGCCCGGATTCTTGGAATCCACAGCGCGATCTGCTGCGCAGCCATACCGACTCCAAGGAGTTTGTTGTGGAAGTGGAAAACGACAGCGGCGCGTACCTGCGCTTCGGCGACGGAACCTTCGGCGAGCGCCCAACTCCCGGAACTCAGTTTCTTGCTCGCTATCGCGTTGGCAACGGCGCCGCCGGCAATATCGGAGCCGATTCCCTCTATCACTTCGGCAGCGACGATCCCAATATCGTCTCCGATCTCTCCCACCCCGTTGTCCTGAAAGTCAGCAACCCGCTGGCTGCCGAGGGAGGCCTCAATCCGGAGAGTCTTGAATCCGTTCGCCAGCGTGCCCCGTACGCCTTCCGCGTGCAAGACCGCGCAGTCACCCCCGATGACTACGCTGAAATGGCCCAGCGCTGTGACTCGGGCCTGCAGCGTGCCGCCGCCACTTTCCGCTGGACGGGCAGTTGGTACTCCGTCTTTCTCGCTGCCGATCGCCAGGGTGGAACTGCCGTCGACGCCCCCTACCGCGCCGGTCTCGGGCAGTGTCTGGAACGCTATCGCATGGCCGGCCATGACCTCGAAGTCGATCTGCCCGTTTTCGTGTCTCTCGAAATCCACATGGACGTCTGTGTCAAGTCGGACTATTTCGCGAGCGCCGTAGAACAGGCACTACTGTTAGTGCTGAGTAACCGCGTCCTGCCCGACGGAACGCTCGGTGCGTTCCATCCCGATAACTTCACTTTCGGCCAACCCGTCTACCTGAGCCCGCTCTATGCGCTGGCGCAGAGCACCGCCGGAGTGGACTCGGTCCGCTTCACAGTCTTCCAGCGCCAGGGCCTGGACTCCGACGTGGCCCTCACTCTCGGCCGGCTCGACCTCAACCGCCTCGAGATCGCCCGCCTCGACAACGATATCAACTTTCCCGAACACGGGCTGCTGAAACTCAACATGCTGGGAGGACGATAAGTGGCCACCGAACCAATCCCGAGCGTTTTGAATGACTGCGGCTGCTGTGCCGGCATCGAGCAGGAAACGCCGCAGGTTATCTGGAACCGTCCCGGCCTGCGCGCCATCGCTTACCGGGTCGGCACGCACCAGCAGTTCAAGGCCAGCCTGCTGGCACGCATCCAGTCCTCGCGCCAAGTAGCGCTCCAGAGGCTGCAAACGCGGCGGGATGACGATTTCACCATCGCCTTGCTCGATTCGTTCTCAACCGTGGCCGATGTCCTCACGTTCTACAGCGAGCGCATTGCCAATGATGCCTACCTGCGCACCGCCGTCGAGCGCCGCTCCGTACTGGAACTGGCACAACTGATCGGCTACCAGCTCAGCCCCGGCGTCGCCGCCAGCACTTTCCTCGCCTTTACCATGGACGACGCACCCGGAGCCCTCGGCACAACTCTGCTTCCGCCCACCACCGCACAAGTGCAGCCGGAAGTGCCGCTCACCATCACCATTGACGTCGGAACCAAAGTTCAGAGCATCCCCGGTCCGGGGGAGAAACCGCAGACCTTTGAGACGGTGGAAAGGATTGACGCGCGCGCCGATTGGAATGCCATTCAGCCGCGCTTGACCCAGCCACAGGTCGTCTCCACCAGTTCCCAGAGCTTCATTCTGGCCGGCGCCATCAATACGTTGAAGAAAGGCGACAAGATTCTCGTCCGCGACGACCAGAATCCTGACCAGGTTCTCTCCATCCTCAATGTTTCCTTCACTACCGATCCCGTTGCCATCGCGAACAACAAGTCGACAACCCAAATCGACGTTGCCATCCTTGCCCCCGGAACGACTGGTTACAACCCTGCCACCTATAACCCAGCTTCAACCGGTACCATCGGCAAAATCGATGACTTCGCTCTCAACGCGGAACTTACGGATGCCGTCGCCAGCAAAATCATCGCCGCTCAGTGGGAAGCCGACACTCTGATTGCCCTAGCCAAAATTCAGAAGTGGCCCCTCGACCAGCTCGCCGCCAACATCAACAAACAACTTGCTCAGTCACAGCCTGCAGCTTCTGCCGGCGTGTGGGTGTTTCGCCAGCGTGCCGCCGCTTTCGGCTACAACGCGCCGATTTGGGACTCCATCCAGCCCGGCTTGCGAGTGGAAGGCGTATTCCAGCAGGCCGTCGTATCGAATACGGGCACGACCTCGATCACAGTTCCGATTCCAGCGCCCTACGGCACCAGCTGGGAAGGCTTGAATCTGGATCACTACGACAACTGCGCGGCTGGGCGATGTGCCCTCTACCTCGACAACACCTATCCCGAGATCGTTCCCGGAAGCTGGATTGCCCTGCTTTCGCCCGACGTGAACACAGGCGTTGCCTCCGTCCTCAGCAACACCGAAGTCGCTCATTCTGAGTTCACGCTGTCGGCCAAGGTTTCCATGCTGACGGTCCATCCGCCCGCGCTGCTCTCCTCTTATCCGATTCGCGACACCGCCATCCTTTGTCAGAGCGAGTTGCTGGCTCTTGCGCCGGTGCCCATCACCAATAACAAAGGAGAGAAAGTCAACGTCATCGTTCTCGATCGCGCCTACCTGGGCCTGACCACCGGCCGCAAAGTCGTGATCAGCGGCGAACGCGACGATCTCCCTGGTGTCAGCGTCGCAGAAGTTCGCACCCTGCAAGAGGTGACCCTGCAGAACGGCTTTACCGTCATCACGCTCGACAGCGAACTGGATCACTCCTACGTCCGCTCCTCCATACGCATCAATGCCAACGTCGCGCTCAGCTCCAACGGCGAGACCGTGCAGGAAATCCTGGGTAGTGGCGACGGCGCCCAGACTTTTCAGAGCTACGTCCTGCAGCAGACACCGCTCACCTACATCAGTGCGAACTCTCCCACCGGGATACAAACCACGCTGGAAATCCGGGTCGACGACATGCTCTGGCAGGAAGTCCCCTTCTTCTACGGCCACGGTCCCGAGGACCACATCTACATCACCCGTGAAGACGATGCCGGCAAAACCACGGTGATGTTCGGCGACGGCGTCTCCGGCACGCGCTTGCCCACCGGGCAGCAGAACGTGAAAGCCAAGTACCGGCGCGGCATTGGCCTGGGAGGTTTGGTCCGCGCCAACCAGCTTTCCTTACTGCTCTCTCGTCCGCTCGGATTAAAGGCGGCCAACAACCCCTTGCCTGCCGCCGGAGCAGCCGACCCCGAAAAACTCGACGAGGCCCGCCGCAACGCTACCCTCACCATCATGACGCTGGGGCGCATCGTCTCGCTCGACGACTATCAGGATTTCGCGCGCGCCTTCGCCGGCATCGGCAAAGCTCTCGCCTCCTGGACCTGGAGTGGCCAGCAACGCACCGTGCTGCTCACCGTGGCCGGCGCGGATGGCGTTGCCGTCCCCGCCTCCGGCACGCTCTATCAGAATCTGTTGGCGGCCATCCACCGCTACTCCGAACCCTTCGTCACCGTGCTGCTGAACTCCTACGACCCGATTTTCTTCCGCATCAGCGGATCGGTAACCGTCAAGCCGGATTTCCTCGTCGCCAAGGTAGCGGCGGATGTGGAGAGCGCACTGCGTGACGCATTCTCCTTTGACGCGCGCGACTTTGGCCAGCCCGTCCACCTCAGCGAAGTCATCGCCACCATTCAGAATGTGAACGGCGTGCTCGACGTGGACCTGTCCCAGTTCTACCGCTCCGACCTCAGTCCCGATCTTGTCACCCACATTCCGGCTGCCGTACCGCGCCCCGGCAAAAACGAGTTCTTCGCCGCCCAGTTACTGACCCTGGATTCGCGTCCCCTGGGACTGGAGGTGACCGAGTGACACTCGACCTGAAGAAGATCTACGAGTTGCTGCCCGCGGTCTATCGCTCGCGCGATGCCGATCTCGCCTTGCAGGCAGGCGGCATGCTTGATGCACCTGACAACGCCGAATTGCAGGCTCTCCTGTCCATCAGCGGCTCTCTCACCGCCCAACAGGAACGCCGCCTCGAGGAACTGCAGGACAAACAGCAGCGCGGCCCGCTGAAGGCCCTCATCTCGATCATCGCCGAGCAGGTCGAAGTGCTGGAAGAAAGCCTGTGGCAGGGCTATGACGACCAGTTCATCGAAACCTGCCAGGAATGGGCCGTCCCGTACATTGCCGACCTGGTCGCGGCCCGAGGTCTGTTCGTATTCCCCAACGCCAACTTCAGCCTGCGCGCCGAGGTGGCTGATACCTTAACCAACCGCCGCCGCAAAGGCACGATTTCAGTCCTGGAACGAATCGCCCGCGATTTCACCGGCTGGGACGCGAACGTCGTCGAGTATTTCCTCCAGCTCGCCACCACCCAGTACATGAATCACATTCGCCCCGGCAATCTTGCCTTTGCCGACGTCCGCAACGCCGAGCAGCGCCTCCTCAATACCCCCTTTGATCCAGACGCTCACACCGCCGATGTGCGGAACATCGCGAGCGGCCGAGGCAAGTATAACCTCCCCAATATCGGCATTTTCCTCTGGGGCATTCCCAGCAACCCGATGGAAGAAAGCCCTGCCTTGCGCCTCGATGATCTCCGCTACTTCTTCGACGCCATCGGCAGAGAAACACCTCTGTTCACCTTCCCTGCCACCGAGGATCAACCCAGCCAGCGCGCCACTCCCCTCAATGTGGCGATGCCCATCTCGCGGCGCATGCTGAACGCGAATTTCGATGACTACTATGGCCCCGGCAAGAGCATCCTGTTGGAGTACACATTGCCCGGCTCGCCTCTCCCCTCGCCTGAGATCACGGCTTGCGATCTGAGCGATGTCAAAGACAGCGGCGGCAATGTCATCGGCTGGGCTCACCAGCCCCAGGACACCATCGGCATCGACCCTGAACTGGGCCGCATTGCCTTCCCCGCCAAACAACCCGCTCCTACTGCCGTGCGCGTGAGTTACTACTACGGGTTCAGCAGCAACATCGGAGGCGGCCAATACAGCCGCGTGTTGGACTCGGGCCAAGATGTCTCTCTCCGTGTGCCCGATCAGTTCCCCACCATCCAGGCGGCACTCAACTCCGCCGTCACTCAATTAGTCGATCCCCATGTGACGGCCGTCATAGAAATCCAGAACAGCGACTACTATCTAGAAACTCCCTCGGTTACGATTCCCTCCGCAAAGAGCATCGAACTGCGCGCCAAAGACGGCGTCCGTCCCGTCCTGGTTCTGTCCAACGATTTCCTGGTCTTGGGAGGCGATGAGTCGTCGCTGCAAATCAACGGGCTGCTGATTGCCGGTGGCAGCATAACCCTGCCTGCGACCGACGGCAGCGGAAAGCCGAATCACCTGAATCAGCTCACACTCACACACTGCACGTTGTATCCCGGAAGCACACCTCAGATCGGCGCCGTCGCGCCGCAACCTGCCGCGCCTCGCCTGCTCGTAGAGGCGGCCGACGTCACGCTCACCATTGACCAGTGCATTGTCGGTTCCATCCGCACCCACGACACCTGCCAGGCCACCATCACCAACAGCATCGTAGACGCGCTGGCACAAACCGAAGTCGCTTTTGCCGGCCTCGACAGCATCGGCCCGGCGGGCGTGCTCACCGTCAAGAACAGCACCCTCGTGGGTAAGCTTCACGCCCGCATCATCGAGCTTGCCTCCAACACAATATTCGCCGCCCAACTGCTGTTGATGGATCTTTGGCTCGGACCCGTGCTCGCCGACCAGTTGCAGCAGGGTTGCGTACGCTTCAGCTACGTTCCGCCCGGCTCCCTGGTTCCGCGCAAATACCGCTGCCACCCCGCGGCCGACGATGCGTCGGTGGTAGCTCCCGCTTTCACTTCGTTACGTTGCGGCGATCCGGGCTATTGCCAGTTGGCGCCACAGTCCGGCACTGAGATCACCCAGGGCGCCGACGATCAATCTGAGATGGGCGTGTTTCACGATCTTTACCAGCCCCAGCGCGAGTCGAATCTCCGCGGCAGTCTGCCGGAGTACATGCGCTTCGGGCTGGAAGCAGGAATCTTTTTCGCGAGTTAAGTAACAGAAATTTTGGAGGCTAGCCATGCCAGGTGACTTCAGCCGCACGCTCTTTGATCCTTCGAAGCACTTCTCCGGCGTCCTGATGCAACAGGGACGCGTGCAGCTGGACTCCGACTGGAACGAGCAGCTTGCCCTCGCGCAGCACCGCATCCGCACCGAAACCATCGATGTCATCGGCCCGTGCGGTGCTCCCAAGCAGGGCGACAGTTTCCTGATCGCGCAAACCCCGCGCGGCGAAGATCTTCTCATCACGCCCGGCCGCTTCTACGCCGGAGGCCAGCTCTGCGAACTCAATCCTCCCTTCATTCCCATCACCTTCCCCCAGGGCTCGAATGATCAGGCGTTCGTACCCAACGTCCTGCTGGATGGCCGCGCACTGATGGTAGGGCAGTGGGTCGAAATCAGCGCCGCGCAGGTCGCCCAGCCACTGCTCGTGCAGATTGACAATGTTGACCCGAATGCCCCCATCAGCCCGAGACTCACCTTTGATACCGACATCAGCGCCTACCAGAACGCCGGCCCCGCCTTCCTGCGTCGCATGGTCACTTATGGAACGCAGGCAGATCTCTCCAATCCCGACTTCTTTTCCGGCAGTCCGCTAAGCGGCCCCAACGGTGGGCCTCTTACTCTGCTCGACGGCACCTACCTTATCTACCTCGATGCCTGGCAACGCACCGTCAATGCTCTCGAGGATTCCCGCATCCGCGAAGTCGCCCTCGGCGGACCCGACTCGACAGAACGCTTGCAAACCGTCTGGCAGGTCAAACTGCTCCCCGTCAATGTCCTCGGCAGTCCGCTGCACAGCCCTGTCGACAGTCCTTTAGGCAGTCCCTTAACCAGTCCCCTCAGCAGCCCGCTGTCCTGCGATACGGATTTCCCGGCGTGGGACAACCTGATCGCGCCCACGACCGGCCTTGTCAACGCGCGCACCGTGCCGCCGTCCGGCGACAATAACCCCTGCATCCTGCCGCCCACCGCTGGCTATCAGCGGCTCGAGAACCAGCTCTACCGCATTGAGATTTTCCAGGGCGCCACCACGCGCGACCAGGCATTCTTTGTCTGGTCGCGTGACAACGCTTCCGTAGAAACCACCATCACCAGCGTCGATGGCATCCACCTCTATCTCCACGATCTGGGCAAGGATGAAGTACTGGGATTCGCCAAAAACCAGTGGGTCGAGATCGTCAGCCGCGACGACGAACTCCAGGGAACGCATCGCTTTCTGGCGCAGATCATTCAGCAGCCGGATCCGACCGAGAAGAAGGTCACGCTCGGTACCTCCGCCGCGGCCTACGCTGGCCGTTCCGACCTCAGGCTGCGCCGCTGGGACATGTCGGGCCCCAGTGTCACCTCCAACGGCATTCCGATTGTGTCCGGGTGGATCGACATCGAGGCCGGCGTCCAGGTGCAGTTTGCCGACGGAAGTTATGCGACGCGCGCCTTCTGGCAGATTCCCGCACGCACCGCCACCGGAGAAATCGAATGGCCTCCCTATCAGGTGCCCAATGTCCAGCCGATTCCGCAGCCACCTCTGGGCATCCAGCACTCCTACTGCAAGCTGGCGCGGCTCGATGTCATCAACCAAACGTGGTTCATCACCGATTGTCGCGAACACTTCCCCAGCTTGACCACCATCTGCGCCGATGATGTCTGCTACCACAGCCAGTGCGACATGCCCGGCGTCACCACCGTGCAGGATGCGCTCGACCAATTGTGCGTCGCCTCCGATATCCGTTCCCACAACAAATACCTCCACGGCTGGGGCATCGTCTGCGGGCTGCAGGTAACATGCGGGCCCGACGATCTGGGATCACCCCACGAGCACATCACGGTGCATTCCGGGCGAGCCATTGATTGTGACGGCAACGAGATCGTCATCAGTAAAGACGATCCACTTGACGCCCTCGCCATGTTGTCCACGGTCGCTTCCAAGACCGATGGAACCTGGTTCATGGCCGACTACGACCAGGACAGTATCCCAGATCTGGTCTTCATCGAGACCGCCAATACCGGCACCGGCAAAGTCGAACTGCACATCGCCTCGGGCAAGTCGAACTATCAGACCCGCATTCTGGATACCGGAACCACCTTCGCGCCAGAATCGGACGGCGTGTGGCTCATGGCCGACTACGACAAAGACGGCATCCCCGACCTCGTCTTCATCAAGACCAGTAATACAGGCACAGGCACGGTCGAGGTCCACATTGCCTCGGGAAAGTCGGGCTACCAAACGCGCATTCTGGAAACGGGAACCACCTTCGCTCCGGAAACAGATGGCGTATGGCTCATGGCCGACTACGACAGAGACGGCATCCCCGACCTCGTTTTCATCAAGACCAGCAACACCGGCACGGGCACGGTCGAAGTCCACATTGCCTCGGGGCAGTCGAATTACCAGACGCGGATTGTGGAAACAGGAACCACCTTCGCGCCAGAAACCGACGGCATGTGGCTGATGGCCGACTTCGATCAGGACGGCATTCCGGACTTGGTCTTCATCAAGACCAGCAACACCGGCACAGGCACGGTCGAAGTCCACATTGCCTCGGGGCAGTCGAATTACCAGACGCGGATTCTGGAAAGAGGAACCACCTTCGCGCCAGAAACGGACGGCATGTGGCTCATGGCCGACTACGACGAAGACGGCATCCCCGACCTCGTCTTGGTCAAGACCAGTAACACGCAGAAACGCAAGATTGAGGTCCACATCGCCTCGGGCAAATCGAACTACCAGACCCGGATCCTCGACACCGGAACTACCTTCGCGGCCAATCAGATCGCCGACGGAGACTATTGCCTCATCCTCGACCCAACGGTCACCGGCCGTTTTCGCTTCGAGCCGTACGTCCCGGCTACACCGGAACCTTGGCTCGACGACACCCTGCTCATGGACTTCTATAACGGCTGTATCAAGAATCTCAGCGATTTCTTCAACGCACAGTTCACCCCGCCGCCCGGAAGCACCGACCTTATTTCTCCAGCACAGAAGCGCCTAACCACCATCGTCATCAACTTGTTCTACGCCCAGTACAGCAATCCGGACAACGGCAGCTATGTCTACATTTCCCCCACCGAGCACGTCATCCTGCGCGACTTCTACAACTCCCTCCGCGGCCTGCTGCAAAGCTCCACCTACTGCGCCATGTTCGATCGGGCGCGTCAGTTTCCTCAGGTCTACCCCAACGATCTCGCCAACGAAGGCATGAACACCATCTTCGGCAAGAGGTTTAAGACGAGGATGCGGGTTGACCCCACCGGAAGCCGCGCCTACACCGTCGGCACCGACAACCTCATTCACGTCTACGATCTGCAACAGCAGCAGATCATGGCCGAACTGTCATTCCCCGGTGGCTCGGGCGCCGTCGTCAACGACGTTGCCTTTTCGCCCGACGGCATCCAGGTCTACGTCATCGCCAACCTGAACAACGCCGATACCGCCTTCGCCATCGCCACGTTTGCCGCTGGTCAGCACACCTGGGGCAACACCACCGTAATCTGCGGAATCATTCTCCTCACCCTGGCGACCTGGAATTCCGCCGCCGGAACAACTATGGTGTGCACGGTCGCGGCTCAGGGTCTCTACATTTTCGATCCAACCAAGCCCTCGGCCACGCCCGTTACGGCCTACGATTTCAACGGATTTGGACACCTTGTCGTCGACCAGCAGAGCAACTTCGCTTACGCCACGGCCAGCAGCATCGCATCCACTCCGCTTCTCAAGTTCGATCAGATCGTGCGCCTCGATCTGGCCAACGTACCGCCGAAGCCGCCCACGCCCACGCCTCCTTCTCTGATTTACTCGCTTACCGCCGTGGCGGGCGCCTGGGGTGACGACACGGATGACATCGCCGTCGTGCCCGCATCTCAGCTGCCGACTGCGAATCCGAACGGCGAAGTCTTCGTGACCGCCACCATCCCGAACGTGGCCAACAACCAACTGTTCGCCTTCCCGGCTACCGGAACCAGTACCGCCATCTGGCTGGACCCGCTCAGCCTGGACGAAACTTCCACCGTGCGCATGGCCTACAACCCGGTCACGCAATTCCTCATGCTCACCTTCGAAGACAGCTATCGCGTCAAGCTCTATCGCCCCGACACGAACGCCTTGGAGAATTACCGTGGACCGGTTCAGCTTCAGCCCACAGCCCTTGCTTTTGCCCAGCAGGCGGACGCCAGTAGCGTCTACGTCTGGAATTCCATCAGCAGCACAATCACGACCATTCCGGCTGCGATTCTCGACTCGGCCAAGCCCTGGCCCGTAACCACGCTCTATCAATATCGCATTGCCATGATCAACGCGTTCCTCGATCTCCTGGGCGGCGCCCTGCAATACCTGAAGGACTGCTTGTGCGACACCTTCCTCATTCAGTGCCCCAGTTGCGACGAGGACGATCATCTCTACCTGGCCTGCCTCACCGTCAAGCAGGGCCAGGTTTTCAAAATCTGCAACTTCTCCAAGCGGAAATATGTGAAAAGTTTCCCCACGGTGGGCTACTGGCTCTCGCTCCTACCGATTGCTCCCCTCTTGCACATGGCCCTGGAAAAGTTCTGCTGCGCGGCTTTGCCCGAGGCGTTCGGAAAATACAACGCACCGCATGCCAAAGCCTCGGTAGTGGCCAACCCGAACACAGGTTCCTACGATGTTGTCTACTCGGCTAAGACGGCCCGCAGCGGCCTTGCCCTGTACGAGACCACCAACTTGAAGAGCACTGCCCTCTCGACCATTGGCAAGGTGTTCAACACCAAGAAATTCGTCGCTGATTCCTTCTCCCATCCCGCTATGCCGCGCGCCATCCGCCCCATCGCGACTGTCGTGTCCTCCGACGTTCTCGGTCAGAGCGCGGATGCCGC
Organism: Occallatibacter sp.; assembly: GCA_036502905.1. GTDB lineage: Bacteria > Acidobacteriota > Terriglobia > Terriglobales > Acidobacteriaceae > Telmatobacter. The sequence goes on along the minus strand of DASXXV010000330.1, from coordinate 11,526 downwards.
CAAGGCCAAGCTCGCGGCTTCCAACATCACGGTCGGCGCGGTCGTGCCCTACAATCCCGGCCAGCCGCTCGAGAACATCACCCGCTTCACCACCGCGCCTGGCAATCTGCAACCCGGCTCGGCGGTTTCCCTGGTCACGGATGGCGCCGGCAAGGTCGTCTACTACACCGTGATGGCGCCCGACCTCCATCAACTCAGCAATCAGGTTCTTCAGAACCAGCAACAAAGCGCCCACAATGCCGCTGCTCTCGACCAGGTGCTGAGCGTAGGCAAAGACCTCAAAGCGCAGGTGGACACGATGCAGAAGACGGTCAGCGCCATTCAGCCCGCGCTGGACGCAACCACCGCCTTGCAGAACCAGGTGACCCAGCTGAACATTCAGTTGACCAATCTGCAGACAACTCACGCACAGGAGTTGGCCGCCCGCGACCAAAACATTAAGGCCTTGAACGACCAGATGCAGGCTCAGATCAGCACTATGAACGATCTCCGCACACAGGTGCAGAAGATCGCCAAGAAAGGACCGGCGGGACGGGCCTAGTTCGAACGGGCGCGGCCGTCGCCTCTTCAGGGTGGCGGCTCACGCCCGGAATTCACTTCACGCGAGGAGTCGAATGCCCCGCTTTCTCGTTGGCATTCCCGTTCACTCGGAACCGCAGGGGCTCAAAGCCTCGCTGGCCAGCCTCGCCGCCAATACCTTGCAGGATTTCGACTTGCTTCTGCTCGGCGACGGTCCCGACGAAGAAACGCGCGCCACCCTCACCGCCATGGCGGGGATCCCACAATCAAACGTCGACCAGCCTCGCGGACTTGCCGCCGCTTTCAACCGTCTGCTGCGTCACACTTCCGCCGAGATTTACATCTTTCTGGAGAGTGGCGCGCAAGTAGCGCCCGGCTGGCTGGATTGCTTGCTTCAGGCGACCCAGTCGTATCCGCAATGCGGGCTTGCTGGCCCATCTACCAATCGTGGATGGAATGAGCAGTGCATCTATCCCACCGCTCGCGACAGCGCCGATGAAATCGCGCGCATCGCCCTCGTCGCCCAGCGCCGCTTTGGCGCCGCTTGCCGCACCCTGCAGCCCCTGCACAGCCTGGGAGATTTCTGCTACCTCGTGCGCCGTGGAGTGGTGGATGCCATCGGCGAAGCCGACGAAGCCTACGAACTGGGCCCCTGCTGGGAAATGGACTACAACATTCGCGCGGCACGAGCCGGATTTCTCGGCTTCTGGGCCTGCGCTTCTTATGTGCATCGCGCCCCGGCCACCGCTCGTCGGCAGCGCGACGAAGCCATCTATCTCGAGACGGGCAAACACCTCTACCAGGACAAGTTCTGCGGGTTGCGTCTGCGCGGACTGAAGGGCGATTACCGCTCGCACTGCCGCGGCAGCGCCTGTTCCAACTTTGCACCACCCGCACTCATCCAGATCCGTCACCCAGCTCCCGCATTCGTTTCTGCTCCATACTCTGCGCCAGCCGCCTCCGTTACCGTCACCGTCACGGAAATGCCTCTGGTCAGCTGCATCATGCCCACCAACAACCGACGGGCTTTCCTGCCGCGATCGCTTCGTTGCTTCTTCAGCCAGGACTACCCCAACCTCGAGCTCGTCGTGGTCGATGATGGCGCCGATCCAATCTCCGACCTGATTCCCAAGGATCACCGCATCCGCCACTGGCGACTCCCGAAAAAGCTTTCGGTCGGCGGTAAGCGGAACTATGCCAACGCGCGCGCCAAAGGCACGTTCATTGTCCATTGGGACGATGACGACTGGTATACGCCATCTCGTGTCCGCCGCCAGATTGCTCCCTTGCTCCAGTCGCGCGCGCAGGTTTCCGGGACCAGCACGCTCTACTATTACAACCACGAAAAAGACCAGGCGTTTCGCTATGAATACCGCGGCAATCGGCCCTGGGTTACGGGCAACACACTCGCCTATCGCAGAGTGCTCTGGGAGCGACGCCCCTTCGAGTCCATTCAGGTCGCCGAAGATGTCAAGTTTCTTGCCCCTCTTGCTCCCGAACTAATCTGCGACCTCAGGGACCTTGAACTCTGCGTCGGAACGATTCATCCCGCCAACGTTTCCCCCAAACTCACCAACGGATCATTCTGGGCGCCCGAGCCAGCGGAGAAGGTACGCGCTATTCTCGGCCGCGAAGTCTCCCTGACCGCACCCGAGCCGACCGCTTCCACGTACTTCCCCCTCGTCTCCTGCATCATGCCCACCTTCAATCGCCGCCCTTTCATTCCCCTGGCGCTGGCCTGCTTCCGCGACCAGACGTATCCGAACAAAGAACTGCTTGTCGTAGACGATGGTACGGATCCGGTCGCCGATCTGATTCAGCAGGACGAGCTGGTGCGCTACATCCGCCTGGAGCGCCGGCTGAACGTCGGCGCAAAACGGAACCTGGCCTGCGAACAGGCGCGCGGCACCTTTATCGCCCACTGGGACGACGACGACTGGTATTCTCCCGAGCGGTTGACGCTGCAGGTCGCGCCTTTGCGGGCTGGTACCCATGATCTGACCGGTCTGCTCAGCAGCCACATTCTGCAAATGCCGGACGCCCGGTTCTGGACCACCAACGAAACGCTGCGCCGCCGCATGTTCGTGGGCGAGATCGTCGCCGGCACGCTGGTCTATGATCGCTCCCTTTGGCTGCATGGCATCCGTTATCCCGAGATAAACCTGGCCGAAGATGCCCTGTTTATTCGCCGCGCCACGGAGAAGCGCAAACGCATTCTCCGTCTCAGCAGTCCCGGCACATTCATCTATCTGCGTCATGGCCAGAACACCTGGAAGTTTGACAGTGGACGTTTCCTCGACCCCTCCGGCTGGATGTTGGCTGCCAACCCGCCGGGATTTTCCGCCGATCTGCTGGAGGCGTATCGCTGCGCGAGCCTTCAGGCCGGCAGGTGAACACCGAATGCAGAAAGACCGCACGCTCGCCAGAGGAGAAAACAAGCCGGTTCGGAGATAGCATGGCCACGCTGCGTCAACAACTCGTACAAAGGGGCAACGACTACGCGCCCTTGGAAGCGGATTATCGCCGCGTCACCCAAGGGGAACTGGTCACCGAGCCGCTTGTTTCGCCAGAAAAAGCCCCGCCCCAGATCACGAAAACCACCAGCATCCTCATCGGTTCCCACAATTCCTGCGAATCGCTCCGCCGCAGCCTCTACTCCATCGAGCAGAGCTCCTTCCACCGCAAATACCCCGCCCAGCTCGAAGTCGTGCTCGTGGATGACGGCTCAACCGACGGCACGCGTGACATGGTTCACTCGCTCGAAATCAGCGTTCCAATCAAATACGTATTGCAGGAGCGCTCCGGGCTCTCCAAAGCCCACAACACCGGCTGCGCTTATGCCGAAGGCGACATTCTCATCTTTTCTGACTCTGACATGGTGCATACGATTTTCGCAATCGAAGAGTTGATGAAGCGTTTCGAAGTTCTGCGCAATATGACGCTATTGGGTTTTCGCTATGAAATCGATCCCGCCGACCCGCGTGTTTCTCCCGATGCCATCAGGACAAACCTCTGCCAGTTGCTGCCTGAGTTTGACTACGACTTCCGTCTCCGCTTTGCCGGCTTCCCTGATAACGTCTGCCGCGATACGCGACACCTGAAGGATTATGGCTGGCAGCGCACAGTCCTCTTCTGCAATGGTGGCTCCTATGATTTGCCCAGCGTCGTCATCGGCGCCTTCTTCGCTATCACCCGGGCCGACTACCTTCAGATGGGAGGCAGCGACGAGCGCCTGGTGGGGTGGGCCGGCGAGGACACCCTGATCGGGGCTCGTTCCATCGCGCTCGGCAACTATACCGTTCCTGTCTACTCCGCCGCCAGCGCCCATATCTCGCATCCCGTGCGAGTTCCCGTCAGCGAATCCACCCGTTCGGACAACTACCGGATCTTTGCCAGCCTGATGGATGCGCCGTTCCCGGGCAAGGCGGGCCTGCCCGCCTGCTGCAGCCGGGTGCGTGAGTTTTTCCAGAACAAGCCTGTTCCTTCCACGCCCGAAGCCAGTTTGCCGGCAAATTATCCTGCTTCCGCATTCGGCAATTATCGTCTTGGATGCCTTGACTTCGCGGTGGGACACTACGAACGCGCGCGCGATCACTTTGAGAAGGCCACGCGCGACTGTCCCGGCTCACCGTGGTCGCACCTAGGCAAGGGAAAAGCGTTGCGGGAAATGGGGCAGGGCGAAGAGTCCGTCCGCGTGCTTTCCGAGTGCTCGCGGCTGTATCCCTCCAACGGCTGGGTTCGGTTCGAATTGGCCGTGGCTTGTGCGGCCGCGACCCAGTACGGCAACGCGCGATGCGCCATGCAGGCTGCTCGGGAGTGTGCGCCGGAAATCTTCGACCCTCACTGGGTCCTTGATACCTCCGCCGGCGACCACAAGCGCCGCGCCAACCATCACGCCAATCAGCAGCTCCACACCCTGGCAGTGCGCGATTTCGACCTGGCCTTGCTCGTCGCGCCCGACTATGCCTGGGCACACTTCGACCGCGGCATTTCCCTGCGCTCGCTGGGTCGCCCCGGGGAAGCCCTGGCCGCCTTCGATTCCATGGCGAAGCTCCTCCGTCCTGAGGACAATAGCTGGACCTGGCTGCGTTCGGAACTGGGCAAGACCTTGTCGGACATGGGCGAGGTGAACCAGGCAAAATTGCAGCTGGAAACCGCCTTGCGCCTCTATCCCGGCAACGCGCAGGCCCGTGCCTGGATGGATGAACTGCACGCAAGAACGGAACGGCAGCATGGTATCTTGTGCTCCCTCTCGCTCCTGCGTGACTCCTCCGGCATTGACGGTTGGCTAAGCGATGATGAAGCCGACCTCTTGATCGCGGCCGTCCTGAAGGCAACCCAGCGGCCCACTGGCGCTCACGACCTGAGCCTGGTCGAGATCGGGAGCTTTTGCGGAAAATCCACCGTGGTCATCGGGCGCACGCTAAAGGCCGTGGCGCCTTCCCATTTCCACCTTTACGCCATTGATCCACACGACGGCTACTTTCTCGCCCAAGGTCGCGACACCTATGCACTCCTGCAGAAGAGCCTCTCGCATCACGGCCTCGAGCAGCACGTCACCGTGATTCGGAACTGTTCCACCGCCGTCACCTGGAACCAGCCGATCGCCTTCCTTTACATTGACGGGCTCCACGACTACGAAAACGTCAGAGCCGACTATCTGCACTTCAAGGATTCTGTCATCGCCGACGGCCTGATCGCCTTTCATGACTACATTGACTATTGCCCCGGGGTCCAGCAGCACGTGGACGAAGTTCTGCAAACCGGCGATTTTCAGTTTGTGGCTCAGCGGGAACGCATGATCTTGCTGCGCAAGGTAGCATCCGCGCAGAGCGCAGCCTGAATCCGATATGGACAGGGCACGGAGGTCAGTCGCGGGCGATCACAGTGTTTCAACCAGCGAAGCAAGCTGCCGGCAGTCGCGCTTGCTGCGACGGTCGAGCGGATTTCACGTGGAATCTCTGCCCAGGCGAGGTGGCGAGATATGTCAAAGAACAGGAGAACATACAGACTAACCAACTCCGGAGCACTCAAACTCCAGGAGCAGGAGTTGTTCCAAGAGCTGCAGGACTGCTTCACTCGCCAACACCGGCGTGCGCCCTCAAAAGAGGAAACCGAAGGCTTGCGCGAGGCTGCCGAATGGGTCAAGGGAAACCTGGTCCAATGGCGTGTGGTGGAACGAGCTATCAACGAGGATCTCTGGGATCCAACGCAGGGTGCCCGGGCGCTTTTCTCTGACGGCTAACCCGCTTCTCTTGGGGACGGAAGGAATACATGGCGACTCGGATTCGTCTTGCCGCCTGAACGAGAATCGAACAACCGGAAACTGAATCGTGGCTGCCTACACTCATGACACCACTGATCGGCCGTCAGTCATAGAGAGAGCCTGGAGCTGACGTTTCCGGTTCCGGCGCGCTACCTCAAAAAGACTCCCTCGTCTTGCAAGGCTCTCCGCACAGCAACGACCTCTGGGTCGTTAATCACCAGGACCGCGATCGTTACCCGTCCAATCAGCGTTCGCGCCTTCAATTCCGGCCCGTCCCATACGAAGTGCTCCGGCCAGTTGTCGCGTCGGGGATGGAAAAGGCGCACAATCTCTCCCGTGTCAGGATCAAGTCCAGCTACGTTTGGCCCCTTGAAGCGATTGCAATGGATACAGGCCAGGGCGAGATTTTCAAGTTCAGTCTTGCCACCATGTTGTCTTGCAATGATGTGATCTATTTGGAAAGGTGCCGGATGAACGGCCGAAGGCAACTGGCAGTATTCACAGCGGTCCCCGGCGCGCTTCCAAACCCGGCGGATGAGATCAGCATTCAAGATGTCTGATTACTGAGTCGAGCGCTGCAAGGCGCGGCGTCCTTTAGACTGCATAACGGCTAGCAGATTGCTCACGTGGAGATAGCTATCGAGCTCAGCTTGTTCTTGAGTGGTCAGTTTGCCTTGCCGAGCCAACTCAGACAACTCGTTCATGCGTGCGACATCGCGTTCGCCAAAACGAACCGACAACAAATACTCGGCCGCACTGCGTGACAAGGTTCCTTCCTCGGCCTGAATGACGCGGGCGAGGATCGCCGCTTCGGAATTGGGGTTTGTGATTTGCGAACTCATCCTGATTTCCTGTAGTCAATTGTGCCATCCCCTTACATTCATGTCACGACAATGTTTAGTTGAAGTGAAGAAATAGCGAACACACTATCCTGATCGCAAATAAATGAAGGGCTGGTGGGCAGGAGTTTGCCTGAAGAAGGGATATTGGGCCGTCCTTCACAATCGGAACAAGTTTGCAAGCCGAAGATAAGCCCAAGGGGGACGACACAGCGCTCGTAGGCCCATGCTGCTTCTGGCCTCCGGTCATCTGGTGATTGAATCAGCCCACGTCCTGCACACAAAGAAGCGCAAAAACCCGGGGAAAGGAGTTGCTACGGCTGTCCGACAGTCAGCCAGACAACATGTCCAGCTGCTTCGTGCCGATAGAGTCCTGTTTTAAAACCATTAAATAATGAAACGGCTGGAAATCGGCCTCCAGACCGTTGACTGGACTGGAGGCTTTTGGGGGAGGATTTTGAAACACATGAAAGTTGCCATCTACACGCGGGTCTCGACAGGGAAGCAGGACACTGAAAACCAAGCGGCGCAGCTGCGCGAGAGATCGGCGACCGCGTGGGAATCACGGCCCAACTCATTCAGGTGAGCAACCAGAGTGTCGTCTGGGGCCAGAGTTACGAACGTGACGTGAAAGATCTGTTGCGCGTCCAGGACGAGGTCGCGGAAGCGATCACCGGCGAAGTCCTGAAGAACCTGCCATCTGTTGCCTCGCCCGCGGTCGCCGGTGAAGTCCTGAAGAACCTGCCGCACGTTGCGTCGCCCGCGCGCGAGGTCAACCGCCGGGCTTATCTCTCCTACCTAGAAGGCCGTTATTTTTGGAATAAGCGCACCTCTGAGCGTCTCACTCGAGCCCTTGCGCTCTTCCAACAATCCATCGATATCGATCCTAGTTATGCACCTTCTTATGCGGGGCTGGCATATTCCTACGAGCTTTTGGGTTCCGCGCCGTATACGGCCCTGCCCCCGGCTCAGGCGTTTCCCAAAGCGGAGGCCGCCAAGAGGGCCCTGGAACTGGACGGTACACTAGCGGAGGCGCACGTCTCGCTGGGATATTCAGAAATGGTTTACGAGTTGAACTTGCCGGAAGCACGCAAGGAATTTATGCTGACCTTGCAGTTGAATCCAGACTATGCCACCGGCTACCAGTTCTACGGTTACTACCTCACTGCCATTGGTGACCTCAATGCCGCAATCGTCGAACGCAAACGCGCGTTGGAACTGGACCCCGCGAATCCTCTGCTTAGCTCCGCCCTGGGCGAAGCTTTCTACCAGAACCGCGAGTTTGACCGGGCGATCGCGCAGAACGCCAGGTCGCTCGAGTTGGACCCCAGCTATGGCATCGCCCTGGTCAACATTGGGCGCGCCTATGAAATGAAAGGCGTGCATCCGCAGGCTCGCGATGCTTTTCAGAAGGGCTGCCGCCCCTGACGACCCCGCAATCCTTGCATTGATCGGTCACGAGTGCGCCGTCTCAAGCGAAAGGGCTAAAGCGCTCCAGACATAACCCATCTGACGCAGCTTTCGGCTCACACCTATGTGCCAACTATCTACGTAGCACTGATATACACTGGACTGCGCGATCTCGACCACGCCTTCGAGTGGCTCCATCGCGCCGCTGACGAACGATGCGAATATCTGGTATACCTGCCAGGTGAGCCGCTGCCGATCCTCTACGCAACGATCCTCGCTTCCCGCAACTGCTAAGCCAGCTGAGATTGAAACCCCTAAGCCTAGCCGGTCTTTCCTCGCACTAGAAGCGTCCGCAAATTAGTCGCCTGCCAACCCTCGTCATACTGCGACAAGGGGCCTCTGACGCTGTTTGTCGCTTGCGGGCACCGGCAACATCGCCTAGTGTTCGCGGCTATGAAGAGCGCAATTTCGGTTCTCGCGTGGCTAGCCGCTTCGATCTTCGTGTCGGAACTTCTGGGATACCTGCTGCACCGGCTTCTGCACAGTGGCAAGATCGGTTTCCTCAGCCACAGCCACATGAAGCACCATCTGGTCCTCTATGGACCGCTTCAGTCACAGCGCCCGGACTCGGGATACCTGGATGCCACTACTGACTCAGTCGCCCTTGGGAATGTTGGCCTGGAGTGGCTGATTCCCGGGGCCGTCCTGCTGGCAGCATCAATCGAATTGCTTCACTGGCTGCAGGTAACCCTATTGCATCAGTTCGTTTTCGTCGGGGGAACACTCGTCTGGAGCTTCCTGATGTTCAGCTATTTGCACGACCGGATGCATGTGGCCGGGTTCTGGATGGAGCGGAATCGCTGGCTGAAGAGGTGGTTCGTGGCGGCCCGCCAAGCGCATGACCTTCATCATTGGGCGCTCAATGACGATGGATTCATGGACAAGAATTTTGGGATCGCTTTCTTTGGCACGCTGGCCAACGATTGGCCGGCTTTCAACCGGCGCGGCTACTCCAGTGCATTGCAGCGGTTTGGTGACATTGTGGGGCATGCAGAAATGCAGTGCTCTGAAGCCTCAGCCCCTGAGGGAGTCATAACGTGCTGTGGCCACCACGCGGCAGCAGGAGGCCATGAGTAGAATGGCGATTCTGCAACCACTCTCTGCTGTGCTCAATGGGCTGGACGCACAGTCCAAACGGCGGTGCTTTGCGACACTGCTGATCACAGTCGCTGTGCTGGGCTTAAGCTCTTGCGGAAATAGCGACCCGAAAGCATGCGACTTACCTCCGACCATCTCGTCCATGACGCCATCCCTCATGAAAGCAGGGAGCCAAGAGTTCAGTTTGACCGTCACCGGAGACTTCTTCAACGTCAACTCCGTCGTGCAATGGAACGAGGGCAATCGACAAACCACGGTCGTCAATTCGAACCGGCTGACGGCAGTTATACCTGAGACTGATATTGCAGACCCTGGCACCGCTTATGTCAGGGTCGAAACTCCTCTCACTTCCGATGGCGGGAATGTTCGCTGCGCCGGTGATTCGGAGTCGCTTCGTTTCACGATCAATCGGTAGTCGGGAGCCAAGCTGTAAGGATGCAGAGATGAAAGGACAAATCTATGAGAAGAATGATCTCAGTTGGACTGACGGTTTTGGTGGTGGTGAATTTCGCCATGACCGAAGAGACTGCGTTTCGGAACGTTAAGCTCGCCGACGCCAAAGGCAAGCAGGCAGAGGCCAGCCTAATCTTCAGCGACAACAACAAGAACGTAGTCGTGCGTGTGGCCGACCACGACATCGCCACTATTCCTTACGATCAGATTGACAAGTTTTCCTACGAGTACACCAAGAAGCACCGGATTACTCAGGGCGCCATTGTGATGGTCGCCTCGCTGGGAGCTGGAGCCATCGTCATGCTGACGAAGTCCAAGAGCCACTGGCTCTACGTGGATTTCCATGAGCAAAATGCGCCGAAGAGCCTGGTGCTGCGGATGGACAAGAAGGACTACAAGAACATTTTCGCAGCGGTCAAGACTCACACCGGCAAAGAAGTGGAATTTCTGGGAGACGCCAAGAAAGAAAAGAAAGAACCAAAGACGAGCACCGGTCCAACAGAAGGTAAGTAGCGCAGGGTTGGGTGTCTCGCCCGAGTGCTTACAGCGGCTAGCACGACGGTCACCGAAGCCAGATCTGTTGGGACGTGCAGTCGGTAGTGGGGAAAACGAGAAATCAAGAATTAAAAGGACACTACAATGCCAACGATTTTGCTGCAAAGCAAGTGGAACTCGCTGCTGTTGCTGTTTTTGGCTCTTCCGTCCGCCGTTTGGGCACAGAACCCTCAACCCTTTTCGGGTCTACACCTTTACGACAATTTCAACAGGCCATTTATCGACACGGCGAAATGGAGGGCGCCGCAGCAATGTGGCTCCCCAGCAATGGAGTGCGTCCGTGAGATTGAACGCGGCCAGTTGCGTTTGCGGTCTCGCGCCTACGGCGCAACTACATCGGACACGGGCACGCAGTTCGGAAACTCTCAAGTCAACATGACCAACACTTCAGCGACCGACATCTCGGTACAGGTGACGGTTCGTAACTCCAGCCCTCAGGATTGCACAACGAATCCCGGCGTGACCCACTCCCAGGTGCTTTTGTCGGGGGCGTTCTTCAACGGGGGTGGAGGAACCTCAGCAGACGATGTTCAAGCTTATCTGCAACTCGACCGTTACGCCTCAACCAGTGTTCCGCCAACAGTAGAGGCTGGAGGCTTTCTCTATTACCACGGTCAGTTCTTTGACAACGTCGATCTGGGTCCGGTGGACGTGGGCGAACGAGCCATCGTCGAATTGCAGTGGGATCAGCCCAATCACCAATTCATCGTGAGCCTGACGCGGCCTGCTCACCAGACCAAGGTTCAGCTGTCCATGCCGTACTCGATCTCCGATACGACTGCGGCCGTGGCGCCATTCAGAGCCTTGAATGCGAATGTTTTTCCGGCGAATTGCACGGCGGCTAGCACCTCGGCAGATCTGGATGTGCTGTTCGACAACGTCATGACGAACAAAGCGGTTGCGCTGTGAATCGGCTGGGAAAGGCTACAGAATGTCGAGCAGACTCTGGGTTGGAATGCTTCTGCTTCCGTGTGCGTGGTCTCTCAGCCCGCTGTCTCGCAAACGGGTCTGGGAAAGATTGGACCCACGGGTGCTCAAGTGGCGGGAGCCCTGATTGGTGCCGGAGTAGTCATTGGGGTGGTTGTGTATCTCGTCATTCCCAAGCAAAAGACCATCGAGGGCTGCGTCGAGTCGGCCAACGATAGTAGACATCCGACCATCAAATGTCAAGCATCCGAACCGAAGTTGTCATACCACAATAGAAATGTCCCCGCATTGTCCACAATAGAAATGTCCCCTGGTTGTGGTTCACCAGGCCCAGGAAAAAGCCGGTGTTTTCATCTGCTGCCAACCTTGTCGCCAAGGATGATTCTGTGCCGGAGCAGG